>NZ_JBHUCX010000014.1:96258-165619 GCF_042678105.1 Alicyclobacillus fodiniaquatilis
TGCCGTTTTTTGATGGGCCACGCGATGGGCACCCCACCCGCAAACGCATCGGCGATGAGATGTAGGCCATAACCAACGCTGACACCGATCACACCGTTTTTCCACATCTGTGGATAGGGATGCATTTGTCCGAATGACATATGCAATCCAGCCGTTAACAGCGCCCATCCCAACGCGCTGTGGGTAAATGTTCGGTGCCCGGTGAGCATGGCAAACAAAACCCACACCCCAATGAAAATGGTGCCCAACAGATGTGTTTCATGCTGGATGCCCCAAAACAGGATACCGACGGCGATGACGCACAGGCCGATCATGCGCGCAATGTCGGATCTCTCCCCAAGCACCCATGAAATAAACAGCGCCCCTAGCCAAACATACCAGTGTGTCTGCACGTGCATGAGAAAAGTTAACAGCGCCAACAGTCCAAACATGATCACTTGGCCCAGGCGTTCGACTTTGCGCGCCATCGTTGAATCCGCCTGATCCAAGTCCGGCATCAAGCTGCCAGCCACGGCCGCGCTCACCAGCACGGCCTCCGCGCCTAAAGTGTGAGGAATGTGCGACCAGTTGCCTTGAAAAAAGTGGCTGATATCGACCCACTTCGTCTGTAATACAATCGGAGACACGAGCGCTGCCCCGACCGCCCCAATCGCCATATGTGTTTTGCCTAGCATGATATATCCTCCATTATTTCGCTATCATTTTTCGATCACGCTCTAGCGTAGCAGACTTCTGTCATTTTTTCGTTGGTGGGGTGAGTTTTGTGGGGGATGATCATGTAAATTTGCACTGGAAACGGCGCAAGAGAAAGGGGAGCATATCACTCTAAGCTACGGGACGCTTCTCCCTGTACCTGTGCGGGTTCAAGTTCACGCTCGTCACGGAAAGCGCGTTTCCATTCTATCGCCTCCAGAGAGTTGATATTTTTATTATAAATTACAATTCAGAAAATTGTTGAGGAGAAAAGACATGTGAGGATCGACCGAACGGTGAACCTGGTGCTATTTTTCGATATGAATGTTTGCTACCCACATACCAACCACAACATCGTACGATTGCACCGCAACCGCTGGAAAATATGAGCGCCGTTTGAAGCGATGTTTTCGTGTATACTTAGAGCTATCTATGACATCGGATACAATTTGGGCTGCAGAGTATGAGTTTGGTGTGGCATGAGGAGAAGTGAAGATTTGACGCAAGAGATCGTGATCGGCATTGATGGCGGCGGGACATCTACGCGCGTCATGGCTGCCGATTTGACGGGGAATATACTTGGATATGTTGAAAGTGGCACAGCGCGATTGGACAAGCATCAGGACGCATTACAGAATGTGCAGGGCGCAATCGCCGATGTCGTCCTGGCGAGCCAGCGCACGTTCGCGGATGTGGCTTGCATTGTCGCGGGCATCGCTGGATTGAATTGTGAAAATGACAAGGCGTGGGCGAGATCCTTGACTCAATTGCCGGGGGTGGAGTGCCGTCGCAGGCATGTCAACGACGCGGTCATCGCGCATGCAGGCGCGTTGCAATCCAATCCCGGGATCATCGTGATATCGGGAACGGGTTCCGTCGTTTACGGGGTTACGGACGCAAGGCGGCATATCAGAAATTATGATATGCAGCATTACGCGAACTCTGGTGCGCGGCATATCGCGTATGCGGCCATTTTTCAAATCCTGGCTGGGGAGAACACGCCAGCAGATGAGCCGTTGATCGCGCAAGTGTTGGATCATTGGCAGGTACCGACGCTGGACATGCTGCGCGATATGCTGACGTACGAAAACACGGGCGCTCATGAGGTTGATTGGGCGCATGTGGGGCAACTGGCGCCCATCATCACCGAGGCTGCAATGAAGGGCGTCCCCATTGCCAAACGCGCGTGTGATCGCGCCGCAGATGAGCTATCCGTCGGCATCCGGTTAATTGGAAGTCACTTCGGCACCGCGTCGGTGGATGTCGCGTTCATCGGCAGTGTCATCCGCAGTCGATACATGCGATTGGCCACGGGAGCGCGGTTGCAGATACAAAGCGCGAATAAATCCTATCATGTTGTCGAATCTGTATTTTCCAGTCAGGTGGGGGCAGTTTTATTGGCTTTGGAGGAATTGGACATCCCGTTGACAGAGAATGTCATGACCAACATCCGCCGTCATCCCAAGTCGATACTGCTTGATGAGTAGAAGGAAGACAACTGCGGTACATAGGAGTGCGACATATGGCAAATACGACTGAAATGATGTCGATAGAAGCGGTCCAGCAAGTGGTGGAGCGGATTCTCGCAAATGCGTTTGCGTGTGTGGTGCATGCCACCGTAACGCGCATCACGGATGAAGAACGCCGAAATCAGGTATACCGATGCGAAATACAGGGTGATCACCCGGATCTTCCGTCATCCGTTATCGTCAAACAAGCGTTGCACGGCAACGGCATCTTTAACGATTGGGCAGGCGTGCAGTTCCTCTCCCAACTCGGTGTGTCGATTAGCCCGCGGTATTTCGGTGGGGATCGGCAAACCGGGCTCTTGCTGATTGAAGACATCAAGGATGCCAAAGGGATTCATGATGTCTTGCTCGATGGCACCGCAGTTGAAAGCAAAAGCCATTTTGTGCTCGTTTGCCCAGGCGCTTGGTCAAATGCACGCGCGCACAATCGGGCGGGAGCCGGAATATCGCGCAATTCGCGCCGAGTTGGCATCGGTCCATTCCGCCAATAAGCCGCGTGATATCGCCGATGATGTCCGTCGCATGTTCGCTGAGACGGCCAATCAAGTGGATATCCAAGTGGATGAAGCGTTTTATGCGGCGTTATCGAGCATCGAGCGCAAGATGCGTGCACCTGGGCCATTCTATGCGTTCTCACATGGGGATCCATGTCCAGACAATTGGCTGTGCGACGGCGAAACGACGAAGCTCATCGACTACGAATTCGCGGGATACAAGCATGCCCTGTTGGACGGGGTATATGGGCATATCATGTTTCCCACCTGTTGGTGTGTAGGGCTGATTCCCGAAGCGTTGGTTGCCGAGATGGAGGACATTTACCGCAAGGAACTGATGCAGGGCTGCGCTGAAGCGGCCGACGATGCCACATTTCAAGAAGAGTTGTTCGCGGCTTGCGCTTATTGGACATGGCACACGTTGCGTGGCTTGCTCAAGAGCGCGCTGGAAGAGCGCCATACTTGGGGCATTGCCTCCACGCGCGCGCGCATTGTCAGTCGGCTGGCGGCGCTTTTGGCCATGGCAGAGAGAAACAAAAGCAGCCAATACCCTTTGCTCGTGGCGGTATCGCAACGCTTGTACGCGCTTGTCAGCGCATTGTGGTCAGAGGAGAAATTGCAACTGTACCCATGTTTTCAGGAGAAGTGAGGTGCGCTTTGAGAAAACAATCATTTGGATAATAATAACATTTTTGGGCATTCATAATGCAAGAACCTTCTATAATTTAGAGGAGCATATGAATGCGAACGCACACACGTCGAGGCCGTCATCGAATCAAATTATATGAATCAAAACAAACGGATACACACGATACACACGCTTCAAACGATGAAGTGTCTTCTGAGATCCCACTGTTTGATCGGTTAGAATGGAATCTAGAATTCTTCCGGTCTGTCTTTGACCATTCTTCTGATGTTATTTTTCATGATTTTCGAATCCTCGATGGCCGAGATGCAGTCATTATTTACATTGACGTATTGTCAGATACGAAACTGATTGATTCTGACATTTTATCTCCACTGACAAAAGCGGAAAATCCTTTCAAAGAATCTGTTCCAACGCTTTCTCTAGAAGCGATTGCTAAGGATTACATTACGATTTCGAGCACCCAACAAGTACGTACATTCTCGGACGCGATTAGAATGATTGTCAAAGAAACGAACGTGCTTCTGCTGGTTGATCACGAAGCTGGGGCGCTTGCTTTGTGCGCAGGTGGCGGAGAAGACCGCGGAATTCAGGAACCGAACACAGAAGCTGTCATTCGTGGTCCCCGTGAGGGATTCAATGAAAGTGTTCGTACAAGTCTCTCTCTGCTTCGGCGTAGGCTGCGTACCGAGCATTTCAAGATAGAGAACCTTGAGGTCGGAAAATATACAAAAACGAAAGTTAAAATTTGCTACATCGAGGGAATCGTGGAGCCAGGTGTGGTCGAAGAAGTACGAACTCGCCTCAACCGGATCGAAATAGACGGAATCATTGATTCTGGTTATATTGAAGAGCTGATTGAAGACAATGCATATTCACCGTTTCCACAGGTACAGAACACCGAACGTCCCGATGTTGTTACAGCTGCGCTTCTTGAGGGAAAAGTTTCTATAATGACGGACGGTTCTCCATTTGCTTTAATCGTGCCGTGCAATCTGTGGGGTGCAATACAAGCCTCGGAGGATTACTACGAACGGTACATGATCGCAAATGCAATTCGGTTTCTCCGCTATGGCTTTTTGTTCATCAATTTGTATTTACCGTCTTTATACGTAGCGATTACCACGTTTCATCAAGAGTTGTTACCGGAAAAGGCGCTCTTGTCTATTGCGGCAGCACGAGAAGTGACCCCGTTTCCTGCGGTAGTTGAGGCCTTTATTATGGAAATTACTTTTGAGGCCCTCCGTGAAGCGGGTGTTCGGTTGCCGAAAACAGTCGGTTCCACAATCAGCATCGTCGGGGCGCTCGTCATCGGTCAAGCTGCTGTCCAAGCGGGAATTGTTTCAGCGCCTATGGTGATTGTCGTGTCGATTACTGGCATAGGTTCCTTCGTGATTCCACGTTATAATTTCGCAATTACACTTCGTTTGCTTCGATTTCCAATGATTCTTTTGGCAGCCTTCTTGGGTATATTTGGGGTTGTGGTGGGTACACTTGCGATTGTTATCCATCTCAGTGGCCTAAGATCTTTTGGTGTTCCATACTTGTCACCCGTTTCTCCGTTTACTAAAGGTGGTATGAAGGACGTGATGATACGTGTGCCTCAATGGGCAATGCAACTAAGACCGAGACAGACCAGCAAACTGAATCTACGCCGACAAACGGATGCAACACGCCCTCGGAATCGGATGCCAGGTCTTCCTAAGCGCAAACCGCAGTCGTAGTGAGGTGATTATTGTGGGCATTCGCGCTTTTACTTGTGTTGCAATCCTCGCTTTATCGACACTGTGCACCGGCTGCTGGGATGCGACAGAAATCGATCAACTGGCCATTGTTGTCGCAAGTGGCATGGATCTGGTCCAACATGACGATTCACAGCAACCGACCTTTCGGGGCATGTTACAGATTGCTCGGCCAAGTGAGTTGGGAACAAGCGGGGGTGGGACGCCAACAACATCAACGGGCTCAACTGGTTCATATGTACTTGAGCAAGCAGAAGGCCCTAATGCGCTGGCAACGCAAGACATCATGCGAAAAAGATTATCGCGTAAGTTGTTTGTTGGCCAGCGTAGAGTCATTATCCTAGGCGAAGATTATGCCAGACATGGTGTATATGATTTGGCGGACGAGATTCTTCGCAATCCCCAATCTCGTCTTCGGACTTACATTGTCATCGCCTATCATGGCACTGCTCAGTCCATTTTAGAAAGGCCTTATCCACTAAATCGTTTGCCGGCTGACGCCATTTCAGATTTGGAGCGAAACGGCGCCACTCCAGAAGTGGACGCGAAACAATTCCTTCAGCGATTGACCTCAAAGGGGGATCCTTTTGCAATGGGAATCGAACAAACCTCTACGTTGTATGATGCATCGGATAACCCGTCTGGCGCGTTCGCTTTAACACGTATTGCGATATTTCAAAAAGACAAACTTGTAGGCTGGTTGGGGAGCGCGCAACTTCGTGGCTTTATCTGGATATATGGTCGAGCGAAGCGGGAGGAATCGACCGTTAATATCCCGGGTACCCCTGGTTATATCACGGGGAGAATGCTTGGTAACAATACGACTCGGTCAATTAAAATCATCAACGGAAAACCACGCATTGATATACACACGAGATCTGAATATGACATATCGGAAAATGGCACGCCTTTAAATTTAAATGATCCGAAGAATATTCAACTCGTGCGCTCAGCTATTACAAAAGAAGTAACGAGCCAAATACAGTCCACAATGGATACGCTCCAACACAAGTATCATGCTGATTCGTTTGGATTTAGTGATCTGATAGACAAAAAGCATCCGAGGATGTGGGCAAAAATGGAGAAACACTGGCGTGAAACGTATAGCAGCATGCCCGTAACGGTACGCGTCGATGT
The DNA here is from genome assembly GCF_042678105.1 of Alicyclobacillus fodiniaquatilis. Classification (NCBI taxonomy): domain Bacteria; kingdom Bacillati; phylum Bacillota; class Bacilli; order Caryophanales; family Alicyclobacillaceae; genus Alicyclobacillus; species Alicyclobacillus fodiniaquatilis. The sequence continues at coordinate 102,500 of NZ_JBHUCX010000014.1, forward strand.
CGATATTCGAAACAGTGGTCTAACAGGTCCATCACTACGCGGTTCTCAAGGAACAAGCTTGCAAAGGGGAGCATCCTAATGTTTGGTACCCTCTTGATACTGATGCTCATTCTCGTTGTGACCTTTTCGGTTGACTATCGTATACTTGCCGCGGAGGCGAGTAGAACACAATGGGTCGTCTATAGCACATTATTTAGCATCGGGTTTATCATCACTGCGCTATATCTCTTCAATCCTTCTCTTCCGGACCCTCTAAAATGGATACAAAGTCCGCTACAACCGATAGGTGCGTGGGTGTCATGAGTAAAACGAAAGAACAATTATCAAATATTCAAATTTTCATCATTGTGATTGCCTCCTCCACTGCGTTTGGTCATTTTGTTTACGTGCACTTGTCCATACTCTATGCAGGAAGAGATGCTTGGATCTCGCTCATTCTTGCGGCGTTGATTGGCATCGGCATTGTTTATATTCACCTTAAATTCGCGATAAGTTCGGATTCTGGGCTATATAACCATGTTCATTCCGTCTTCGGTAAATGGTTCGGTCGGTTGATCACATCCATTTATGTCATGTTTTTCATGATTGCTGTGGCGGTAACCATCAAAGTCCTCAGCGATTTTATGGATGTGATCTATCCAACAACGCCTCCGTCCGTATTTTTGTTGGCTGAATTTATACTCATTTTCTGGGTTGTTCACTCTGGTGTTGAAGTAATTGGTCGGACGATGCAGTTTTTATTACCCATTTTGATGGTGCTTGGGATACTAGCCAGTGTCTTATCCACGGGTGATAAAGATTTTACGCAGATATTTCCCATTTTCGAGCGGGGTATGACACCTATCTTTTTAGGGGCATTGCCTTTCATAGCGATGTTTTCAGAACTCGTGGCGTTTTGTTGTATTACCCAACATGCAAGGGATCCTAAGAAACTCCCCAAACAGGCTTGGCTCTTGGTTACAGTGTTGTTTTTTATGTTTATTTCTCCTGTGACCGGCCCCATCATGACGTTTGGCGAAAACATGGCTAGAAATTTGGCGTTTCCTACGTACACTGAGATTCAGTATATTCGAGTGACGAACATCATTGAGCGTATGGATATCGTAGGAATTTCGTTGTGGACAATCGGAAGTTTCTTTCGAATATCCATGTTCACATTTGCAATAGCCAAGGGCCTAGCAAGATTATTTGATGCCAAACGGCAAAATGCGTACCTCATTCCGACGGTCATGCTCATCGCCGCAATCAGCCTCAGTTTGATGAAGGCTTCGCGAGAAGAGGTTTACCATTTTATTGGGGGTATTTATCTATACTTAGCGCTTGCGGTCGGGGTGGGAATCCCACTATTCACCGGGATCGTCGCTCTCATCCGCAAGAAATTTGGCATGAAGTCCCGCAAGCTAGAAAGTGCGAATTAATCTCGACGATGTTTTAAACACCAACGATCAGAAAGGGGCACAGAAACTGGATTTCCGCAAATCTGCATGAGATTCCGTTCTGGTGCCACAAAAGTCAAATTTGCAGTGACCAATAAAATCAAATTGTCACGTCGAATATCTATCAAAGTCACAGAGAGACGCCCATCAAACACCGTTTGCGGGTCAATCCTCTTCCCGATTCATATCTTGAAGCAGTTGAATGGTGTTGTTCAGACTGTTGTTGAAGATTTGCTTTGCGACATCCAGCAAATCAAACAGGAGCGGATCTTTCACTGAGTACATCACTTTGGTTCCATCCTTGACACCCAATACAATATTCTTATTCCTCAATATGGCGAGTTGCTGTGACACCACAGCACTATCTACGCCCATGTGCTCCTGCAGTTCGTGTACATATTTATCACCGTCGCGCAGCAACTCTAAAATTCGGATGCGGAGCGGGTTTGACAATGCTTTAAAAAATTCAGCCTTAAATGTTTGCAATTCATGCAGCATACACATCAGTTCCTTTTCGGGGGAGATTTCAATTCGCGCGTCCGTTCAATTGCCTGCAAGATTCCCTCTAAAATCGCCTGTGGGCGTGGCGGACAGCCGGGGACATACACGGATACAGGGAAAATCTTGTCTACTCCGCCAAAGTTGGCGTATGTCTTGCCAATCAGATCTTCGCCACAGGCACATGCACCAACGGCAACCAATATTTTGGGACTCGCAGCCGCGCGATATGTTTTTCTCAGTGCTTCTTCTAGGTTGCGGGTCACGCCTCCAGTGACAAGCAGCATATCCGCATGTCGTGGAGATGCGACAAAGTCGATGCCATACTGCTGAATGTCGTACACCGGATTCATGAGCGCCATCGTCTCAAATTCACAACCATTACACGAGCCAGCATCGATATGACGGATGTGCAGGGAGCGGCCAAACATATGCCGAATGCCGGAGGTCAATCTCTGTTCGATCCCGGTCAAACCCATCTCCCCCTTTGCTGTTCCGTTTGTTCGCGCGTGGCGCGCTGACGTTCATCTGTGAACCAAATCGTCTTTATCACTGCAATCAACTTTAGCGTCCTCTCTCAAAATAACAAGTGTCTGCGGCAAATTAGCGATCACAACATGCATAACACAGTTCGAAGCTCTTATTGATGAGCGGAAAGTCCGGAATGATATTGCCCGGCACGCAAAATGGCACAACGGGCCAGTTGGCATACGCCGCTGAACGCACGCGATAGCGATAGATGCTGTGATTGGGTCCGGTCATCACCAAATGGACATTTTCTCCGCGCGGGGACTCTGTGATACCTATCCCGAAGTCATACGGCGGTAAATTTCCAAGCGGCACACGGATATCTCCATCAGGCATGCCTTCTATGACTTGTTCGACCAATCTGAAGGACTGTTTGGCCTCAAGAAATCTTTGTTTGAATCGGGCTAACACATCTCCTTCGGGTAAGGTGGGAACCTCAAAGTTTAATTCCCTGTACGCTGCGTAAGGTAGATCACGACGCGTGTCGACATCGTAGTGCGAAGCGCGCGCCGCAGGCCCGACAGCCGCGAGATCACGCACGACTTGTTCAGGCAAGACGCCCGTATTCGCAAAGCGATTCACGACAGTATCATGGGATAAGATCTGATCCACAATTGCCTCTAATTCCGCTTCCACACGGCCCAATGTAGCTTTGATCCACCCGCGTTTCTCAGCACTCACATCTGCAGCCGCGCCGCCGAGCGCAATGGAGCCTCGTAGAAAGCGATGCCCAATGACTATATCATTCAATTGCATCAGCTGTTCTTTTAAGCGCGCGCCGCGATTGATGCCAGGAGCGTAACCAATGCCGACGCACATGTTGCCAATATCGCCGACATGGTTATACAACCGCTCCAGTTCAGCAAACAAGACGCGTAGATAGGCCGCTCGTCTTGGAATGTCTACGCCTGCAATGTTCTCAATGGCTTGGGCATAGGACAACGCATGAGAGACACTGCATACACCGCAAATGCGCTCAGCAAGCTGCAAGCCGTCTGTAACGGGCATGCTCTCACTGCGCTTCTCAATCCCTCGGTGGGTATAAAACAGCTTTGCCTCCAAGTGAAGCACGGAATCGCCCATCACCTGGAACCGAAAGTGACCCGGTTCGATGACGCCCGCGTGAATTGGCCCGACTGGGACCTCAAAGACGCCTTCCCCTGCCACTTTTGGATATGACCACGGGCGCGTGTTCTCCCGTGGCGGCATGGCTGTCAAAGGGGAGTCTTTGCGCAGGGGAAAGACCCCTTCAGGCCAGTGCTCATGCAATACCAAAGGCCGTAAATCCGGGTGCTGCAGCGGACGGATGCCAAAGAGATCATACGCTTCTCGCTCCGCCCAAGCGGCGGCCGGGATGATGGACGCCACGGAAGCATAGGTCGGCTCCTGTTCCGGCACGACACTTTCGATCACGCTCAGCTCTGTTCTTCCCTCTTGCGCAAATAGATAGCGTACGACAAAGCGATCAACGCCGCATTCACATTCATCGGACGCGACCATGGTGATGAAACGCCCGCGCTGATGGATGACTGCCGCGCAGGCGTCTGGCAGTTCGTGTGGCGGGACAGCGACACGAATGGGGCTCATACATCATTTCCTCCTGTCAGAATCACCGACGCATGGTGAATCAATTGGGTAAACGACTCGGGCATATATAAGCCGAGCGCAACCACAAAGAGTAGGGGCAACACCAGCGGAATGGCAGACCAGCGACTGATTTCCCCTTTTGTGACTCGCTCTCCGCCTTCTGCTCCAAAGCTCATCTTTGTGACGTGGAACATCATGGCCGCAAAGATCAAAGCGATAAAGAAAATCAGTATGCTCGTTGCAAGCGCATGTCCCTGCCTAAAACCAGCGACAAAGATGGCTAATTCACTGGTGAAAATATTGAACGGCGGAACACCTGTCACGGCCAATGTGCCGACCAGAAACACCACACCCGTAAACGGCATGATGCGAAGCAAGGAAAATACACGCGGTATTTGCTTTGTTTTATATTTCTGATTCACGTTTCCGGCAGACAAAAACAACATCGATTTTCCCATGGAATGGTTAAACATTTGCAGTAATGCCGCAGAGTAACCCAAGGAGCCGCCGATGCCAAGCGCCACGGCGATGATGCCCATGTGTTCGACGGTTGAAAAGGCCAGCATTCGCTTGAAATCTTTCTGAACGAGCATAAAGGGAAAGGCGACGACGACAGACAACAGTCCAAATCCGATGAACAGATGTTGAATCAACTGATTATGCAGTGTGTGTTCGGCGACAATGCCAAAGCGGATGAGTCCGAGCATCGCGCAGTTGAGCAGAACGCCCGACAACAAGGCGCTGACTGGCGATGGCGCCTGGCTATGCGCGTCAGGCAGCCAAAAGTGCATCGGAGCCAGCCCAACTTTAGTGCCAAACCCGACCATGATGAACACGAAGGACAACGTGACGAGATTTGGCTGTAGCATCAGGTGCGCGTCAGCTAAAACCGTCCAATTCAGCACCTGATTGCTCGCGCCAAGTTTTGCCACAGACGAAGCATAGAGGATGATCACGCCCAAGAGTGCAAATGCAATGCCCGTACTGCAGATGATGAGATATTTCCACGCCGCTTCGAGCGCTTCCCCTTTTTTGTATAACGCGACTAAGAACGCAGATACGATGGTGGTCGCCTCAATGCCGACCCAAAGCAGTCCCATGTTGTTCACGACGGCGACGAATACCATTGTGGCGATGAACAAGTGATAAAATAGATAGTATTGTTTGCTCTGTTGATCGTTCAAAAGGCCGTGCGCTTCTTCATGTCGGACGTAGCCGATGGAGTGAAGCGAAGTCGTCAAACTGACAATGGCAACAATCATGAGCACGATTGCGCTGAGCGCGTCAATGTGAAAAAACTGATTATGGCTTGTCATCGCGCCATGTTTGGCAACTTGCCAAACCAAGCCAAGCCCGATGAGGCTCGTGGCAATGCTGCCGGCCAAATGAATCCATTCACGCAGTCGAGCTGGACTGATGAATGCAAGCAACCCTGTGATGATGGGCACAATTACAGCGAGTAAAGCCACCATTTCTCACCCCCGCAGCCTGCGCAGATTTTCTGTGTGCGTACTCTTGAATGTCCGGTCGATGCGATACGTCAGCATGCTCATCAAAATCATGGCCACAAACACGTCAAGAAACACGCCGATGTCAATGAGGAAGGGCATGCCGTAAGTCGTGACGAGCGCGATGAGAAACAAGCCATTTTCCATCACGACAAGCCCAATGCCCTGCATAATCGCTTTCTGGTGCGTCATCATGATGAATAAACCAATGAGCAACATCGCGATGGACAACGGCAAATATGCATGGTTCGCGTTCGGCGTCGCGATGTGCAGCCGATTCGATACGATATATCCAATCGCCAGCAATCCACCGCCGCACAGCAAGGAGAATTCACGGCCAATCAGTTTCTCCGTTTCCCGCCGCGTGCCAATCTTGCAGAGTGTATACCAAAGAATCCAGGGAATGCCGATGGCCTTCATCAGAATGGTGAGTCCCGCCATCACATAGAGATCGACCGTGTGCGTCTGTCTGGCGATGATGAGCGCCATCACACCTAGAATCAGCGATTGGACAGACAGGATTTTGATCCCGGTCGCAATGTGTTTGACCCAGAGCAGCGCGAGTGTGGTCAGGACGAGCGCAATGGATAATGCTTGTAAGAGCGTCATACCGGATTCTCCCTATATCAAGTACTCGGTTACGATGGCGATCATCGACAAGGCAAATGCCGCCGACAGCAATCTTGGAATGCGAAAAAACCGGATTTTCGCGTAGGACATTTCAACGAAAGCCACCACCACGGCAAGCATGATGAGCTTCAGCAAGAAAGCGGCCAAGCTCGCCAACAACAGCCATCCGCGCCCGCGGCTATCGATGCCCCAGGGGAAGTAGAAGTCGATGAGAAGGGTGAACATGAGGACTTGCTTGATCCACGCGCTCCACATCATCAACCCCAGCCGTTTCCCGGAATACTCCAACAGCATGCCTTCGTGCATCATGGTCAACTCCAAATGCGTATCTGGGTTGTCCACGGGAATTCTCCCTGTCTCAGTCACCACCAAAATGAAAAACGCCAAGCATGCCAAGTAAAATGTCGGTGATAAAAGCAGGGCATGATTTGCAACCATCCGTTCGGTCATCAACGTGACATTCGTCGTTTTCGTGGGGAGTGATACGGACAGCAAGGTCACAAACAGAACCGGCTCGGCCAGCGCGGACACAAACATGTCTCGACTCGAACCCATTGCGCCAAATGAGCTGCCTGTATCCATGCCCGCCAACGCCGTAAAGAAGCGAGCCAGCGCAAATAAATAGACGACCAGCAGCAGTTGACCCGTAGCGGCCAGCAGCGCCTGTGTCGTGAACACAGGAATCATCGCGACAATCGTCAGCGTGATCGCGAAGACCACATACGGTGTGATGAGAAAGAGCCATGAGGCGTGGGTGGACACCACTTCATCTTTGCGCAGAAACTTGCGCAAATCGTAATAAGGCTGCCAAATGGGCGGGCCATGGCGGCCTTGAAGCAGCGCTTTTGTCTTTTTGACAATGCCTTGTATCAGTGGCGCAACACCGACGAGAAAGATGATTTGAACGAACGACAGTACGACGTGCATCATGTCTTTTTGACCTCACTTCACCAGTAGCAGAACCACAATGAGCGCGATGAACAAATACGCCAGATAACTTTGAACTTGTCCATTTTGAACGCGGCGCACGATGCGGGCGATGCGCAGTACAGCGCCGACAACCGGTTGATAGAAATATGTTTCCGCAAATGCGTTGATTCTGCTGCTATACACGTATTTAGCGGGGAAGTAGTCACTCCCCTCGGTGCGGCGCAATAGACGAACAGGCTGAATCACTTTCCGAAAGGCGATTCGAATCGGCTTGCTGTAACCGCTGGCCGTGTAGGTCATCAACGGTGTCAACGTCTCCCCGCAGGCCCAGGTTTCGTCGCGGACGACAGATGTGCGTTGCCCCGTAAAACGGGTGATGAGCCATATCAAGATGAGCGCCGCCACAGCGGTCAAGACAACCGAGACCACTGAGAGGCGCGCGTTGGCGCTTCCTACATGTTGAAACGCGAAATGAAGCGGGCTTGTCATTGGGCGCACACCCGTCATTTCTTGCGCCAAACCTTGGAGCAGGCGAATCCAATTCGTCGCGAAGATGCCCATCAATAGACATAGCCCAGCCAATCCAGCCATGGCGATGCGCATGGAGCGCGCCACCTCATGCGCCTTTTGCGCGTGTTCGCTTCTCGGCAAAGACAAAAAGGTCATCCCGAATGAACGTACGAAGGCCATTGCCACAAGCGCGCCTGTCATGGTCAGCGCGCCGACCAGCAAAATCGCAAAAACACTGACCCAAGGGGCATGCGCCGAAGTGGACAGGCCAAAGGCCGACTGGAATAACATCCACTCCCCGATAAATCCGTTGCACGGGGGCAGCGCAGCAATGGACAGGGCGCCGACCAGCGTAAATGCCGCCGTCCATGGCATGCGACGCATGAGGCCGCCGAGCTGATCCATATTCTGTGTGTGCGTCACAGACAGCACCGCGCCTGCGCTCAGGAACAAAAGGCTCTTGAACAGCGCGTGGTTGAGCGCATGGACGAAAGTGGCGAGCAGTGCAAATGCCGCCAATGTGGTGTCGTGCAAAGACAGGAAAATCAGGCTGATGCCAAGTCCCATGAAGATGAGCCCCATGTTTTCGATGCTGCTATATGCCAGCATCCGTTTTTGATCACGCTGGCTCAGAGCGTGAAGAATGCCTAACAGAGCCGTGATCGCGCCAAGACAGGCGACGAGCATCCCCCACCAAATGGGTCCGCTCGCTAGAAATTGAAAGACGACAACCAGGAAGCCATACATCGCCATTTTGAGCATGACGCCAGACATGAGCGCTGAAACATGACTGGGCGCAACTGGATGGGCACGCGGCAACCAGATGTGCAGCGGCACGAGGCCAGCCTTTGTCCCAAAGCCGATGAGCGCGAACAGAAAAACCAGTGACTTGACTCCCAGCGGCATATGTGCCGAGTCCATATGCTGAAATGAGAGGCTGTGGGTGTAATTGGCCAATAGCAAAAAGGAAATCGTCAAAAAAACCGTTCCGACATGCGTCATGACCACATAGATAAATCCGGCGCGCTGTACCTGCTGTCGCTCATGTTCATAAATCACCAGAAGAAATGAGATGACAGACATACATTCCCATGAAACGAGAAAGGTGAACACGTTCCCAGCAAGCGCGACACAAACCATGGTCGCCAGAAAAATAAGCACGCCGGACACGAGCAGGGATGCAGACTTGCGACCGGTGTATTCCCTCACGTAGCCGATACCGTATATCGACGTGCACAATCCCACGATGCCGATGAGCAACACAAAAAAAGCTGCTATAGCATTCATGCGAAAGCTCAGTGTCGCGAACGTAAAAGCGCCATGGCCGATAGACACATATTCTGTTGGCTGAAACAGCCCCAGCAAGCCTGAGACAACAAACCCAAGCGATGCGAGCATTCCCGTGAAATGACCAAGGTTGATACAACGTTTGACAGCCGCTGCGAGCAATCCCGCGAATAGACAAATCGCCACACAACCTATCGCGGTATCAAGTGCGCTTGAAGACAACGTAAGGCTCCTCCGCTCCAACTCGTTTGCATAAATTTTATAATATATATATATTACTATATACTCAATAACGGATTTAGATCAATCATTGAACAGCGCAATGGTTGGAACGCGGTGAGGGGAGGGAATGAATCATGCGTATTGGCATCAGTTGTTATCCGACCGTAGGCGGATCAGGCGTCGTCGCCACTGAGTTAGGAAAGGCGCTTGCCCAAAAAGGGCATGAGGTGCACTTTATGGTGACGGATGTTCCATTTCGCTTGGGAGAATTTGTGGAGCATGTCTATCTGCACGAAACGCTCGTCACCACATATCCCGTTTTGCGTACACCGTCGTATGATTTTTCGTTGGCTGCGCTGATGGCGAAAGTCGCGGATGAATACGACTTGGACGTCATCCATGCGCACTATGCCATGCCGTTTGCGGTCTGCGCCTATCTTGCCAGACAGATGACACAAAGAGACGTGAAGATTGTGACGACACTGCATGGGACAGATGTGACCGTGCTTGCGCAGGATGAGCGTTTGAAACAGGTCATCAAACTGGGATTGGAAAAAAGCGATGCGGTCACTGCGGTGAGTCGCAGTTTGATTGACCAGACGAAAGCGTTGTTTGAGACGGACAAAGATATTGAGTGTGTATACAATTTTATTGACACTGACGTTTTTCGCCCCGGAGCGGGCGTGGATATTCGTCGTTCCCTCGCACAGCCTGGCGAGCGAGTCATACTGCATATGTCCAATTTCAGAGCAGTGAAACGAATTGACGATGTCATCGATGTTTTTGCCAGTATTGTGCAGGAGATGCCCGCAAAGCTCGTACTTGTGGGGGAAGGCCCTGATTACAGTCGTGCGCGTCAAAGGGTACACGCGCTACATCTGGAACCGTTCGTGCACTTCTTGGGAAAACAGGATGAAGTGGCCCCGCTCGTCGCGGCGGCAGACTTGCTGCTTCTCCCTTCGGAAAAAGAAAGTTTCGGTCTCGTGGCGTTGGAAGCCATGGCATGTGGAATTCCAGTCATTGGCTCGGTGGCTGGAGGGATACCGGAAGTGGTTGAACACGGCGTGACCGGCTTTTTGGCAGCCGTGGGGGATGTAAATCAAATGGCGCGGGATGCGCTGTATTTACTTCGCGACGAATCACGCTACAAGATGTTCTCCACGAATGCTCGACTTCGTGCCAGCACACACTTTCAGATTCAGGACAGGGTTAGCGAGTACGAAGCGATTTATCGAAAAGTCTGTGGACGAAGGACAGTTGATGTACGCTAACTGGCGCTGTCAAATTCGGGAGATGTCGCAAGCGCATGTATATATTCTATGGTCTGGTACCCGTGTTGCTATTTGCTTTTTGGTGTGTCCACTTCGCTTTGGCACGGTACTTTGAAACGAAAACGCACATAGATACGTTGCTTCAGCAGATTGATGCAGTGAAGAAACAGCTGGCAACCCAGCAGCGTGACCTCAGGCGCGATACGGCGATTCGAGCGGCGTTAGGCGCCATTGAGCGCGAGTTAATGAACCTCACTGTATCTAAAAATGTACTTGCGCGGGAGCGTTCATGTGAAAAACTTCAGAGGAAAATGGCAAAGATACAAGCGTGCGTGGAGACGGGCGCCAGTGAAATGGCGGTGAAGTGCGATGCCGCAGATTGAAAAGCGGCGGTATAGGGTTTCAGGTCAGTTGGCTAGATGAATCTTTATATCAGACAAAAGGGCACAGAAACTGGACATGAGATTCCACTCTGTGCCATGGACCTACGTTACATACCTGGTTTCAAAATGACTTTAATACAGTTGTCCTCCCGGTCATGAAACGTTTTATACATTTCACTCGCCCGCTCAAGGGGAGCTTTATGCGTGATGATCTCTGTCGGATCGAACTGGCCTTCACGAATCATGTCAAACAGCATGGGCATATAGTGAATAACGGGCGCTTGTCCCATTTTGAGGGTGATATTTCTCTCCCAAATGTTTCCGAGCGGAAACTGATTGTATTTTGATCCATACACCCCTGTAAGCTGAATGGTGCCGCATTTCCGCACGGTATCCATCGCGATTTTAATGGGACTCAATGTCCCGCCCACGAGCTTGATTTTCTGTTCTATGGCCTCCATGGCGGTCTTTTTGCCATCCATGCCGACGCAGTCAATGACAACGTCTGCGCCACCAGTCAGCTCTTTGACGTATAGGCCGACATCTTCATGTTCGTCAAAATTAAATGTCTCCACATTGTTCATTTTTTGCGCATGGTCTAGTCGATAGGGCAAATTGTCGATGGCGATGACGCGTTTGGCGCCTTTCATCCAGGCGAACTTTTGCGCCATGAGACCCACAGGCCCGCAGCCCAGCACCACCACTGTATCACCAGATTTGACGCCGGCGTTGTTCACACTCCAATACGCAGTGGGCAGTACGTCGGATGATCAGAGAACGAAATATAAATCGTATTAATTACTATTTACACGCGCGTTGAGCTGCTGTAGAATAAACCGAAATTATTACGATTTATGGTTCGGGAGTTCAAGCTGAAGACAGCGTCAAGTGTGAATGACCGCAAAGTGGCGGGTTTCGGCGCGATGGGTTCCGTAAACCGTGCAAATGCGGGACGATGAGCGCAGTTCGAATGGCGCCGCAAGTCGATCAATTTTACTTTCTAGATGGGTGGAATGAACCAAATGACGCAGGCAAGGCATACATACGATGTCGTCATCGTCGGCGCAGGCGCGGCTGGAATTGGGATGGGCGTCATCTTCAGCCAGCTCGGCGTGTCCAATTTTGTCGTTCTTGAGCGGGGAACCATCGGCGCTTCCTTTCAAAAGTGGCCGCAGGAAATGCGGTTTATCACGCCGTCTTTTCCCGGACAAGGATTTGGCGCATTGGACTTAAACGCCATCGTGCCAGACACCTCCCCTGGGTATACGTTGGCCAAAGAGCATATGTCGGGGTGTGAATACGCCGAATATCTGGAGGCCATTGCCCGGCATTTTGCCGTTCCGGTCGCCGAGCATATGGATGTGCAGGCGATTCACAAAAAAGATGAGCTGTTTCAGATACAAACGGGCGCTGGCGTGATCGACAGCCGTTTTGTCGTCTGGGCGGCTGGAGAATTCCAATACCCGAGAGAGGATGCTTTCGCAGGCGAACAATATTGTCTGCACAATAGCCAGGTGCAAACTTGGGCTGAACTAGAGGGGGAAGCCTTTCTGATCATCGGCGGGAACGAGAGTGGGATGGACGCGGCCGACCATCTTGTCCAATTGGGCAAACAGGTCACTGTGGTGACGTCGGGCAAGCATCATCTGGAGGAAGATGATGACGAGGTCGATCCCAGCCTCACATTGTCTCCCTTCACATATCAGCGCTTGGAAGAGGCCAGCGCCAGCGGTCGCTTGACCATCAAGCCACATTTGCGTGTCACACGTGTGGAGAAGACGGGGGATATCTACCGAATTCACTTGAGTGACGGCGAAACGTGGACACAATTGACTCAGCCGATTTGCGCGACTGGATTTCGCGGGGGACTCTCGGCAATTTCTGATCATTTTGACTGGGAGCAGGCCGGAGAGGCGGCGCTCAACCAGCATGACGAATCCACCAAGACGCCTGGGCTGTTTGTGGTCGGGCCGAGTGTGAAACACGGCAATGTCATCCTGTGTTTCATCTATAAATTTAGGCAACGGTTTGCAGTGGTGGCGGAGGAGATCGGCAAGCGTTTGGGGATGTCCGTGCCAGAGTCAGTCATTGCCTATTACCAGCGCAACAACATGTATCTCGATGATTTGAGCTGCTGTGAGGTGAAATGCGAATGCTAGAGGCAAACGAATTGACCGCAGTTTTGGTCGGCATGGAGTCGGCGGGAAAATCCACGCTGTTTGCCAAACTGACCAATTATGCGACGGGGGAAGAGACCAACTTCCGAGGTTCCACCGTCGTTTGTCGCAGGGGAACCATCAACGGCACAGACATTGTGCTTGTTGATACCCCAGGCATACGGCAAAAAACGGACAGTGAAACAACGAGAATGGCCCTGCAAGCGGTGCAGCAAGGAGATGTGATTGTCTTTGTGATTCGCGGGACGCATGTCGCCGCGGAGATGAATCTGCTTTCCCGCGAAGTGCACATGCACAATCATCGCGTGGCGGTGATTTTCACGTTTGAAGACAAAACGCCGCCGCCGTTCAAGCAAGCCGTCGAATTGTTTTGTCGGGAACACGGCATTTCCTTTGTCTCGGTGAACGCGCGAGATTTCGAGGAAAATAAACTGGCGTTGACCATAGCAACCGTGCGATCCGCCAAACCGATGCCGCGGCCATTCCATGAACTGTTTCAACTTACATTGGCGAGTATGGATCCGCCGAACACTGTGCTCGAGCGAGTGAAAGTGGGATCATGGCTCTCTTTGCTCTTGATTTTTCTGCTATTCGGCGTTCCGGTGTTTGCCGCATACCTGTTCGCAAATGTGACCCAGCCTTACGTGGATGATTGGATATTGAATCCCCTGCGCGATGTCATGGGCGCGACCCCGGCTTGGCTGCAGGTGCTCACCGTGGGTAACTACGGTTTGCTCACACTCGGGCCATATTCGTTTTTATGGGCATTTCCCGTTGTGCTGTTTATTGGGATCAGTGTAGCGGTGACCGAAGAGATGGGATTGAAGGACCGCATCACGGACGCGCTTGATCCATGGCTGCAAAAAATCGGGCTGGAAGGCCGTGACCTGATTCCAGTCCTGACGGGTTTTGGCTGCAACGTGGTCGGCGTCTTGCAGAGTCGGGCTTGCGGCGCGTGTTCCCGCAAGCAGTGTGTGTCCCTCATCGCATTCGGATCGGCCTGCAGTTACACCATCGGATCGACATTGTCCCTATTCAGTTCGGCGGGGAAGCCATTTTTATTCTTTCCATACATTGTGCTTGTGTTTATCGTTGGCGCATTGCACACGCGGATTTTCAACAAAGGCGACATGAGCCTCCCAGAGACGCCAAGGCGGACATTTCTGCAGCGTCCGACCTGGAAGGGTGTCTCGTTCCGGGTTCGTTCGCTTGTCAAGCAATTCATGCTGCAGGCCATGCCGACCTTTTTGCTCATCTGCCTCATCGCGGCGATTCTCGATGAATTTCACATCATCGACTGGCTTTCGATCACGCTCGCGCCAGTGTTCGTCTTGTTCCATCTACCTGCTACTGTCGCGCCTGCCGTTTTGTTCTCAATCATTCGCAAAGACGGCATGCTGGTGCTCAACCAGGGCGACATCCTCTCCACGTTGTCCATCATCCAGTTGTTTGTGGCGGTGTATCTCGCTTCCACATTGTCCGCGTGCTTGGTCACGCTATGGACCATTGGCAAGGAGTTCAAGTGGACATTTGCCCTGCAAATCGCGGGCAAACAAGCCACTTCATCCATTGTGAGCGCGATGATCTTGGCTTGGTCATTCGTATGTTTGCAGTGGGTGTTTTGAGCGGAGACACGGCTCCTTGAAACTCGCAGGTGTCAAGGGGGCGTGGTTTGAGGAGCCAGTCGTTTATTGAGCGAATTTTCCACTCTGATAATCCTCAATCGCCTGCGCGATCTCGGCCTTCGTATTCATGACAAACGGTCCATAAGCGACGACAGGCTCGCGTACCGGCTCACCGGCATACAGCAAGACGCGCGTGGGTTCGATGGCGCTGATTGTAATTTCACTGTCCGCGTTTTCGTCTGCTTCAGCCAACTGCAAGGCTTGACCTTGCTCAGCTGCTACCTGTTGGGTGCCGAATACTCCTCGTCCCTGTAGCACGTAGAGAAAGCCGTTGTAGCTGCCTGGCAGGTCCTGGCTGACTGTGGCGCCTGCTTCCAGCGTGATTTCTACCATGGTCACGGGTACATGGTTCTTTGTATCTGCTTGAATGCCCGCCGACGCGCCAGAGAACACGCGAATGACGGCGCCCGCTTCACGGCGGACGGGCATATCTTGGCTGCGCAGGTTTTGGTAGCGCGGCGCGGTCATTTTGTGCTCGCGCGGCAAATTGACCCACAGCTGCAGACTGTGCACGCACTCCCCAGGAGCGGGATCTTCTTTATGGATGACACCGCGCCCTGCAGTCATCCACTGCACGTCGCCGGGCAGAAGTTCCCCGTTCCCGGCCTGATTGTCATAGTGCTGCAGTTTTCCCTCAATGACGTAAGTGACCGTCTCGATGCCGCGATGTGGGTGGACGTCGAACGTCCCTTGTTGGAACCAGTCTTCTGCCATGAGCAGAAATGGATCATACTCAGCGGTTCGCCCGGGTTCAAGCACCATGGCAGCCGTGTGAATTGGACTATTTTGATGTGGTTCCGGATGCCAGACACGCTTGATGTCGCGCTGTACCACTTGTTGATTGGACATATGACAACCCTTCTTTGCAAAAGATTGGTATTGCATGCATGCTCATTTTCATCGTTATTATATCATAGTTACTATACAAATGTAATAAAATGAAATTCTTTGAAGTTTAGTAGCTGTCTACGGGATCTGTTGTGCCAAAGCATGGGAAAGTCGCCGCAAACGGCGTATCATGATAGAGCAGGTATATACAGAAGGAGCGCGGATATGGCGATGGATGTATGTGCAATCGGAGAATTGCTTGTGGAAGTCATGCGCCCCAGTCCCAATGTCCCGTTGTATCAAACCGGGACTTTCACTGGTCCTTACCCCAGCGGCGCGCCAGCTATTTTTATTGACGCACTCGCCCGACTAGGTGTGGCGACGGGGATGATTGGGTGTGTCGGAAACGATGACTTCGGCAAATGCGTTTTGACGCGGTTGGTGGAAGACGGCGTCGATGTCCATCAGGTGGCCACGCTGCAAGACAAAACCACCGCCGTGGCCTTTGTCACCTATTTTTCCGCTGGCGCTAGGCAGTTTTTATTTCATGTGGCAGACGCGGCGGCCGGATGTATTCAAGTGGATCAATTGGATGAACTGGTGCTGGCGCAGACGCGCGTTTTGCATCTCAATGGCTCTACTCTATCTATCAACGAGACCACGCGTCTAGCCTGTTACGAAGCGGCCCGCATGGTCAAACAAAACGGGGGTATTGTCACGTTTGATCCCAATATTCGGCCGGAACTGTGTGAGGCGGGCGAGATGGAACAACTGTACACGCCGCTGCTGAACATGTGCGATTATGTGCTGCCGAGCGACGGAGAAGCAGAGTTGCTGACCGGGCAGGCGCAAAGAGAGGATGCGGTGCGCGCGCTGCTGGAGTTGGGCGCAAAAGCGGTCATCTGCAAGCATGGAGCAGCCGGATGCACGTTGTATCATGGCGCCGGACAGGTGCAGGTGCCAGCGTTTCACGTCGACGTGGTGGATCCGACGGGAGCCGGTGATTGTTTTAGCGCAGGATTTGTCTATGGTTTGTTGAAAGAATGGGACTGGGAACCCATTTTGACGTTCGCGAATGCGATGGGCGCTTTGGCTACGCGCAAGCAGGGCCCGATGGAAGGCATCGGACATTTGGCGGACGTGAAAGCGTTTATCCAGCAAAATGTCAGGCAATTCGGGCATCGTGGATGGGCGCACACCAAGGCGCCGTATTATTTTTAGAAGAGGTAGGTGAAGCACATGGAACTGGTGTCCTCCACACCGTTGCTTGTCGAAGCTAGGGCGCGCGGGTACGCCGTTGTCGCTTTCAATATTCACACTTTGGAAATGCTGCAGGCGGTGGTGGAAGCGGCGGAAACGGCGAGATCGCCACTCATTTTGCAGACAACGGTCGGGACAGTTCATCATTTGGGCGCAGAATATATCGCA
The DNA here is from genome assembly GCF_042678105.1 of Alicyclobacillus fodiniaquatilis. NCBI lineage: Bacteria > Bacillati > Bacillota > Bacilli > Caryophanales > Alicyclobacillaceae > Alicyclobacillus > Alicyclobacillus fodiniaquatilis. The sequence continues at coordinate 119,408 of NZ_JBHUCX010000014.1, forward strand.
GCGGCAGCAAAGGTGGCGGCGAGTCAGGCTACGGTGCCCATCGCGCTGCACTTGGATCACTGCCAAGACTTCGATCTCATTTTAAAATGTATGCGGGCAGGATACACGTCCGTGATGATGGACGCTTCGATGTATCCGTTTGCGGAGAACGTGCGCCGGACGAAGGCGGTGGTCGATGTGGCGCAGGCATTGAATGTCAACGTCGAAGCGGAACTGGGGAAAGTAGGCGGCGTCGAGGACAACATCGTGGTCGATGAAGCGGACGCGTTGCTAGCCGACCCGGCTGAATGCGCGGCGTTCATTGAGCAGACAGGCGTGCCCACATTGGCGCCCGCCATCGGAACGGCGCACGGCATTTATCACGGCGAGCCGAAAATTGACTTTGCGCGCCTTGAGCAAATTGCGCGCATGGTCGAGGTTCCCCTGGTTTTGCACGGCGGATCCGGCATTCCGACGGCGCAGGTGCAGCGTTGTATCGCGTTGGGCATGGCTAAGATGAACGTGGCCACCGAGTTGAAGAACGCCTTCTCACAGGCCATTCGTCAATTTTTTATCGATCATCCGTCTTCGCTCGATCCGCGGCAATATATGGTGCCTGCTAAAGCAGGGGTTAAACAATTGGCGCGTGAGAAAATGGAGATCTGCGGTTGCGTCAATCGAGTTTGAGCGATGCATACGCGCGCAGATGATGATTCACTTATCCATATATCGTGGACGTTGGCGGAGGAATTTCAAGTAAGCAAAATGCGTTCGAAAGCAGGGCGACAGATGGCGGGAAGCTATTTACTGGGGATTGACATAGGCACTTCCGGCTGCAAGATGGCAATCTTTCGCAAGGATGGACAAGCTGTTTGCCAAGTGACGGAACCGTACGACACGTTTTCGCCGCTCGCTGGTTACGTGGAGCAGGACCCCAATGATTGGTGGCGCGCTGTTTGTACGGGAATTCAGCGCATGCTGGCGGAAGCAGGCATTCGATCCAGCGACGTGGCGTGTATTGGCGTGGATGGGCAAAGCTGGAGCGCGCTTCCCGTGGACAAGCGCGGAAATGCGCTGCGCAAGGCCATCATCTGGTTGGACACGAGAGCAAGTCAAGAATGTGAGCAAATCGAGCAGACGGTTGGCGAAGAGCGAATTTTTGCGATTGCGGGCAATCGGCTCGCGCCTGGCTACACAACCGGCAAGATATTGTGGCTCAAAGCGCATGAGCCTGACGTGTATCGGCAGACTTTTAAATTTTTGCAGAGCAACAGTTTTATCGTCTACAAACTGACAGGGCAGTTCACGCAAGATCTGTCCCAGGGGTACGGCATCCACGCTTTTAACGTGAGCACAGGCAGATGGGATGACGCCTTGTGCGCGCAGATGGGCATTGATCGGGAACTGCTGCCGGACATCTACGCCTGCAGTGACGTCGTCGGTGAATTGACAGCCGAAGCCGCGCGTGCCTGCGGTTTGAAAGCAGGGACGCCTGTCGTGGCGGGCGGTCTGGATTCAGCTTGCGCCACGCTTGGCATCGGTGCGATTTCACCTGGCCAAGTGCAAGAGCAAGGCGGTCAGTCTGGCGGCATGAGCATTGTGATGGACGAGGCGCAGCGCGACAAAAATCTGATTTTGGGTTATCACGTCGTCGCCGATACCTGGCTCCTGCAAGGGGGGACCGTTGGCGGCGGCAGCCTGAAATGGTTGCGTCGAGAACTTGCCAAGGAGTTTTCTTCCGCCAGCGATGAAGCATTCTTTGCCACGGTCAACCGTGAAGCAGCGTCTGTTCCGCCAGGGAGCGACGGGGTGATTTTTTTGCCCTATATGGCGGGCGAGAGATCTCCACTATGGGACATCCATGCCAAAGGCGTGTTTTTAGGCCTGTCCTATGACAAGTCGCGGGCGCACATGATTCGCGCCGTGATGGAGGGTTGCGCGTTTGCCTTGCAGCACAACCTGATGACGGCGCAGGCGGCAGGTGTCGCCGTCCACGAACTGTACAGCACAGGGGGCGCAGGCAACAGCCATGTTTGGACGCAAATGAAGGCGGATATCACAGGGAAGATCATCAAAGTGCCTACCATGGCCTCTGATAAAGCGACTGCGCTGGGCGCCGCCATGCTCGCGGGGATTGGCGTGGGCATCTATGCGGATTTTCAGGACGCGGTGCAACATACAGCCTGCAGCCATCGCATCCACACGCCGGACGCCAATCTTCGGTCCGCGTATGGACGTCAGTATGAACTGTATCTGGAGACGTATGAACGGTTGAAAGATCTATTCCCAAGGTTAGGGTTAGATGACCATGCGTGATGCGTCCCGCATCAGCAGCAGCATGAAAATGCCAGTTGATTCAGGCATCGCCGCTGGCGCAGGCAAAGGTAGCAATTTTATTTTCAGGGGAGGACGGTGAACACATGAAGACGATGCAAGCGGCGGTTTTACACGGCAAAGACGATTTGCGTGTGGAAACTGTGCCCATGCCCGAAATTGGCGATCACGATGTATTGGTCAAAGTGATGGTGACCGGCATTTGCGGTTCCGATTTGCCGCGGGTGCTCGGGGATGGCGCGCATTTTTATCCCATTGTCCTCGGTCACGAATTCGCGGGTTTGGTGGACAAAATCGGCGCAGCCGTCACGGATGTCCAAGTGGGTGACCGCGTGGCGGGAGCGCCGCTCGTGCCTTGCCGCAGCTGTGCCGACTGCCAAAAGGGAAACTATGCGCAGTGTAAGCACTACACATTTATCGGATCGAGAATCCCGGGCAGTTGGGCGGAATACGTCAAGTTGCCGGCGGCGAACATCGTCAAACTGCCGCACAAGGCGAGTTTTGCAGAAGGTGCGCTATTTGAACCGTCGGCGGTGGCGTTGCATGCGCTGCGTCATATTGCCTATGAAGGCGGCCAGGACGTCGCCATCCTAGGCGGTGGCAACATTGGCCTATTGGCGCTGCAATGGGCGCGTGTGCTCGGCGCCAAATCGGTGACCGTGTTTGACATCGCAGATGCGCGATTGACGACCGCGCAAAAATTGGGCGCTGATTATACACTCAATACAACCGCTCCCGATTTTAAAGCAGCATGCCAAACGATCACCGCTGGCCAAGGGTTTGGCGTGGTACTGGAAACGGCTGGCGCCGTCGCCGCCATGAATTTGGCGTTCGAATTGGCAGGCAATCAGGCGAAGGTCTGTTTTGTCGGCACCGCCAGTCAGGATGTCACATTTGATGCCCGCTTGTTTGAACTCATGAATCGCAAGGAGTTTACACTTACGGGGTCATGGATGTCCTACAGTGCGCCGTATCCAGGTGAGGAGTGGGCGATGACCAGCCATTTTCTCACGGCAGGGAAACTGAATCTGACAGACATCGTTTTTCAGTCCATGCCACTGGCCGAAATCAATCAGGCGTTTGCATTATACAAGACGCCTGGGACGGTGCAGGGCAAGATTTTATTGCGCTGTGCGGCGGAATAAAGCGCTTAGAAGAGGAGGTTGAGTCGGGGATGGAACATCATCACCACATCAGGTCGAAAGAAGGGCATGAGATGCTGGACAAGGTGCGTGAAATTTGCCAAGCCTTGCCCGAGGTCGAGGAGATCATCGATGGATTCGGCCACACGACATTTAAAGTCAAAGGCAAGTCGTTCATCATGATGAGTGAAAGTGAGGAAGGGCCGGGTTTTTCGTTCAAATCGGATCACGCCAATCAAGAGATTCTGTTGCAGCAAAGCTGTTTTTTTAAACCGCCGTACATTGGGCACCACGGCTGGGTAGCGACCAAACGGGGCGAGCCGCTGGATTGGAATGAAATGCGTGAATTGCTAAAGGAAGCTTATTTGCGGGCAGCGCCAAAACGGTTGGTGAAGCAACTGCTCCAGTGAGTTCGTGTACGGTATGCTCCGCTGGTCATGCAGAAGATGCACAGGCTGGCGCAGTGACAACACCCTGAATGGAATGTTGGTGAAAAGGGCGCGTCTTCCACTTGTGTTGACGTGTTCTTTGTTGTATTTTTGTTATATCTGATATAGAACAAAGGTGCTGACTATGAAAATTATCCTGGAATTGGAGAGCGATACACCGTTATATCAGCAAATTCGCGATCAGATTGTCGAGGGCATCGCGACAGGACAATTGGTTGATGGCGCGTCACTGCCTTCGACACGTCAATTGGCGGCCGATTTCGGCATCAACTTCCACACCGTCAACAAAGCGTACGACTTGCTCCGACAGGAAGGGTTGTTACGCTTAAACCGAAAATCGGGGGCCGTCATCCACGTCGATTTGCCGCCTGAAGTCTTCCGGGAACAGTGGCAGGCTAGAGCGCGCGTATTGCTGGCTGAGGCGTTTGTGAAAGGAATTGACGGCAACGAACTCCTCGAAATCTGCCGGACCATTCTCGCTGGCTTTACTGCATCGCCACTTGAAGACACGAAATAGACCGCCATGTGTGATGCGTCCCGCACCAGCAAAATCATGAAAATGCCCATCAATCAGGCAGCGCGAATGGCGCACACTAAAAGTACCTTATGATTTTCAGGGTAGGGCGATGTATCGGTTAGCAATCTCAGATTTCTCAAGGGGCGAGTTGCATGTTTGATTTTTTTGCCGTATTCACTATCGTTCTTTTGCTGATTCTGGTCCTCAACTGGATGATGCCATCCCTATTGCCAAATACGTTGCAGTTCGGTGTGCGCATTCCGCCAGATTTCGTTCACCATCCAGCCGTACTGCAAGCGCGAAGTGTTTATTATCGCTGGCTCGCTGTGATCACGCTTGTGGCCATTGCCGCCGATGTAGCGCTGTATGCTGCGAACACGAGCGAAGGTATGGCGCCATTCTGGATGCCTGCGCTCATTCTGTTCAGTCTGCTGGCCAGTTATGCGAATTATTACACAGCGCATCGCCGACTTGGCCGCACAAAGAAGGCAGAAAGTTGGTATGCGGGGAAAAAGCAGGTGTTGGTTGCGGACATCAGCGCCAGCCAACAGCCGCAGCATGTGTCTCTCTGGTGGGCCTTGCCATCTGTCGTTATTTTTCTTGGGACGCTTGTCATCGGCATCGTGCGGTATCCGCATCTGCCCAATCGCATCGCCATCCACTTCAACTCGCATGGCGTGCCGGACGGGTGGGCTGACAAATCCATCTTTAGCGTGCTTGGCCCCGTGTTTGTGCAGTTGTTGCTATTGGTGATCATCGGGATCGTCAATTTTTCTGTACAGCGCGCTGCCGTGCGGATTGATGCAGGTGAACCGGAAAGCGCGTTCGAGCATCAGGTGTGGACACAGCGCCAACTTGTGCGGCTGATGTGGCTGGTCATCGCCATTTTCAATCTGATGATGCTATTTGTCAGTTTGTTCGCCTGGGGTTCGTGGAACCATGGCGGAGTCAACGGTCCAGTGTCCGTTTTGCTCCCCACGCTGCTTTGTTTTATCGCTGTGCTTTTCATTGTCATTTGGGCAATAAAGCGCAAACAGCAACGTGAACAAATGCAACAAGTGGCAGCGTCAGCGAAGAAATATGTGCACCCAGATGACGATAAATACTGGAAAGGCGGCATTCTCTATTTCAATCCGCAAGACCCAGCTATTTTCGTGAATAAGCGGTTTGGCATTGGCTGGACGTTCAATTTTGCGCATCCAATTGTCTGGGTCATTCTCGTTGTGATCATCGGCATTCCCGTGATCCGTTCATGGTTGGCCAAATAAGCGGTGTACATCTTGAACTTGCGAAAAAAACCTTTGAACCATTCAAGTAGGTCGTCGATCCCGCTCGTTCACTGCGGTGGAGGGCAAGCAGAAATGCGCACGAGCTTATCTGGGTTGACCAGGTAATAGATGCGGTTGACACCTTGTGCGTCACAGGCCAGTGACAGAACTCCGTGCAGGGTGGGGCCGTGATACAACAACATCCCGGGGTGGCCATTGACGAGGGCGCACTGGTAGGTGCCCTGCAACGCACCCCGTCGACTGATGCCCAGGATAAATCGAACAACTTTATCCTGCCCGTAGATTGGACGTAAGGCAGATCTAACGCGCCCGCCGCCGTCGGAAACCATTTGGACGTCCTCGGTCAATACTTGAATAAAGCCAGAGAAATCGCCTGTTTTTACGCCATGAATGAACCGGTTGATATAATCGCGCATCACATTTTCATCGGTCATATGCGTTTTCGGTTCTTGGCCCAGTTTTTGTTTGGCCCGACTGTGGATTTTGCGGCAGTTGACCGCTGATTTGCCAACCATGTCGGCAATTTCATCGTAGTCAAAGCGAAGAATGTCCCGCAAGACAAAAACGGCTCTTTCGATCGGATTGAGTCGTTCTAACACGACCAGCATCGCATACGAAACGGACTCAGCCTGTTCGAGCGACGCGAGTGGGTCTGTCCTTTCTGCGGTTTGGATCACAGGTTCCGGCAACCATGGACCTGTGTACACCTCCCGCTGGTAACGCGCCGATTGCAGCGTATTCAGGCAGCGATTGACGACCATCCGCAACATGTATGCCTCAAGGTTTTGTACAGACGCCACGTCTACTGCATGGACAGTAGTGAACACATCCTGTACGACATCCTCCGCCTCTGTCCTTGTACCAAGCATGCGATAGGCGACAGACAACAACCTGGTTTTTTGTTGGATATACAATTGTGCGATGTCCAACGGTTCTAGGTTCATGGGCTCCTCCGTCCATGTCTCTCAATTGATGCGCAAAAAATGCGCGTACGCTGACTAGACAATCAAGTGGGCATTTTTGTGACAAAAGAGATGTCGCCTCGAGGCAATGGGGCATACGTGGTCCATCGTCATCATTTATTCCAAGTGTGCCATGTAGTCTTTTAACGCGTTTTGGTTGTGGGCTTTGGCGAGCTGTTCGGCTTCTTCAGCGTTTCCTTCAGCGATGGCGCGCATAATGGCATGGTGTTCCTCCTGGGAACGAATCAGTCGATGAACGAGCACTTCACTGAAGAAGTAATGTCGAATCCGGTTCCACTTGTTCAATATTTTCTTGGTGATTTCCTTGAGCATGGGCATGCCCGTCATATTGGTAATGGCATCATGAAATTCAGTATTGAGCGCACCCCACGCCTCATAGTCGCCGTTTTGCAGCGCGTCGTCCATGTCGGCCACGTGCTGCTTGAGCAATTGCAGGTTTTCCGGCGTCATGCGCTCCACTGCTGTGCGGGTTGCCACTGCTTCAAGCGCCTCTTTGATGGTAAATGTCTCGACGATGGAGGCCTTGGATATGGGCGACGCGATGGCGCCGATGTGTGGTTTATACTCAATCAGATCTTCGGAGTGAAGCATGCGCAGCGCTTCGCGCACTGGAATGGAACTGACGCCAAATTGATCTGCGATGTTTTGGATGATCAATCGCTGTTCGGGTTGAATTTCACAACGCATGATCGCGTCGCGCAGCGCTTGATAAATAAATTCCTGCTTGGTGTTATACGATGGGGGCGTAAACCCGGATTCTTTCATCTTTTCAGCTCCACTCTTGATTTCAATTGATATCATTATATATTTTTATAATGAGATAATCCGCTTATTATATCCTATATATTATATATGTAATCTAGGGATTGTTCAAGATGAAGTGCACCGTGAGTGAGTTCAGTGCAAGTGGATTGAGCACATGGAAGGGGTTGTTCTATGTTTGATTTTACTTTTTGAGCATTATACCTTATATATTATATATGATATGTAGAAAGCGCCTGAGAGAAGTTGCGCGAACGTCACTTGAGAGGAATGGTCATCATGAAAAAAATCGGCGTGATCATGAACGGCGTCACGGGGCGGATGGGGACTTTTCAGCACTTGGAGAGATCCATCATCGCCATTCGCGAGCAAGGGGGGATCCCTTTGCCAGGCGGGGAAACTTTGTGGCCGGATCCCATCCTGGTCGGACGAAATGAGCACAAGTTGCGCAGCTTGGCGGAAAAGTACGGTATAGAACGATGGAGCACAGATTTACAAGCGTGTCTGGCAGATCCGCAAGACCAGATTTATTTTGACGCCCAGACGACTTTGCAGCGGGCAGCGTCTGTCACAGCGGCCATCGAGGCGGGGAAGCATGTATATTGTGAAAAACCGCTGGGCGTCAGCTTGGCAGAATCGTTGAAACTGGCCAATTTGGCCGTGGAAAAAGGGGTTAAGAACGGGATTGTTCAAGATAAGCTTTTTTTGCCAGGGTTACTCAAACTAAAGCAGTTGGTGGACAGCGGCTTTTTTGGCCGCATTCTCTCTGTGCGTGGCGAGTTTGGCTACTGGGTGTTTGAAGGAGATGGCCAGCCAAGCCAGAGACCTTCGTGGAATTACCGGGCGGAGGACGGCGGTGGAATCATCGTGGATATGCTCTGTCACTGGCGGTACGTGCTCGACAACATTTTTGGCGGAGTGAAAGCGGTGTCTTGTCTGGGAAAAACGCACATTCCCGAACGTTGGGATGAGCAGGGGGAAGCGTATGCCGCCACCGCGGATGATGCTGCTTATGCGACGTTTGAGCTTGCAGGCGGCATCATCGCGCACATCAATTCCTCGTGGTGTGTGCGTGTAAACCGCGGTGAGCTGTTTGAGCTTCAGGTTGATGGCACGAAAGGGAGCGCTGTGGCGGGCCTGCGAAACTGTAAAGTGCAGCATGCCGCATTTACGTCTGCGGCAAGGTGGAACCCGGATGTGGCAGATCCGAATGACTACAGCGCCCAATGGGTTGATGTGCCCACCTATCAGGAACCGGACAACGCATTTAAAGTGGAATGGGAGATGTTCCTGAAACACGTGGTGTTGGATACGCCGTTTCCCTATGACTTTTTACAAGGCGCCAAAGGCGTGCAACTGGCAGAGTTGGGTTTGAAATCCTCGACGTCGCGTTCATGGGTGGATGTGCCCGAACTGAAGGTGGAGTCTTTGGCGAGGAGTGGCAACTAAACAGTGGCGAAACCAATATTGCTTCCACGTGCGAATGGTCAGCTTGAACCCTATCATATGACAGAACAAGTCATTCCTACGCCTAAGGGAACATCCTTTGCGGCGCGTACAGCGTACGCGGCAGCCCATGTGGTGGCCAATCCACTGGCAGATGTACATCCATCCAGCGATTGCGCGATTGACTGGGAGGCGACGCTTGCCTACCGGAGGCATCTGTGGTCGATGGGGTTTGCTGTCGCCGAGGCGATGGACACTGCGCAGCGGGGAATGGGCCTTCATTGGGAGGCGACGAAGGAACTGATCCGTCGTTCTGTTGCTGAGGCAAATGCGCTCAACGCAACGGTTGCCTGCGGCGCCGGGACGGATCAGTTGCAGAGCGGCGTCACCGGGTTGACCTTGAGCGCCGTTCAGCAGGCTTATGAAGAACAGTGCGCGTTTATTGAATCTATCGGCGGCCGGATCATTCTCATGGCGAGCAGGACGCTTGCAGCGATTGCCAAAGGGCCGGAGGACTATGCCAAAGTCTATGACGCCGTACTGTCGCAAGTCTCTCAACCTGTCATTCTCCATTGGCTTGGTGACATGTTTGATCCTGCGTTAACAGGCTATTGGGGGCACAAGGATCGGTCGGCGGCAATGAATGTCTGTCTGGACATCATCCGCAGACATGCGCAGAAGATTGAAGGAATCAAGATATCGTTGCTCGATGCGGCATTTGAGATTGAAATGCGCCGACAACTGCCAGCGGGCGTCAAGATGTATACGGGGGATGACTTCAACTATCCTGATTTGATGCTGGGCGACGACATAGGCTACAGTCATGCGCTGCTCGGCATCTTTGACGCCATCGCGCCCGTGGCCGCCGCCGCGCTGCACGCGCTCGACGATGGAGATGTCCCGCGCTATCAATCTCTTTTGGCGCCTACGGTTCCTTTGAGCAGACATATTTTTCAGGCGCCGACGCAGTTCTACAAGACGGGCGTCGTGTTCCTGTCGTACCTGAATGGTTATCAGACGCACTTCAAAATGGTCGGCGGGTTGGAGAGCATGCGTTCAACCTTGCATCTGGCTGAGATATTTGTCTTGGCTGATACAGCTGGCTTGCTCGTGGACAAAGAACTTGCCTGCACGCGCATGAATCGTTTTTTGGCGCTCGCGGGGGTGGTGTAAAGATGGAGCTATCGCGGCTCAGTTTCAACCAAATCACCGCGAATGATTGGAGCGTGCGCGAAGCTGCCATGGGCTGCGTACAAGCGGGCATCCCTTACATCAGTCTATGGCGGGATAAAGTCGAAACCACAGGTTTGGCGGAAAGCGCGCGCATTGTCCGCGATTGTGGACTGCGCGTCTCCAGTCTCTGTCGCGGCGGCATGTTTCCCGCCGCGAGCGCGTTGGAGCGGGCGGCGCGCGTGGATGACAATCGTCGCGCCATTGACGAAGCCGCAGAACTCGGCGCTGAGGTCCTTGTGCTCGTCTGCGGCGCTGCGCCAGATAAAGATTTAGATGCTGCGCGCAAAACGGTGGAGTCGGGGATAGCGCAAATCATCCCCTACGCGGTAGAAGCCAATATCAAGTTGGGGATTGAGCCATTGCATCCGGTTTTTGCCGGAGACCGCTCGGTGATTGTGACTTTGGCGCAGGCGAACGACATGGTTCAGCGACTCACTTCACCGCAAGTGGGCGTGGTTGTCGATGTCTACCACGTTTGGTGGGATCCTGCACTGTATGCGGAAATCGAGCGCGCGCAGGGGCATATCGTTGGCTTCCATGTCAACGATTGGCTGGTTCCGGTCGGCATTCCGTTGACGTCGCGGGGCATGATGGGCGACGGCGTCATCGAGATCAAACGCATGCGCAAAGCGGTGGAAGCGGCCGGATACAAGGGGCCGATTGAAGTCGAAATCATGAATCAGGAAATCTGGAATCGCCCCTATGACGAGCTGCTGGAAGAAATCAAAACGCGCTTTATACAGCATGTGTGATGTGGATGGGATGTGTAAGTGCAGAAAGGCGGATGGACGATGACGAAGGAATTTCGTTTTGCGCTCTTTGGCTGCGGCGGCATCAGCAGAGTTCACAGGGAGCAAATCGCAAAAATCGACGGCGCGCGCTTGGTGGCTGTTGCGGATATCTCCGAAGCCAACGCCAGCGCGGTGGCGGCAAAGGCGGACGTGGATTGGTACACAGATTATCAGGCGATGCTGGCGCGGGACGACATCGACATTGTGAACATTGTCACGCCGAGCGCGACGCACGCTGACGCCATTGTCGCAGCTGCAAGGGCAGGCAAGCATGTCATTGTGGAAAAGCCAGTGGATATCGCCATTGATAAGGCCGAGTTCGCCATTGCGGCATGCCGGAAAGCGGGGGTGAAATTGGCCGTCGTGTCCCAACATCGCTTTGACGATTCGACCATTCGCGTCAAACGTGAGATTGATTCCGGGAAATTTGGCAAGCTGTTTCTCGGCCAAGCCGCTGTCAATTGGTATCGTGCCCAATCTTATTACGATCGCGCCCCATGGAGTGGGACATGGGCCATGGATGGCGGCGGTGTGCTGATGATTCAAGCGCTGCATACGATTGACGTGCTGCAATACTTGATGGGCCCTGTCAAAAGTGTGTTCGCACACACGTTGACTGCGACACATGATCGCATCGAAGTGGAAGATGTCGCCGTGGCTGCCGTCACGTTTGCAAATGGCGCAATTGGCACCATTTCGGGCACCACGAGCGCTTACCCCGGCCTGTCGACGCGCTTGGAACTTTTCGGTGAACTGGGTACGGCCGTGATCGAAGACGACAAGTTGAAACAACTGTATTTTCGCGATGCGAATGAGGCTGGTGGGATGTTTGGCGGGGTGGCGGCGAACTGGGCGGCGGATGCTGAAGTGGAGCCAGGTCAGGCGCATCGACGCCAGTTTGAGGATATGCTCGACGCCATTCGCGAAGACCGCGAGCCTCTGTTAAATGGGGAAGAGTCACTCCAAGTCCTGAAGTTGATTTTAGCCATGTACAAGTCCGCTCAAACCGGAGAACCGGTGGATTTGTATGAGACTGTTGCGCAGCATGGATAACGAAATGAAAGGATTTTTGTCATGAACTGGACAGCGCGCTATCGCCTGGGGGAGCTCATTTATGAGAACTCCCTCGGCGTCCCAGCAGATGTCGCGGTCTTTCGCATGGAGGGTCAAGCGGCGGTCACATTTCCGCTGGGGCGGATGAGATTGGAGAATATGTTGGATCCAGAGCAAGGTCAGGCATCCAACTTTGTTTTTTGGTGTCCGGAAGTGTTTCCGAACCAAATATCGATTCAATGGGAATTTTGGCCCATCCGGGAACCTGGATTGTGTATGCTCTTCTTTGCTGCCGCGGGCCGCGATGGCGAGCATCTGTTTGATGCGTCGCTGCAGCCGCGAGACGGACAGTACCCCATGTATCACAGCGGGGAGATCAACACCTATCATCTCTCCTATTTTCGGCGTAAATTGGCGGACGAGCGGCGTTTTCACACTTGCAATCTCCGCAAGAGCTTTGGCTTTCATTTGGTCGCGCAAGGGGCGGATCCGATACCAGAGGCGAGCGAAGCTGTCGGCCCTTATCGACTGCAATTGATTCATGCCGCGGGAGAGATCTTTTTCTCAGTTAACGAACTTCCAGTCCTCTATTGGCGGGATGATGGCGTTGCGACAGGACCAATTTTGGGAGAAGGGCTGCTGGGGTTTCGCCAGATGGCGCCGATGATGGCAGAGTATGCGAAGCTTAGGGTTCATCGGTTGGCGTTGATTTAGGATTTGGTTTCAGGCAACGAGTAGATCCTTGCTGCGCGTCAGCTTCAACATCTTACGGATTGTTTACGGATAAGCCCAACGATTAGTAGTAAAATCGGGATTCCGATCATAACGATTGGAACCACATAATGAACTGCAAAATTTACAAAGACAACACCGGTACTCGCGGTGTTACGTGGAATCATAGCGAAAATAAAAGTGATGAGCGCAACAGGACCAATCATGCGCTCCCAGTATTTTGGGAATGAGAGCCATTGTGTTGTTCCATATGACGTGATGAACAAATAGATAGACAACTTTACAAAGATGCTTACAATCCACACGATCACGATGAGTACATCGGTATTTTGAATGAAATCCAGAATAGAGATATATTGAACGAGCATAAATACAGGGTATATCATCCTGGACGGAACATTTGAGCCAAATTCTGCGACGACTCCGATAGCCACAAGCACTGTGATTGTCGCAACAATGATGCATGCCCAGAGTACAGGGATTACAGCTGTCTTTGGTTTTTTCAAAAAACTGAAGAGTGTCAGTACCATGATTGCAGGCTCGCCAAAAAAAGCCGTAGCAGGTAGTCCGCCGCTGATAATATGTGTAACCCCTTTATGCAAATATAGAGGTAACAGTCGATGATAATCCCAATCACGAATACTCAAACCAGAGACTATGATCATGCTCAATATGATGATCACGGCTAATATTTCGGCACATCGAGCGATGCCTTCAATGCCTCCTTTGTACGTGACATACATCAAAGCCAATACCATAATGCTCATGGGTACCCAAAGTGGTGTTTGTTCAAATAACGTGATTTGAATAAAGTCTGCAAACTCACGCAGAATGACGGCCAAGTATGAGTAACATGTGAGCAGGTAGGGAATTGTAATCAATCTCCCCAACCACTTGCCTAAAATGGATTGGCTGTACTCAATGATGGTTTGACCTGGGTATCGCAAACTTAAGCGTGTCGAGATATATGCAATGAGTATGCCAAATACGCCTGGCCACATGATGGCTATCCAAGCATCCTGTTTGGCATACAGAACCGCTGGGTTGATGGTTAAAAGAAGGATCATGCCAAGAGACATCGTGAAGAGTAGCCAATATAATTGTAAACTCGAGATTCTCACTGTTTGATGTCGCTTCCTTTAGCCGCGAGCGGTGCCCCAACCAGCCCGACATGTCGAATCGCCACTTTCACAGCCACATGTACATTTGCATGAGAAAATTCGTCTTTCCAGTTATTCCGAAGTTGATTCCAGATGACCGGATGCTGTCGATTTATATTTTCACCAAAATTGAAGACGTCTGCCCCGAATTGGTGTTGAACCCTTGCTATCATATTTGACACCTGCTTTGACGCTTGAGCATCGAATGATCGCTCAACTTCATCAATGTTCTCTGGTTGAGACAGATCCAAGAATGTATTATTCTCACGGACAATACCCGTTCCCTTAAGTTCAACGTTGATTTCGACCTGATTGTGTGGATGAATCATTGTGCGAATTCTGCTCCTGACATGGGTGATATTCACGGTTACGTTTCCTTTTTGATTCGGTACTTCACAGTGAAAGAAGCCGTATGAGTCTTTTCCTAATATCCATAGGCGTTCAACAGCCTCATCGAAGGTAAGGTAGCCAATCAAGTGTAGATTTTTGTCAAAGATTGCTCGACCGGCTAACTGTATAGCAGGTTTTGTCTGACCTTCTCCAACTTTTGAGACAATTTCCACAGCAGGTAGTGTCGGGTAAGTGCTGTCATTCTCCACATCCATAAGAAAATTCAAAAAAGATTCGCCGACCTCCCCGCCCATCGCTTTATAAATTTGTGAGGCGGCAGCCGCAGAAAAAGGTTCAAGTGGATAGCTTAATCTCAGGAGTGTCCGTGCTTCTCCATCTTTCACTACCCAGACATCAGTACGAAGTCGATTTTTCGGATCCCTGTTAAACACATCCATGGTACGTTCTATCCCGTGTTTTGCCATGTTTTCACCAATGTACAAATTTCTTCTATAGCTCACAAAAATGTGCCTGGATAATTGCAATTGATTCTTTTTGATGCACTCACTAATATCTGAACCGGTACTGGATATGATGAAGTACGCGTTGTTGGCTTGCCCTCCTTGCGTCTGGCTACCATTCATTTTTGAAGGGACAATAAACTGCTTTGTCACAGAAAATTGTTTTGGCTTGACGAGATCAATTCCTGCGCCCATATCAATTGCCAGGTCATTGAGTTCCATCTCATCCAAACAACCTGTGCTCAGACAGGAACATAGCATCAACGACAGAAAAACCACCAACTTTCTATTCATCGGCGTCTCCTAGAGAATCGATTTGCAGGTTGGCGCTGAGAAATACGGTTTGTGGTTGACTCCGAAAATTCTGAACGTGTTGTCATCATCCAGCGTGGGATACGAACGATGGAGTCCTTCATTTCGCTAAAAATTTGGGGTGCGATTGGGCTCAGGTAAGGTTCGCCAAATGAACGTAGACAGACCAAATGAATTAGAACAAAAATACATCCCATCGTCAATCCGAAGATTCCAAATACACCAGACATAATTAGAATTGGAAATCGCAATAAGCGATGTGCAATCCCGAAATTAAATTTTGGGATTGCGAAGGAGCAAATACCTGTGAGGGCAATAATAATGACCATTGGAGCAGAGACAATGCCCGCTTGCACCGCGGTTTCACCAATGACGAGCGCGCCAACGATACTGACAGCTGGTCCAACGGGTTTGGGCAAGCGAAGTCCAGCCTCGCGCAATCCCTCAAACATAAACTCCATGATGAGGGCTTCGATCATCGTTGGAAAGGGGATCCCTTCACGCGCCGCAGCAATACTGAACAGTAGTGGCGTTGGCAGCAGTTGCTGGTGGTAAGTCGTGATGGCAACATAAAAGGACGGTAACACGAGTGAAATCGTGTACATCATTAACCGTAAAAGCCTGATGCAAGTTGAAAAAATAAACCGCTCATAATAATCCTCTGAAGATTGTAATGCTGCCCAAAAACTCACGGGTACAATCAAGGCATTTGGACTTCCGTCAGCCATGATCGCGATTTTACCATCCAAAAGGGTAGTGGCTACAACGTCTGGCCGTTCTGTATTTTGAATCGTTGGGTAGGGAGAAAATGTGGCATCTTCAATAAACTCTTCAATGTAAGCTGTGTCAATCACTGAATCAATTTCAATCGCAGAAATTCTCCGACGAACCTCATCGACCATTGGCTCGGAGGCAATGTCCTTGATGTATGCAACTGCAATACTTGTATGAGTAACCGTACCTAAGGTGAAATGCTCCATTTTAAGTCCTGGATGAACAATTTTTCTCCGGATCAAACTAGTATTGGTCAATAGAAATTCCGTAAAACCTTCCTTCGGACCTCGAATTGCGACTTCAGAGCTCGGCTCTGTGACTGTCCTGGTTTGAAAACCATGCAAATCCGCAATGATGGCCTGCTGTTCTCCGTCTGCTAAAATTGCAACTTTTGCGCTTAATATCTCCATAACGATTTCATCAATGGTGAATGCGGTCTTGGTTTGGGCAATTGCAATTAACTGGTGTTTGATGATTTGATGTAAACTGCAATTCGTCCGGAGTTTCATCGTGTCCCCTTCAAAGATAAGGGGCTTCAACACTGCACTGTCGAGACTGTCGGAGTTCACTAATCCGTTCACGAACAGGATTAATATCTCACCGAGATCAGGAAGATGAATCGGACGAAATACGATATCAAAAGAATCATGAAAGATCCCATGTAAAGTTTCTATATTCTTATCTAGGCTCTTGTCTAATCTTGTGTGCGGCGGATCAATGGTCGCCTGGGCTTTCTCTACAGAGTGTCTGGTTTTCCCCATAACTTAGAATTCATCTCCTCCGCCAGTCCTTGTTTGGTAAATTTTCCGTATAGGCTTTGGTTTATACGCACTGCGGAGGATGTGCGGATCTAAAAAAGACCACAATCGGTGGTCTTTTCGACAATCTAAAGGCTACCTTGTTGATGAAGCCTATGATTTATTTAGTTGAGATGACGGATAGCTGTCATCGTTTGCTATGGGTTTATTCACGTACATCAAACTTTATAATCAGGCAAGGAATCGACATCTTTAGGAATGTCGACTAAATATAAATTCCCGTATCCATTTTTATCGCTGGTAAATAAAAGTTGCGTTCCATCCGGACTAAACCGAGGATGCGCGTGGACCTTTTGGGAGTGGAAACTGCAGCGATGCTGGCACAGAAGTTTAGCGTGACTAAAGGAACCATGTTCTCTTTTCCAGTAAATGATGGAATCTGACGGAGTTCGTCCATCAACGACCACTTGTGTGAAACCATCTGACTGTGCGTGCCAATTCCTGAACGGGAATTCGATTTCTTCTTGCTCAGTATTATCATATCTGGTTTTTCCAAAAAAACCGATGCCATTTTCGCGGAATCCATGATACCCCAGGTGAATACCGTCTGCGTGCCAATACTCATGTCCGACCTTCTCGTGCGCTTCAATACGAGGCCGAATTTTCCACACGTCTTTCGTGTTCAAATCAAATCCCCAAATTCGATGGTCGACGAGATCCCATGGTCCTTCGTGGCAGAATGTAATGAGATGTGACTGGGTCGGAGATGTATTGATATGCCCAATCCAGTTCTGCTCTTCAAAGACCACTTCTGGTTCTCCACCGTTGGTAGGAATTTTGATGATTTTAGAATGTGGTTTTGCCTCCATGATTTCACGATGTCCCACATATCCGTTGCCAAGATCTACTCTGAAACGATGAGACATATTTTCTGACAACGCGGTGATAAGAAATTGCCCATCAGCTGTACAACTCAATTGCCCGACACGAAAAGTTGATGTCTCTTCATACAATTTGTCGAGCTGAAGTGAGTATAAATCAACTGCGTATACTTTTTCCCCAGTGGAGAAGTAGGCTTTGGTTCCTTCTGGATTGAGGCAAGGGTTGATATTGGTTATTTTCTCATCGAGATCGGTCAATTGTGTGATTTCTCCAGTTGACATACATAGGCTAAATAAATTCGTCCGATTTTCCCGATCCGAGATGAACAGCAATCGCCTATTTTCATCGTACCAACCATTTTCAGTGAAATATAAGTGGGCGCTATGTGCTCTATAGTTTGTGAGTTGGCGGATATGTACGCCAGAGAACGGATCGCGAAATTCAGTCCATTCAGTTGGCCAGATATATCCTTTACCAGTTGTCATAAGTGCTTCCTCCTAATGTTAAGAAATGATTGGAATTTTAATCACCATTGGGGCAACGACTGGTTCTATAAAATATATTATATACGAAAAAGGCGGAGGTGGGTATTCAAAGCGAAGTGTAAAAGTAAAAAAAGATGAAGTGACGAACGAGCACTAAGTATCAGAGCGCATGACGGACAGGTATCGCTACGAGGTTTCATCGTTTTAATCGACAGACATCATGTTTAATGTGCATTTTGAATTCTATGGGGGATGCAGTCGCGTTAATGCATGAACTGCTGTAATTTCAAGTGCATATGCATCAATCGTCTTGCTGTACACACTCCTTTCGACGAGAATTGGAACGCAGGAATCTGGCTTCATTGAGAACCATCAAGCGCCTGTTTGGCGAGATGTTCCATGTAATTGCGCAAGGCGTTTCGATTGTGTTTTTTTACAAGATTCTCTGCCTTTTCACTGTCTCGTCTCTTCACTGATTCAAGGATGGTATAATGCTCTTCTTGCGAATGATAAATGGTGTGAAGTAGCACATCCTTAAAAAAGTATCTTCGAACTCGATTCCATCTGTCTATGATATGTTGATAAGTTTCCCGTAGCATGGGCATGTTGGCCGTCAACGCAATGGTTTCATGGAACAGGGCGTTCAGATCACCCCATTCTTCGTATCTTTTCTCTGAAATAGAAACCTCCATTCTGCCAACGATTCTCTCAAGCTCCGCGATTTCATCTAAATTCATTTTTTCCACAGCCATTCTTATCGCTACAATCTCAAGTGCTTCCTTGATTGTGAAAATCTCTTCAATTGATGAACTCGTAATGGGGGATACCACAGTTCCTATATGGGGGCGGTGTTCAACAAGGTGCTCGGAGTCCAGCAAGCGCAAAGCTTCTCGAATGGGAATGGGACTGACGTGATATTCAGCGGAAATGTCCTGAATAACGAGCCGATGGCCAGGAGGCAGTTTGCAGTGCATAATGGCATCTCGCAAAATTTGATATATAAACTCTTGTTTGGTGTTGTATGAGGGCTTTGATTTACCAAAGACATTCATAGAATCGCTCCTTAAGAATCAATCGCAATAAAGTCCCGCAATGAAGTTTATAGAAGAAGGCCCCTACTCGAATTTGTGCAAATGAGTATATTATATCAAAGATATAATATATGAAAGAGAGGATGAGACTATAAAAACCCTAAAATTACATCAATGTTTTTGTGAAATCGCGTAGTAGGTAAGTTTGTACAATGCAAATGTTTATAATTTGATATTGTGTTATTAAACCCCATGAATTGATAGGCATATCCGCGATGAGATAGCCAGTATGCAATGATATAAGTGTTTTGAAAATGTCCGTTTTATTTTATTTTACTTTGTTTAAATCGAGTGTGCAATAGAAGAAAAATTCGGAGTGATTATCGATCTAGGATTTCTGGTTCTCTGTGTTCATTCAATTGGATATTTAAGTTTTATTTTGTGTTTATTTTATCTTTTTCAAAAAACAATCAATGATGAGGGTTTATTGAGCCTGTGAATTTAAATCATCCTTGGCTATTATCGCCATGAAACCAGATTTTATTAGGGAATTGTCAAGCCGAATTTTCAGAATTAACGGTTGACACTTAAAATCGTATATTATATAAAGTATATGTATGCGGATTCATGGCGGGGTATGAAGAAGAACACAGAACTTCAAAGGCGGAATGGGGTGTTATAAAAATCTTTATGTCAGAAATGTCTGTTCTTTTTATTTGGTTATCGGTCTCAATGATGCGGTATTTCACAGGGAGGTCAGCACATTGATGAAGAGAAAGAATTTAGTGACATTCGTTGGTGTCTCGGTGCTGTGTGTCGGCACGTTAGCTGGTTGTGGGAAAACAACGCCGTCGAGCGCATCGAAGACGGGAGATGCTAAGTCCGCTTTTACCGTCACGATGATGACAGCGGGAGGGAGCCTTACGCACGCAGCGGCAAATAGCCCCTTGTGGCAACAATTAGAGAAGTTGACTAACGCGAACATTCAAGTGCAGTGGGTAGACGATAGCAATTATGATTCAAAGGTCAGCGTGGAATTGGCATCTGGGAATCCTCCGGCAATCATGAGGCTGATTCATTTGAACTCCGATGTTACAGATGCGGCTCAATCGGGTGCATTTTGGGATTTGGGTCCATATTTAAAGAATTACAAGTACTTAAACAAAATCAACCCAATTATTTACGACAACATAAAAATTGATGGACAGATCTATGGTATACCAGCTGTTCGGCCATTAGCAAGATTTGGGATCATCTACCGAAAGGATTGGCTCAAAAACTTGGGCCTAACCCCGCCTAAGACGATGGAGCAGTTTTACAATATGCTGTATGACTTTACGTACAAGGATCCAGACAAAGATGGGAAAAACGATACGTACGGCATGGTGGTATCGCAAGATACATTTCCATTTACTGAACTCGAAGGCGCTTTCGGCGTACCGTTCAACTATTCAGTCAAGAACGGGAAACTCACTCCTGCACAGGAAACACCGCAATATATCCAAGCACTTGAGTACTTTCAAAAGCTGTATAAAAACAAGTTGATCAATCAGAATTTTTCAGAGCTCCCTGTGAATAATTGGCCGCAGGATTTCTTAAATGGCAAGGCAGGCGTGATTGTCGGGACGGCTGACGATGCGAAGGGATATGTGCAGCAAGAGCCGTCTCTGAAGGGCAAGATAGGGGTACTCGGACCACTCAAAGGACCTGACGGCACAACGTATGACTATGATACTGGCGGAAATGACGGGATGTTTGTGATTCCCAAGTCAACAGTTAAAACAGTGGCTGATTTGAAAAAAGTATTGTCTTTTATGAATGCCATGTGTTCGCCGGATGTGGAGAATTTGTTGGTTTACGGGGTCAAAAATCAAAACTATAAACTCGTGAACGGCTATGCCGTGCCTATCAATACGAACAACACGAAGGATACAGCGCAATTGAATGATCTCGAAGAACTCAGCCCTTTACTGCAATCCAGTGAAACGCTGACGGCTAAGCCAACACCGTTGGATAAAGAAGTGGACAATGTTGAGAATGTTGTAGACATGAAATATCTGCTGACGGATCCAACGGCTTCTCTCAGTTCAAAAACGGAAGCTCAGGATGGGACCCAATTAACCAATCTATTAAACACGGCGATGATGAAGTTCATTGCAGGTCAAACGGATGTCTCCGGTATCCAAGCAGCCAATCAACAATGGCTCAAGGACGGTGGACAAAAAATGCTCAGCGAGCTTGAAGCCGCTTACGCAAAGTATAAATAACCCGCCATGCCCTGCACCGGTAGAGTCACGAACATACCAGTCATTGAGGCGTTGTGGGTGGCGTAGTACCAGGGCGTTGACATTTTCTTCGGATAGGGTGGAACAGGGGAGATGACGAAATGCCGCGTCATCTTCTCCAATACGCGCTGAATACGGCAAATCAGAATCAAAGAGAGGGAGAGGCGAACCGCGTGTCTCAACAAGAGGATATGGTCATGGTCACAAGCGCGACTGTCGTAAAGAAGCGTTCGAGAAAAGGGGTAATTTACAATTTAATCAAATACAGATATCTTTACATGCTCCTCTTCCCCGGATTATTGTATTTTCTGGTATTCAAGTATTATCCGATGTGGGGCGTACTGCTTGCGTTTAAAAACTATCAACCGTTCCTCGGGTTCTGGCATAGCCAGTGGGTCGGCATGCAGAACTTCAATCAATTATTCACGAACTTTGAATTTTTGCAGCTAATCCGCAATACGTTGCTTCTCTCGCTATACAACATCGTCTTCTTTTTCCCTGCGCCGATTATCATCGCCTTGCTTCTGAATGAAATGCGCAAATTGTGGTTCAGAAAGGCATTGCAAACCGCAATTTATTTGCCACATTTCATATCCATAGTGGTCGTAGTTGGCATCACCTTTGATGTTTTAACCACCAACGGTGGTGTGGTAAACCATATTCTTCAGCAGGTGTTCGGCACGCAGATAGATTTTCTTTCGAGTCCAATCTGGTTCCGTCCAATCATTACATTACAAACCATGTGGAAAGAGACAGGTTGGAGCACAATTCTATTTTTGGCGGCGTTGTCAAACGTCGATGTGGAACTCTATGATGCTGCGCGCGTCGATGGCGCAGGTAGATGGAGACAAATGTGGCATGTAACGCTGCCTTCCATCCGGAGCACAATCGTCATATTGTTAATCCTTCGCATGGGTGCGATTTTGAATAGTGGTTTTGAGCAGATTTATCTGATGACCAATTCCTTGAATCAGAATGTGGCAAACGTCTTTGATACTTATGTGTATTTTGTTGGTCTCACACAGGGTTCGTTTAGTTATGCCACAGCGGTAGGGTTATTCAAGGCTGTAGTCGGCGCGATTTTAATATTTGGTAGCAATTATCTCGCTAAGCGGTTTGGTGAATCCGGTATTTTTTGATTGTGAGGTGTATCCAAGCATGGGCAATGAAAAAACCTTTTCAGGCCGTGTCTTTGATGTCTGCAATTACGCGTTTCTGACGTTCTTTTCGATTTGTACCATTCTGCCACTTATATATATGATATCGGGATCCTTTGCTTCAAACACGCAGTTGGCCACGAGTTCTTTTTTCTTGATCCCTGAGCACGCCACGATGGCAGCGTACCAGTATATTTTTTCAACGGGCGCGATCATCAGGGGCTTAATTGTCTCTGTGTATGTCACGGTGCTGGGTACGCTGCTCAATCTAGCATTTACAGCGACCATGGCGTATGCGTTATCTCGCAAAGAATTGCCTGGTAGAAATTTTGTCCTCAACCTCATTATCTTTTCCATGGTTTTTAGCGGGGGGTTAATTCCGACCTATTTTGTGGTCAAGCAATTGGGCATGTTGGATACACTGTGGTCACTCATGATTCCAGGGCTAATTGACGCCTTTAACTTGATCATTATGAAAAACTTTTTTCAAGGCATTTCAACATCGTTGATTGAAGCAGCAAAAATCGATGGTTGTTCCGATATTGGCGTCTTTCTGAGAATTGTTCTTCCATTATCTAAACCAGCGTTGGCGACCTTTGCGTTATTTTATGCGGTGGGGCATTGGAATGATTTTATGAGCGCACTGCTGTATATCAACAACTCCAATTTATGGCCGCTGCAAATGTTGTTGCAAGAAATCGTAACGGGCGCGCAAAGTCTTGCCAGCCAGAGTTTACAAAATCCTGGATATGTACCGCCCCCGGCACAGTCCATTCAAATGGCTGTGATGGTCATCAGCACATTGCCGCTTGTCTTGTTGTATCCCTTTTTACAAAAATACTTCGTCAAAGGCGTCATGATTGGCGCGATCAAAGAATGATCCGCCTTGCACGACAGGATTGGAGTTCATCTACACAGCATGTTTGGGGCGGTATCGCGAGGAGGATGCTTTGTGTCTGATAACACCATCAAACTCAATTGGCTTGATAAGCAACCATTGCAACCGTTAGGCGTCACATGGGGCGTTCCGTGGAAGCAAGGTCAACTCCAGCGGGATCGAACGATTGTGATGAAGGACAGTGACGAGAACTTGATTCCACTATGCAGTCGCCCTTCTGCTTATTGGCCGGACTGCAGCGTGAAATGGACGACACACACTGCGGTTTTCAAGCAGAGCACCCAAACCAACTGTGAACTGCGACTTGAACAATCGCCTTTCACACACGAGACTTCTTTCATCAAAGATCCATTGAAGGTGAAAAAGAATCAAACCAGTATGGAAATAGACACAGGGGCAGCCATTTTTCGTTTGAATGTAAGCGGCATGCGGATGATCGAAAGCATTCAATGCCAGGGCAAAGAAGTATGTTCCGGCGTAGAACTCGTTTGTATTCGTGAACGACGTGCGCAAACAGAGGATGGACAACTATGTAGGCATGAGACCTTCAGCGGGGAGGTTTCAAATGCAATCATTGAGCAACAAGATGAGATGCGTTGCGTCATTCGAATCGAAGGAAAGCACCGAGCCGCTGCACGCGACACGGGGTTTCTGCCATTTATTCTTCGATTATATTTCTATCGAAACCTCTCGACGATGAAGATTGTACATAGCATGATTTTTACTGGGGATCAGAAGAGAGATTTCATCAAAGGATTAGGTCTCGTTTTCTCGATCCCAATGTCTGGCGCCATGTACAACCGACATGTGCGTTTCGTCGGAGATACTGGGATTTTTGCTGAACCAGCACAGTCGCTTTCTACAAGGGCTTATCGAAACATAGACGGGCTTTACGAACAACAAATCGCCGGTCAGCTTTTGAACATCCAAACAGAGAAATACACCAGATTTCTGCAGCATGTCGAAGACGGAGCGGTATGGGACAGTTATAAACTCGTGCAAAATTCGGCGGATCACTATCAAATCCAGAAAAGAACTGGTCCAGCATGTTGCTGGATTGAATGCGCTCATGGGCAGCGTTCTGGTGGTTTGATGTTTGTGGGTGATGAGACGGGCGGTCTGACTGTGGGGCTGAAAGATGCGTGGCGCAAGTATCCCTCCGCGCTGGAAGTCCACCATATTTCCGCTGCTGAAGCAAAATTGACGACTTGGCTCTGGTCGCCTGATGGACCAGCGATGGATTTGCGGCATTACGACACAACGACGCACGTCGATTCGGCCTATGAAGGGTTCGAGGAGATGCGCGCCACTGCCGAGGGCATTGCCAACACGAGTGAAATCACGCTATGGTGCGCATCAGGCATTCCAGAACGGACCGAGCTTTTGGCGCAGTCTGCACAGACCCAGTTTCCCTCGATGCTCGTCTGCGAGCCCGAATACTATCATCAGACGAACGTGTTTGGGGTGTGGAGCCTTCGGGATACAAGCACACCGCATAAAGCCTGGCTGGAGAATCAACTCAATGCTGCCATTGATTTTTACAAAAATGAGATCGAACAACGGCGGTGGTATGGCTTTTGGAACTATGGCGACGTGATGCATACGTACGATCCTGTACGCCATACATGGCGCTACGATATGGGCGGATTTGCTTGGCAAAATACCGAATTGGTGCCCAATATGTGGCTTTGGTACGCTTTCCTGCGCACAGGCAGAGCCGATATTTTCCGCATGGCTGAGGCGATGACACGCCACACCAGTGAAGTGGATATGTACCATCTCGGCGAATATGCTGGCCTGGGCTCGCGGCATAATGTCGTCCACTGGGGATGCGGTTGCAAAGAAGCGAGAATCAGCATGGCCGGGCTGCACCGATTTTATTACTATCTGACGGGCGATGAAAGAATCGGTGAAATTTTAGACGAAGTCAAAGATGCGGATGCTGCGACAAAAAACCTTGACCCCATGCGCGCGCTCGTGCCCAAAGACGATTTTCCCACCCATACAAGGAGTGGGCCAGATTGGTCCGCCTTTTGCTCGAATTGGATGACCGCGTGGGAGCGTTCTGCCGACGAATCCTATCGCGGCAAAATCCAGACAGGTATTGATTGCTTCAAACAAATGCCCTTTGGTTTATGTTCGGGGCCGACGTTCGGGTATGATCCGCAAACAAGCAAGTTGTTTCACATGGACGATGGAGGAGATCAAAGCTATCACATGGTGATTGCCTTTGGCGCGCCGGAAGTGTGGATGGAACTTGTGGATTTGCTTCAGGATCCAGCGTGGGAGGAGATGATCATCGACTTCGGTAAATTTTTTGCGCTCAACGATGAAGAAAAACGGGCGCGAACGTCGGGCAAGATAGGGGATAAAAATTGGCATTGGCCCATGTTCTACGCCCGGCTTGTGGCGTATGCAGCAGCGAAAAGCGGTGATAGAGCGCTTGCAAAAAAGGCCTGGGCGCTCCTGCTGCATGACGAGCTGAATACGCTCAGACTTCCCATCGAATGCGTCCCAGTGCGCGATGCGGAATGGATCAAACCGATGACGGAAATCCCATGGGTCACGACGAACACGGTCTCGCAATGGTCACTGAACGTGATCGAATGCTTGGCGCTGATAGACGAGTATTTGCCGGAGGCGTTCTCTGCAATCGCTGGCGTGGGAGAGAAGCAGTTATCTTAAGCCGAGGAGTGATCTGCGTGATGGATCATCTTTTGTTTCGCAATCCCCTTGCGAAATACAGGATACATCCGTTTTGGTTTTGGAATGGCGAGATGGACAATGCGCAAATTCGGATACAAATTGTCGAGATGGCGCAAAAGGGACTAGGTGGTTTTTTCCTTTGCGCCAGACAAGGGATGCAAATTCCATACCTGTCTGACGCCTGGTTTGACAAGGTGGAATACGCCATCCAAGTGGCTGAACAATGCCATCTGGATGTTTGGTTGTATGACGAATATCCCTATCCAAGCGGCATTGCGGGAGGAGAAGTAATCTTACAGCACCCAGATGCCAAACATCGGACCTTGGATAGGCGGACGAAACGGGCATCGGATGGTGAAGATGTGCTGCTTGATTTGCCATGGGGCAAAATCATTTTGGCGCTCGCTGTTCCGGTCGACGCTACAACTGGTCAGAAACAGTGGCGCGAGGCGATAGATATCCGGGACCATATTGGGAGTCATCAACATGAACCAGTTTTTCAGAAGACTGGGCTGACGAATTACAATCAAAAGCGCTTCTTTACTTATGGCACGATGAAACAGTTGCAATGGACAGCGCCAACTGGTTGTTGGGAAGTTTGCGTTTTTATTGAAGAGGAGATCCATGAATTCAAGTATTACGGAACTTTTGTCGACCCTGGGCATCAGGAGGCGATGAAATCTTTTATCGAAATCACGCATGAGCGCTACAAGCAAAAAGTAGGTCGGCACTTTGGCAAAACCGTCAAAGGGATGTTTACCGATGAGATTGGTTTTCTGGGGCGGTATCCCTGGTCATCGCGGCTGCCCGATTTCTTCTATCAAAAAAATGGCTATCGCCTAGAGGCGCATTTACCAGCGTTGCACGATGCAAACCATCCGCAAGCGGCCAAAATCCGCTACGACTATTTCCAAGCGCTGCACCTTTTATTGCGGACGGTTTATCACAGGCAGGTGCATGATTGGTGTGCGGAAAACGGTTTGGATTATGCGGCTGAGGTCCCGGCCATGCGGATGACCACACAGTTGTTCAGCCATGTCATCGGATCGGACAGTGCGCATGACAAAATCGGGCGTTCTTTAGATTGGTCACTGGAGCACTATTATTTGAACTTCCGATGGAATCCGAAAATGACTAGTTCGCTGGCGCGGCAGCTTGGGCGGGAGCGGGCTTTGGTCGAGTGTTTTCACAGTGTTGGCTGGTCGATGACATTGCAGGATGCCAAGTGGATGATTGATAGAATGGCAGCCATGGGCATCAACTTTTTTAACTTCCATGCGTTCTTTTATACGTTGGATGGCCTGATGAAACACGATGCGCCACCTTCGCAGTTTTTGCAAAATCCTTATTGGCGTCATTTCAAACAGCTTGGGGACTATGTAGGACGCATCAGCTATGTGATGAGTCAAGGAGCGTCCATTGGTGAATTGGCCCTTTTGGATCCGACAACCAGCTTTTGGACGCATTTGGGCAATCCGTTACATGGTTTTCGCTATATCGGTGACCACGCAGCGGAAAACGAGCGACTTGAGAGGCTGAAAAGCGATTGGATGGCCATCGGCAAGACTTTATTGCTGAATCAGATGGAGTACGATCACCTGGATCCTGAGTTGCTCATGGATGCCGACATTGTCGATGGCCGCATTTGCATTGGGCAAGCGACATATTCAACGTTGATTTTGCCGCCGATGCGCAATCTGGAATTTGGCGCATGGGGCAAAATTAAGGATTTTGTTACGCAAGGCGGCACCGTGATTAGCGCCGGATTGCTGCCGCATGAGTCCATTGAGGAAGACCACGACACTTTACAAGCGGAGCTGTTGGCGCTTTTTGGCGTTTCGCCATCTGTAGCATTTGATGCTTGGCATGACCGCGAAAATGTGGATTCTCCCGTTCCGTGGACGAAAGGGCAAGGCAACACCTACTTTGTCCATGCGGCGGAAAAGGACGCAGACGGCGACTTGGCACACCGCATGATGGATTTATTGCGTCAGTTGGAACAACCAGTCGTCCAATTGGCCGATGCCAAAGCAAGGCGCAGTTTTTTGATACAATGCAGATCTTTTGGCGATTCATATGTGCTTTTCGTGGCGAATCAGGAAGATTTGGCGTGGGATCTGCCGATAGAAGTCCATTTGAATCGCCTGTTTGGTGAGCACATACAGACAGAACAACTACGCATGCGAGCGTGGAATCTAGAAACAGGCGAAACACAGATGATTGCCTTTGCGCAACAAGCGGAGTTGGCGATTGTATCCATGCACTTTGCGCGGTATGAATCTCATTTGATTGAAATCTATCTCGCGTTGCCGTCTGATCTGAAGTCCGCCAATCAGCCAGAGTCAGTGGCCCCTTACCAGTTGGCACTATGTGCGAAGGACAGTTGGGAAGTCGCGGCACATCAACTGAACATCATCCGGTTCGATACATTTACGCTTACGTTGAATGATGAGCACGCGGGTACGAAAGTTCAAGTGAAGACATTTATCGATCAATGCGCAGATATGCAAGATGAGCAGAAACTGCCGTTGCAATTCCAACAAGTATTTGGCACCCCAATGAAGGTTCAGCTAAAATATCCCCTTCGCTGCACATATCAAACGCAATTTACGGTCGCCGAGGTACCCTCCGTTTGTGACATATTCATGGACAGCGGCGCGATTTCCGGAAACTATGCCCTCTATGTCAATGGCCATCAAATTGCGAAAGAAGATTTTCATCCCAAGTTCGTGTACGACCATATGAATGTAGCTTGTCATGTCAAAGATTTTCTGCGATCCGGCGAGAACAAGCTCCTGGTCGTAGTAGACGTCCAACAAGATTGGGATGGACTGGTGGATGCGATTTATCTGCAAGGCGATTTTGGTGTGGCATTTGCCGGGGATCACACGTCAATCATCACCAAAGCCTGCGGGATAGCCGCGTTGAATGGCGGTCCATATCCAAGCTATCCGTACTATGCCGGAACGCTGTCATTCAAACGAAGTTTCTCGCTGGAACATCTGCCTGCCAATCCGTGTTTTACGTTGGATTTTTCGGATTGGGATCCACATTTTCACGACTGTGCGGAGGTCATCATCAATGGCCAATCACTGGGCGTGCGCCCGTGGTCGCCTTATCGTTGGCGCGGGGATACAAATCTTCTGCGCAGCGGTGACAATCTCATTGAGGTGCAGGTGACCAATACGTTGGTAGGGATGCTGGAAGGGAAGTACTTTGATTACGCCAACCATCAATTGATAGATGTGACGGATGTCGCCAAGGAAATGTAGCACTTGGTTGGGGTGGTAGGATTCGGTATTCACATGCGTGGATGATGAACCGATGGGAGGTTTTATCTGTGAACAAAGATGCGAACATTTTGCAAAGTCAACATGGCCAACAAGCGAAGTGTCGGCAGATGGAAGCCCTGGATAGGGGCGTGATCGCCGTCCGGGTGGACGAAGGTGTGTATGTTGGCTGGCGTTTGTTGGGGACGGAACCGAGCGATACCGGGTTTCAGCTTTACCGCGATGGCGTCAAAGTGACAGATACGCCGATAACGTCGTCGACCAACTATCTGGACACAGAGGGTACGGTGGATTCCACTTATGAGGTGCGAGCCATTTTACACGGAAAAGAGGAACCGCCATCGGAGCCCGTTGGCGTCTGGGATACGAATTATCTCGCAATTCCTCTGAAAATCCCAGCTGGCAGCATGACGCCAGATGGTGTAACCGCCACGTATAGCGCGAATGATGTCAGTGTGGGCGATCTCGACGGCGATGGCCAGTACGAGATTGTCTTGAAGTGGGATCCCTCCAATTCCCACGACAATGCGCATAGCGGCTATACGGATAAAGTGTATCTGGATGCATATAAATTGGACGGCACATGGCTGTGGAGAATCGATTTAGGCATCAATATTCGCGCAGGCGCGCACTACACGCAATTTATGGTCTACGACTTGGACGGCGATGGCAAGGCGGAGGTCGCCTGCAAGACGGCGGATGGAACAATTGATGGGACAGGTGAAGTGATTGGTGACGCAAATGCGGATCATCGCAACCAGCGGGGATTCATTTTGGATGGGCCGGAGTATCTCACAATTTTTGAGGGGGAAACAGGGAAAGCGCTTGTGACGACAGCGTACCATCCGCCGCGCGGCAACGTCTCCGCATGGGGGGATGCGGAAGGGAATCGCGTGGACCGCTTTCTAGCCTGCATCGCTTATCTGGACGGAGAAAGACCTAGCCTCGTCATGTGTCGCGGCTATTACACCAGAACCGTGCTCGCTGCGTACAACTGGCGGGATGGCGCACTCACGACCGTTTGGACCTTCGACAGCGATGCCGAAGGAAACGCTGGATATGCCGGACAAGGGAACCACAGTGTCAGCGTCGCAGATGTCGATGGAGACGGGTACGATGAAATTGTCTATGGGTCATGCGTGATCGATCACGATGGACAGGGGCTGTATACCACGGGCTTGGGACATGGCGACGCGATGCATGTGGGAAACCTCGACCCGAGCCGACCAGGATTAGAAGTCTTTCAGGTTCACGAAAATCCTTCCGACAACGGCATCGAATTGCACGACGCAGGAACCGGGGGAATTCTCTGGGGTGTGAAGTCGACGAAGGATATTGGTCGAGGGACTTCAGGGGACATTGATCCGAGACATCCTGGGGAAGAGTATTGGGCGGCTGGCAAGTTGTTCAATTGCAAAGGGGAAATCATCAGCAACAACTACCCCTCCTCCACTAATTTTGCGATTTGGTGGGATGGAGACTTGTTGCGGGAGTTGCTGGATGATAATCGGATCGACAAATGGGATTATATCAATGATAGGACGGAAAACTTATTGACTGCCGCTGAATGCGCATCCAACAATGGCACGAAAGCGACACCGTGTTTGCAGGCGGATCTCTTTGGCGACTGGCGGGAAGAGGTCATTTGGCGAACAGCGGACAACACGGAATTGCGCATTTATACGACCACTATGCTCACAGCGCATCGCATCCATACACTCATGCATGATCCCATGTATCGCTTGGGCATCGCATGGCAAAATGTTGCTTACAATCAGCCACCGCATCCTAGTTTTTATCTTGGTGAAGGAATGGAATCGCCTCCGTCGCCAAACATCTACCTGGAAGAGCGTACAGCATCTTCACGCGTGCCATCCGCGCGGCGCTGATTGACTGGAAAGGTGTGGTGACGAACTTGGCAAAGAAAATCCGAGTTTTTATTGCCGGTGATTCAACTGCGGCCAGCTATCCCCAAAACAAATCACCAATGGCCGGATGGGGACAAATGTTGGAGGATTTCTTCGGAGAACAAGTTCAGGTTTGCAACGAAGCGGTTTGTGGTCAGAGAGTTGGCGCATCGATTAAAGATTCCGTTGATTGACTTGAGTGAACGGACAAAAACGCTGTTTCAAACGGCTGGTGAAGTTGCTTCGGAAGGTTTCTTTGTGTGGTTGAAACCCGGTGAGCATGTGAACTATCCTGCTGGATTGCGGGACAATACGCATTTTAACGAAGCGGGTGCGCGGGAAATTGCTGGACTGGTGGTCAAGGAGATAAGGGGGCTGTCGCTTCCGCTTGCTGATTATCTTTCCCCCTAAAGAGTTTACTATGGCGAATAACGTGATTGGCGCGCCTTCGGGTGCGCCTTATTGATGGAGATGAACATTTTGCTGCATGCCAGGAAAAAAGACGCGAGTTGATTGTTCTCTGTATAGTGAGAAAATAAAAAAGATGAGTGCGGGTAGTCGTACATTTTGACAAAGTCGCGTTTTTGTCAGCGATGTTTTAAGGATCACTGGTGTCGAATGGAGAAATCATTTCTCGGGAAATGTCGAGGTGCTATGAAATTTTGTGATTGAGGTCAAAATGTGCAATGGAGAAGGAGGAGAAACATGTCATTCCATGGGATTGAACAATTGGCGCGAGAAATCGCGGGGGACGAACGTGATCCTCATGTACAGGTGCGCAGGCTGATTCAATGGATGCATCAGGCGTTTGAATGGACCGCGACAGATTATCAACAGCGCACAGTTCGTATCAGAAAATGCATAAAGCTTCAAGTTGGACCGTGAGAGATATTCGGATCGAACAAAAATTGAAAATGTGACTGCACCCGCACACATGGTACAGTGTGCAACTTGAGAAAGTGGGTGTTTTTATGCGATTTGTGTATACATCTGATTTGCATGGAGATGTGGAAAAGTTCAAACAACTGAGGGATCTCATTGTGAAGCTACAACCTGATGTTTTCATATATGGGGAGATCTTTTCGAGTTCAACCGTTATACGCTGATTCCAGAGCGGGAGAAGAGCCGTCAGTTCCTTCTGGATTTTTTCTCGGATATATCCATTCCATCCTATGTCATACCAGGGAATGTGGATTTCCCACTGACCGTCGGTGTGTTGGAGGAGCTACAGAGTAAAGGGTTATTGACGATGCTGAGTCTGGAACCGATAAGTTTTTCGGAAAATATCTCTTTACGGGGCTATCCGCTCATCAATGCCAGCCCGTTTCGCAGGAAAGATTTCGAACGGCGCGACTTGGCTGCGGATGACGTGGAGAGTCGAGCTGATGCCTTTATTACGGATATGGATGGCGCCGCCGCGCCTGTACCTACACAGTACTTGAACACACTGCCCAGCATTGAAGAAGATCTGGCGAAGGTTCAACAGACTACGGCCAACGAGATTGTCGTCATGCATGCGCCACCCTTCAATACGCCTTTGGATGTCGTACATCATGGGCAACATGTGGGCAGTGTAGCCATCCGGAATTATCTTGTTCAGCATCAGCCTGTCATTTCCTTGCATGGGCATATCCATGAATCACCCGCCGTTTCTGGCATGTGGTGGAGCTATCTCGACAAGACCGTTTGCGTCAACCCAGGTCAAGGCGAAAACCTGCACGCGGTCGTGTGCACAATGATAGATTTGAAGATCCGTGAATTGCATCATACAATCTATGGATCAGCTTCCTTGTAGACATCGTCTTCCGCCAAGTGAATCCCTTCAAGCAGCAGTTGATATTCGGCAATCGAAACGCAATCATGGCGTCCTGCTCCTGAATTGTTCTCAAAATTGTACTCATATGGTCTCATTTTGTCCATAAATCAGCGGTAGAATCGACGTTTTAAAAGCCATCCGTCATGTACAATAGTTTGGTTGGAACAGTTGTTTGACGTTGCTTCGAACGCAGTTCAGTTGCGGTTTTGCGATAGATGAATTGGAGGAACATCAATGTCTACTCATAAATTGAATCTAGGTGTCGCCATTGCGTCCACCATCGCAATGGTGATGCTTATTTCCGGATGTCAAACTCAGTCTGTGAAGGCTCTGCCAAAGGCGCCAGCCGTTGTGCCCAAAGGGACTTTGACGGTATTGGGGCAATATTACGGATATGTGTACATCGATGGCGAGTGGAAGGTTCTCCCGAATGATGCGAGCGCTAATGGCGGGCCTTCCGATGCGTTTCAGAGTTTGGATTTTTCGCCAAAAGGGATGCTGACGGCTACAACGGTTGGTAGCAACGACAATGCGCTGGTGGGCAACGAAATCGGTTTGTGGACATATGACAAAAGATGGAGACAAGCAACCATCAATGGGGATACAAACGTATCTTTATATGTTTGGTCGCCGTCCAATGTCTTGTACGCTGTGCCTGACGATGGTCAGGTTGCGGGGATATGGTATGTTTCCAAGAATAGTTGGAAGTCTGTAAAAGGCAGTTCTGCGTTGGGTTATATCAACTCAATTGAAATTTCTCCCAAGGGGACGTTGACGGTGACGTCCCAAGCTTCAAATGGAGCAGCGAGTGTCTGGCAGGATTTGAATGGGAAATGGACGCGACTGACGACAGGCAATGAAGCGTTTGCGGCGGATGGTCTGCAGGTGAAGTGGTCGCCAACTGGTGTGCTCACACTGGGAACCAGTCAACATGGCGTTTGGCAGTATGTAGATGGCGCATGGCGTCAACCGGGAGGCGTCGCCAGCCCAATTGCCGATGTGACTCAGCTTAGTTGGTCGTCGCAGGGAACACTTGTCATCTCCGGCGATTCAAGCAATTCTGCGGGACTATGGGAGATGGAGAACGGGCAGTGGTCGCGTGTAGATGGCGCAAATTCGCCGATTGCAAAAGACGGCATTCGCCAATTCGGTTGGTCGCCGTCTGGGGTACTCACGGTCAGTGATTCGACCAATGGACACATCTACCAATATCAGAACGGGAAATGGACGGATATTTGGTCCAAATCAGCTTCAAATGGGCAGGATCCGGTTGCGCCGACGTTTGGTTGGTCACCGCAGGGTGTGCTTGTATGCAATGGCGGCAACATGGATGGTCTCTGGCAATATCAGAACGGGAAATGGACAGAGATCGGCGGTCAGAATTCGCCCATTAAAAATCAATCATCGCTTTTGTTCGGCTGGTCAGACGGCACCAACTAAACAGAAGTGTCAACTTGGAGCAGTCCGCTGGAAGCACGGGTACAAGAATGTAATTTTAAGCATAGGCGGGCCATATGGGTCAGCTTATGCTTAAATTTTTTATTGGCAAACTTCATGCTTTAATATTTACTCTTAGGGCATACCTTCATTACTGGTTTCCCACAGCGTTTGGCGGACGTGATCATGCTACGAAGGCGGATTCATTTGGAGGTTTTTTAGATGAAATTGGTGGGGAACGAAATTTATCTGAGATTTTTAAAAGAACGAGATGCTGGTGCAAAATTGGATTTAAACGTGAGAAATCGTTCCTTTTTTGAGCCATATCTGGGGACGCGTACAGAAGACTTCTATACCATGGAATACCAACGCAGCTCCCTTGAGGCTGGTCTTGCTAGCAAGGAGAAAGATGAGGGTTATTTTCTTGGTGTATTTTTAAACGAATCGGATGAGCTGATTGGAATTGTTTCATTGACTGAAGTCGTACGAGGATCGTTACAGTCGTGTTGGTTGGGATACTACTTGGATCAGGCGCAGAATGGACGAGGATACACAACGGAGGCGGTTCGCCTTGTCATTGATTATGCCTTCCAGATCCTCAAACTACATCGAATTGAAGCAGGTGTAATGCCACACAATTCGGCTTCAATCAGAGTCATTGAAAAAATTGGCTTTGAAAGAGAAGGGCTTTCTAGGAAAAATGTTTTAATCAATGGAAAGTGGCAAGACCATTTGCATTTTGCCATCATCAATCCAGCAGACTAGTTACATGAGGTGAAGGCAAATGCGAATGTGACCCGTGTTTGTGGGCGCTTAAACTGAAGCGTTGTTTGGCTCATCATCACTTCAGGTACCCCCAATGAGGGGGGAAGGAAATTACACTTCGGCACCGTATACGGCTAACAGAGCTTTTACGCCGACCATCGTCGTATTTATGCCTCCCTTTAAGATCAACAGTGACAGAAATTCTTTCAGTGGTCGATCATCTTCTTGCCGTAGACACTCGACGACACGAGAAAGTGATTTCTTAATTTCAGCATGAAGTTCCGGGAAATTGGCGCTTTCTGAAAGCCCTTGAAGATTGAAGAGCGTCGTTACAATGTGTTCAACATCGTCGATGTTATGGCTGTATGGAGACGTTTTATGTCCGGAGGACTCAGATGCAGAGGGGTCAAGACGTTGCAACGCCTTTTCGAATGCTGAATCGTCCATGATCAGTTTCATGCCAGCAACCGATAATTTCACCCATGAGTAGGGTTTGCCAATAGGTCGTCCACACTTGATATATCCAGCCTCCTCTAAATAATCAACGACAGAGAGCGTATCTTCTACATCGAGCTTTAGAAGCATGGAGACCTGTTCAGGCAGAAGTACGTGTTCGTCCAATCGACTTTTCTGCGATATATTGTATAACTCCAACATTAATGTACGGCATCCTTGCGCCACATTAAACATCGTGCTTTCACCCCTATGTACAAACTCCCGATTCAATTCCTCCTCATAAAATACGAACATCGCTATACTTTTGTAGCTGTCACCTGCAATAATGAAAATTAAGGGAATGAGGTTTGGTGGATGAAATTGTAAAAATACGAGCGAGCGTGTTTATCGGTGGAATGAGCTGGTCTTCCCCCTATTAAAAATCCCGAAACAAGTGATAGTCCGGCATCGATGGCGGGTGACATGGAGTATCACTTTGAAAAAACGGTTTAGTTTACCGCTTTTTTGAACTGGGTCAATGGAACTGACTCGAATGGGCAGAATTCTGTAACAGTGAATCTATCTGGATAGGAGAAAAGATGGTATGGGAGAATTTCAAGAAATGTACAGGACCATAAAACTTACCCGTGAGGTTTTGTTTGAATACTGTGCATCCCTCCCTTTAGAAGTTTACATTGCCGAACATCCAGGGGTGAGTCACGGGTCAATTCGAAACACTCACTTACACGTCGCGAACAACTATCATGGCTGGATTGGTCATTTCGCTTTGAGTGAGGATGACAACGTCGTATCGTTCACCTCTCTTAAGCCTCGAGATTATTCGAATCTAGAGGCTGTACGTGCTGCATTCGCAGCCGTGGACGCCATGGTTGAGGAGTTTCTGACGAGGTACAGTCAGACGATGATGAGCACACTTCGACGCCGTGTATCTTGGATGCCAGAACCATTTTCCGCCACTCCACTGTGGATTTTCACGGACCTCATTACCCACGAGTTTCACCATAAAGGTCAGATCGTTATTTTTGGACGAGATGCCGGATATCCTCCTCCGCAAACTGATCTCATCCTTCCGTAATAGGTTGTGGTCTTTAAACCTCAAGAGGTCAGCTAATTTATAACAGTTGGTGACCCATAATATGGTTCAGGGATGTCTTCACTGCATTATCTATTAGGTTGACGAGCAGAAATTGAAGGAGAACGGAATCCCCATTTATTGATTTTTCATCCTCAACCACGAGAAAGTGGGCCATAGAAACCACCCCCACCTCAATTTACTATATTGATCAGACGAACAGTGTAATAGAGTTGTAAAAATCAATTCACCTGCAAGCTATACATGAGCGCTTCAGTGAGGCATATTCAAGGGGAATGGACAGTGACAGAAGAAGACAGTGCATTTTCATGCTTGTATGGTGGTGTTACTGATGGTTATCACTGAACAACAGATCATAGAATTAGCTATACAAGTAGGATTCTATGAATCCCTGTTCAACAAACGGAGGTTAGCTCCATAGGGATTCTCGTAAATAATTCGATATCGGAGAACCCCGCGTGGCAACGCTGCATCCATTTGTGGTATCTACCTGGGGAGCGGAGGTATATTTCATAGAGTGATGTATGTAAAAGACGAAGGGGAGGACACTTTTTTGACTCAACTTGATGGGTTAACTCGTGAGCGGATGAGTGAACAACTTGAGCTCTTGATGACGAAGTACCGCGACATTCAATCGCAAGGTCTTCAATTGGATATGTCGAGAGGAAAGCCTTGCGCAGAGCAATTAGACTTGTCAAACGGCATGATGGATGTATTGACATCGCGCGACAATTTCAAACTTCAGGATGGATCCGATAGTCGGAACTATGGTGGCGTCGATGGCATTCCCGAAGCCAAAGAACTGTTTTCTCAAATGCTCGGTGTCAGCCCGAAAGAGATGATTATCGGGGGCAATTCGAGTCTCAACATGATGCATGACACTTTGGCTAGGGCCATGCTTTTTGGGGTATTAGGAAGCGACGTTCCGTGGAGCAAGCTTCCCAAGGTGAGATTTCTCTGTCCTAGTCCAGGATACGATAGACATTTCGCAATTTGTGAGCTTTTAGGGATTGAAATGATTCCTGTAGATATGTTGCAGGATGGGCCTGACATGGATGCTGTGGAGCATCTCGTCCGCAATGACGAAAGCATCAAAGGTATCTGGTGTGTACCGAAGTACAGCAATCCCGAAGGGATCACGTTTTCGGACGCTGTCGTTGACCGATTTGCGAACATGGAGACGAAGGCGCCGGACTTTCGGATTATGTGGGACGACGCCTACACAGTACATCATTTGACGGATGAACCTGATGGACTTAAAAACATCTTGGAAGCCTGCACGGCAGCCGGGAACCCGGACAGGGTCTTCATCTACAGTTCGACATCGAAGGTTACGTTTCCGGGATCCGGCGTGGCCGTTATGGCTGCCAGTGAAGCAAACATTGGGTTCATTCGGAAACAGTTGTCTGCTCAGACCATCGGTCCAGATAAGCAGAATCAGCTTCGACATGTTCGCTTGTTGAGGAACATGGATGGCATCGAACAACATATGAAAAAGCATGCAGCTATCATCAAACCGAAATTTGACACGGTGCTTCGCATGCTTGAGTCGGAGTTGGGCCAACTGAACATTGCTTCGTGGAGCAAACCCAATGGCGGATATTTTATCAGCCTCAATACACCGGACGGGTGTGCAAAGGCAGTTGTCAACATGGCGGCAGCCGCTGGGGTTGTTCTGACAAAGGCTGGGGCCACGTATCCATATGGGAATGACCCAAGAGATAGGAACATCCGTATCGCCCCCACGTTTCCTCCGATGGGTGAGTTGGAAAAGGCGATTGAGGTCTTATGCCTGTGCCTTCAAATTGTGAGCATCAAGCAGTTGCTACAGGGGTAACTTGCGCTAGGGAAAAGCCCAAGGTGAAACTTGCATGAATATACGACATGGTGGGTCAGCAGTTGTACTACTGTTATGATTATAAAAAACGTAAGCTGGTCGTTTTGGTATCGATCACGCCGGGCACGTATTACATGCGTAAATGTGAGCGGGGAGGGAGCAATCTGATGGGAGAGAAGATGCACGTCGACGAGTTGGAGATGGATGAGGTGCTTGTGCGTCGACTGCTCGTCGACCAGTTTCCCCACTGGGCAGAGCTACCCATACGCCGGATCGAGCCAGGTGGTACGGTGAACGCCGTCTTCCGACTGGGTGACGACTTTTCTGTCCGGCTCGCGCGGCGCGCAGGTCCGTCGACACCCAATGGGCGCGAATTCACGTGGTTGCCAAAGCTCGCGCCGTTGCTCCCGCTTGAGCTCCCTGTGCCTGTCGCGCAGGGGCGCCCCAATCGTGACTATCCGTGGTATTGGGAAGTCCATACGTGGGTGGAGGGCGAGACGGTGCCGATTGAGGCAATCGACGAGATTCAGGCAGCACGTGATCTCGCGGTGTTCATCGCGGCGCTGCAACGCGTCAATTCATCGGGGGGACCACCGGGACGGGGCATTCCTTTGGCTGATCGGGACGAGGAGTTCCGATACTGGCTGGCGCGGTTCGATGGCGATCCGGCGGTATCTGCCGTGTGGGAACGGGCGCTTGCTGCGCCCCCGTGGAACGGCCCACCCGTTTGGCATCATGGCGACCTTGATGTACGGAACTGGCTCGTGCGAGATGGGCGTATCAGTGGTGTGATCGATTGGGGAGAAATGGGCATTGGCGATCCCGCGTGCGATGTGATGGTCGCGTGGAAGTTGCACTCGTCGGCCGCCCGTGATGCATTCCGAGAGGCCCTTCCGACGGACGACGCTACGTGGGCAAGGGCCCGCGGGTGGGTCGTATCGCAGGCGGTCGCGGTGCTCGCTTACTACACGGCGGAAAACAACCCGATTCTGTACCAAGAGGCTCAATCCTGGCTCAACCTAGCTCTGTCAGAGTGCACTTCGGATAACGCGTAGCGGTTGTTATGGTCGCTGGTGGGTTATAGAACAGGGAGTGAATTTGTTGAGAGACGAACGGAACTTCGACGTGGAGGAAATCCAAACAAAAAGAATTAACATCGTAGATGAAAATGGGACTCGCAGGTTGGCCATTTTCAATGGAAGTGGTTTACCTAAAGGCACTATTGACGGCAAAGAGATTGACCAACGGGAAGGCAACAATAATGGTGTAGCCGGATTGATGTTTTACAACCAAGATGGCGATGAATGTGGTGCATTGGTTTATGGGAATCAAGGTGCCGCACTATTGTTTGACCAGTATAAACAAGATCAAATTGTGGGGATGACGTATGACGAGGAGAATGGAAAACGTCAGTACGGCTTAAACATATGGGAGCGCCCAAATGTTCCACTTTCCGAGTTTGCAGAATTGGTAATTCCTATAATGAACATGGAGGATGGTCCAGAGAAGCAAGAGGAATGGCGAAAGCTTGAAGAACAAGGACTAACGGCATCTCAACGAATGTTTACTGGTCGGACGCAAGATGGTGCGATTACTGTAGCGCTGGCGGACAAAAAAGGGAAGACACGATTGCGAATGACAGTGGATATGAGTGATAATCCCAAGATTGAATTTTTAAACTCACAGGGTCAAGTCGTTTATCAATTACCTCCTGATGGGGTTGAAATGGATTAACTGAGTTCCAGCTACAATAGTATTAACCGACGAATGACTCCGTTACGGGGTTGCATTATGATTCGCCTTTTTACGGATAGTCTTAGCTTAAGAGTGACAAGCATATTGTGTCGCTCACGGCGCTGATCGTAAAACCAGCTCGGAAGCTTCTAATGAAGCATTGATCGATGAAGCAAATGTGCATAAATTCAGGAAGGCCGCGGTTTCCCGTGGCCTTCTGTGTTTATTCAAGCAATCCAGGTCATCACCACGAACGGGATTACTTCGCCGTTGTCACGTCCATCAACGTTTGGAAGTCTGCATCGCTGAGCTCGATGCCTGCAGCCGCCATGTTTTCTTCCAAGTGCGCGACAGACGACGTTCCCGGAATTGGCAACATGACAGGTGAACGCTTCAGCAACCATGCCAAGGCGAGCTGTGACGGTTGCGCATTCAATCGCTTCGCCATTTCGTCGAGCGGGCCGCCAGCTTTGGCAAGTTCGCCAGTTGCGAGCGGGAACCAAGGAATGAATGCGATTTGATTCGCTTCACAGTACTGCAAGACCGGCTCGGCATCGCGCTTCGCGAGATTGTACAGATTCTGAACCGACACGATCTTCGCGATCTTGCTCGCCGCTTGAATTTCTTCCACGGTCACTTCACTCAGGCCAATGTGACGAATCTTGCCCTCATCTTGAAGGAGTTTCAATTCGCCGATTTGCTCTTCCAACGGAACTTTTGGGTCAATCCGGTGCAACTGCAAGAGGTCGATCCGCTCAAGCCCCAAGTGCCGCAAACTCAGATGCACTTGCTGGCGCAGATACTCGGGACGACCAACTGGACGCCAATCGTCTGGACCGGATCGAGTGAGTCCCGCCTTCGTCGCGATGACGAGATCTTTCGGATACGGATGGAGCGCCTTTTTGATGAGCATTTCGGAGACGAATGGCCCATACGAGTCAGCTGTATCGATAAACGTGACATCAAGTTCCAACGCGCGACGGAGGACCCGTACGGCTTCATCAGGATCGCGCGGATCTCCCCAGATCCCTGGTCCCGTCAACTGCATTGCGCCATAGCCGAGGCGATTCACAGTTAAATCGCCGCCGATGGTAAATGCCCCAGA
The DNA here is from genome assembly GCF_042678105.1 of Alicyclobacillus fodiniaquatilis. Taxonomy (NCBI): domain Bacteria; kingdom Bacillati; phylum Bacillota; class Bacilli; order Caryophanales; family Alicyclobacillaceae; genus Alicyclobacillus; species Alicyclobacillus fodiniaquatilis. Next base: position 160,857 of record NZ_JBHUCX010000014.1, read on the forward strand.
TCGTTTAGCCGATGTTTTATCGGTTGACATATGTATCCCTCCATATCGCTTACAAATGTTTAGTGCTATGTATTTAGTTTAACGTATTCATCGTAAAAAGCCAGCGCAATCGGCGTATTGGATGCGTCCAATAGAGATGGGACCAGCAACGGCAAGAAATTCAACGACTGAATGGATTGGATACCGACTAAGTACGGTGCTCTGCGTCAAAAAATTTAATGAAGACTGTGTAACAAAGTGACCATAATCGTCACTAATCAGGTGAGAGGGGGGAATAAAAAGTGAAGCCCATGAGCTCCTCCGAAGCGGCTCGAATGCTTTTTGATCAGTCCGGAGATGAAGTGTATCGATATATCCGTTTCACGGTTGGTAGTGAAGCGGATGCAGAAGACATTTTGCAAGATGTATTTCTACGAGTGCTGCAATCATGGAGTCACTTTAATCATAGATCGAGTCCAAAAACCTGGCTGTGGTCGATTGCAAACAACTGTTTGCGTGAGTATTTCCGTAAGCAAAGACGTTCCCACGGTATCGTTCCTTACGAGCGGGATATCGAAGACTCGACGCAGGCGGACCGAACACTTTTCCTTGAATTAGAACGAAGCCTTGATTGTTTAACGATACCGCAACGACAAGTTTTCGTGGAACGCATTATCCACGAGAAAAGTTCCACGGAAACTTCTGAGGCGCTTGGGTGGAGTGAAGCAAAAGTTCGAACAACATTACATCGTGCCATCAAAAACATTCGGGCGTGGTTCACAAAAGAGGAGGAATTAAAATGAGTGAAATTGAGGATTTGAAAGGACAATACAAGCCATTGTCGGAAGTGAAGGTTCCAGAATATACAAAGGTGCAGATTTACAACATGATTGATAAATATGATGATCAAGCCGCACCCATTCAACCAAAACGCAAGGCTTCAATGACTTGGAGGAGGAGCGCTGTGGCTGTGGCGGCGTGTCTCGTTGCAGCAGGTGGCGTTTACACTTATTCGAACCACTATAGTTCGACTCCAAATAAAGGGGCACAACAAAATCAGCGAGGTCAAGCTGCTGGACTCTCATGGGGCATTCCAGCGAGTTTCGCGTGGAATGGCTACTATTATGAAACAGAAGGGGCTGTTAAAACGGTTGGTTCTAAACTTGGTGTAGCGAGTGATACTGAAGCTCGGATTTACAGTATTCCAGGGCAAAATCCTGCCCATGAGGTTGCTATTGAAGTAGACACACCGAGCATCAAATATGTTTCTGCTGTGCGTGTTCCAATAGGTACAAAAGCATCACCCATTCCAAGCAATTGGATGACAATCAATACACCCAAGTTAGAAGTACCGATTCAATCAGGAAGCAAAATCATGGTTTCGGGAATCGTATTCTTCAGGGAACTGTACGGTACAACAGTTGAGGTGGGCATCAAGCGGCAAGGTGCGGACTATCCACAGATCCTAGCCACACAAGAATTTCGCGTCTCTAACACTGGAACGATCAGTGGGACGTTTCAGATTCCCAAGGCACTGTTAGGGAAACCAAATAAAACACAGTACCTTTTGGTCTTTAAGGAAACTGCTAAGCAATACCACCCTAGCAGGTATTATTTTCCGATGATGCTTAAGTAGCGACCCAGTGGGGCTGCATAAACCGGAGAGCACGGAACTCCTAAAGAGGCGGAGAATAATAAAAGCATTTAGACAGTTGAACGACGAACAACTCCCGAGATACCATAAATCGGAAACAAAGGGCGACGTATGTGCATATATATGCGTCCATCAAAGGCATCTCTTCTGGCTTTAGAAGTGCTTCAACAAGACTTGTCGGCATCTGACGTAGTCCTATACAAACTAAGAGCCTCTTCAAGCGCAGATATAACTTGCTGCCGTAAATCGTCGGGTTCTACGACCTTGACGTCTCGGCAATGCTCCAAAATACACTGCAGGGCCTCGACATCACGTTCGAAGCGCATCGATACGCGACACCAACCCTCAGAGTTCACTTCACCAACATTCTGTACGGATGACCAATGACCAGCACGGTGAAGTTGAGGAACATATTCGCTTCGACACGATAAAACCACCGGATATCGCGGAAGACGAGTGGGTAGTGAAGCAACGGACTGACGCCAGAATTCTTCCAATCTAAAATCTTTAGGTCGTTTCGCATCAATTTCAAGCATCTCTGCATCTTCAATACGTGATAGTCGATACGATTTTATATCGTTGCCCGATTCACCAACTAAGTACCATGTTGACCCCTTGCAAACTAAACCCAATGCGCCCACTGTTCGCGAAGATAGGTCATCTTTTTTTCGATAACGGAATCGGACTTGCTTTTCAGCTAATACAGCCTTTTGCACTACCTCCATGCATGTAACTGTATCCTCTCTTCGATTCCAGCTCAAGGTATCTATATATACTCGATCCGCTACATTCTCCACTTGTTGCCGAGTGGTCATTGGCAAGGCGGCAAGGAGCTTTAAAATTGCAGATTCCGAAGCCCTTCGCAATCCTAAATCACTTAAAAGCTTCGTAGATGAAACAACCAACGACTGTAGTTCAGCTTCAGTTAAATGGCCAAAGCTACGGTACGTACGAGGAAGAGAACATCCTCCGCCCGTTCCCCTGTCCATGTACACTGGCACACCGGCTGCCGATAACGCTTCAATATCTCGATATATCGTTCGCTGGGATACTTCCAACCGTTTTGCAAGGTCTGCGGCCGTCAGGCGGCCGTGTTTTTGAAGAAGTAACATGATTGAAAGCAATCGGTCTGCTCGCAAGGTGCATCCCTCTCCAATTATCTTAAGGTGTCGTTCTAATATGACATTAGGTGTCAAGAACTCAATTATATACTTAAAACCTAACAACTGTCTGATTTATGGAAGTGAGGGATTCGAAAAATGCAACCCACAGAAAGGTGTGCAGGATGCTTCGCAAGCATCTCGTTTGTGCATTAAGGGGGCTTGGGTCATGACTGGTAATCAAAGAAAGTTAGTGTTTTACGGCGCGATAAGCGTGGATGGCTATCTTGCTCGAAAGAATCACTCATTGGACTGGTTATTGGGAACTGAAGGCGAAGAAGACATGGGCTATCCGGATTTCTATGCTACCATCGATTCTATTTTGATGGGTAAAAAAACTTACGATCAAATCTTGCTTCAAGTGCCTGGTGAATTTCCGTATAAGGAAAAGAAATGCTATGTGTTTTCCCGCTCGACATCTGGATCGACTAATTATGTGGATTTTATCAACGAAGATATTGTTGCCTTTACGAAAGTCTTAAAGAGACAATCAGGAAAACGGATTTGGATGATGGGCGGTGGAGAAGTGCTATATCCGCTGATCCAGGAGAAACTCGTAGATGAATTTATCCTTCAGATTGCACCTTCCATCATAGGACATGGTATTCCTCTGTTCATTCCGGGAGATCAAGAGAACAAGCTGAAATTGATAGATGTAAAACATTACAAGCAACTAGTTGAATTGCATTATGTGCTAAAGGAGCCTGTTGGACGCGTATGTGTGAGACAGAAGATGCTCATTAATGAGACTAGGACGTGGAGAAATACCAACGATTAGCTCGATGAATTCGTTGAACGCTATCTGAAGGTCAGATATATCCAAAGTATTTCTGCCAGGGCCGACAGGATGACAAGCACCAAGCTGATGGGCACCAACGAGCGATGACTTCTGCGGCGAAGCGCAAACGACAAGAGTATGACCACAATGATCAGCGCAATCAACATAGCGGCTGGGATAGCCATATTCACGGTACGCGTGACAATTTCCAATGGGTTTCATCCCCTTTCATATCCCTGTCAGTATAGCAGAACATTGCTGCTTGTCTTTGCAATTCATTTGAAATACACGGTCATGAATGCATCTTTTCCCATCATTGTCTATGCCACATACTCTTTATCACGCTTTGCTGAATTCCACTATGGTCAAACATGGCGCATGCAAAGGTATCACTTTGTTTTTAGGATAGATATAATGGAAACCATGCCGGATCACGTTCACTTTCTCTTTCAGTGTGATCCTCAACAACGGGTGTACAAAGTTGTGAAATAGCTTACATGTCTGAGCTGGTATGGGGGAGTTATGGGGAAAATCTGTTTGGTGAGGCATGGAGAGACAGATTGGAATGCCACAGGTCGATTGCAAGGACGCGAGGACATTCCTTTGAATGATAGAGGAAGAGCGCAGGCGCGCCAGTCTGGTGAATTTTTGCGGCGCTTTTCGTGGGATATGCTCATCACAAGCCCGATGCGGCGTGCAAAGGAGACGGCGGAGATCATCAGAATCGCCTTGAATCAACAAGTTCCATTAGTTGAGATGGATGCTTTCGTTGAACGAGATTATGGCGAGGGCGCTGGGCTCACGTCGGAAGAGCGAAACAGACAATATCCAGATCGCGTGTATCCAGGGCAAGAAAGCTGGGAAGACCTGCGCAAACGCGCGATGGACGGGATCGAACGAATTCAGAAGGCCTACCTGGCCGAAAATGTATTGTTGGTCGCGCACGGCGGCGTCATCAATGCGATTCTTGCAACGCTTTCAGGTGGAGAAATTGGCACGGGAAAGACAAGATTACACAATGCCTGCATCAGTCACATCCACTTTGTCGAAGAGGCGTGGCAGGTGCTTGATTATAATCAGGTCAGTCATTTATCAGATGCGCCGTAAAAGCCCTTGCTTTAGCTATGGGGATATAAGGCGCTCGCCGTTAGGCGAAATGTCTTTTAACGATCAACTAAACATTAGATGACAT
>NZ_JBHUCX010000015.1:0-7907 GCF_042678105.1 Alicyclobacillus fodiniaquatilis
TCTGTTTCTTGTCCACCTTGATGTATCCATGCTTCTCCAACTGTGAAAGGCTATGTTTCATTTCGACTTCAGATAAGCCGAGTAATGCAAACATGCGTTTTTGTTCATCAGGCGAGAGAGTAACTGTTCGATTCTGTTCAGGTATGTAAACCGTCAAGTCATTTATTGTATTCTAACCTCCGTTTCAGGGTCTGATAAGGGGGAGTTATGTATCCAGTCTTGTTCAACAAACACTTCCGTTAATCTTCCACAAGGTGATTACTCCACAACCGTGGTTGACAGTTCATGACTAACATTAAGGTACTTCACCATGTAATACCGCTTCACTTTTCCATGACTGTATTCAGTCACACCACAAACTTGAAAACCATGTTTTTTATAAAACTATGGTGCTTGAAAACTGTAAGTATCTAGTTCAATACACTCACATTCCTTCTGAGCAGCAATGTATTCAATTTCGCTCAATAATCTACTTCCGTAACCTTGCCCACGTAATGTATCATCCACCCATAGGATACCTACATGCATCCAATTCCAACGCCATTCTGCAAGAACTCCGCCTTGAATCTGACCTTCCTCGTTCTTGAGTATTAAGTTGATTTGTTCGTAGTTGCCCTTTACTTGTTCTGGCATATACTGTGCATTGTATTGAATCAAACGATCAAAAACATACTTACTCTCATCTGGCTTCATTTGGCGTTCAATTATCACGATTGTCCCTCCAGTAGACAGCTAATGCTTCACCCGTTCAAATCCATTGGTTTGTCATATTTACTTCTTTCTAACAGTCCGATATCGGGTGTTACGTCGACTTCTTGAATTAACGCAGCCCTTTAGTACAACAAGGGAGCGGACACTTTCAGGCATCCGCTCCAAATGCTTCGCTCAAAGTTGTTTTTTCTTTTCAAGATAGACGAGACTAAAATCGGAAGTCATCTCACGTTCGTGGAAAGTGTTGTACCCAAACTTTTCGTACAAAGCGATGTTTTTTCCACTCTTACTCCCAGTGAATAATTCATAACGACATTTCGGGAATAGATTTTCTATGGCATTCATGAGCATTTTTCCGATGCCTTTATTTTGATGGTCAGGATGAACCATAAGCTTGCCAATGTAGCATGTTCCTTCCTGTTCGCTTGCCCGTGCCGATCCGATGATAATGTCATCAATAACAGCTTTAAGCACCGTGTGGTCGTCAAACTGATTTTGTAACTGTTCGAGGGTTTGGACAAGCGGCTCAATGCTGAAATCGTTGTATATTTCCGCTTCACTTCTATAAGCAAGCTTCTGTAGGGACAGAATTTCTTCGGCATCCGATACTGATGCCTTTTCAATTTTCACGGTCAACTCATCTCTTCCTTTCTCAACTCATCTCGACTTTGCTCAACTAAACCTCATCAGAATTTTAGCATAAGCTGTATTGCAGTTTTCTGTCCGTTAGCTCCATAACACGTTCCGATATGGAGTGCTTCGTTAACAGTATAACTTTGAGGAAAGATGCGATTTACCTGCTCTAAACTAAGTCTCTGAAAGAAACTCAACTATATTGTGTTTCTTTCAAAAAAACGCCAAAATCCCATGTGGCGCAAGGGGTTTCGGCGTTTTTTGTGCTGTACTGTTTTTCGGACTTAGGCTACAATGAAACATAACTGAATTAAACGCATGGATATGTTTCTTAGGATTCGCCTCTCCTGGTGGGATTTTGCCGCACTTTGAACTCATCTTAGAATTATTATTCTAAGACGAGTGAAATAGCAGCAAAACCAGGCGTGGACTCATTCTAAGCGGGGCTGCAAAACCTGTGCCGGTAGCGGCCACGGCCCCTACTTTTAACGGAATGAAGTTTGTTGACGGACGGCGTGTAAGCAAGTATCTCGGAAAAAGTGCCCCCAATAGCGATCCACAAGATGATCCACAAGATGATCCACAAAATAACCTATCCGCTGAAGTAGAAAGCCCGATTGCATGAGATCATCGCACAGATACGATCAGAACTCGACACTGCACTGTATCAGGATGAGACCTCAAACAGTGGAGGCATTGACGACACTCACTGAAACAAAAAAGCTCTGCGGAATACTTTTCCCCATTTTGTGGTGGGTATCCAAAGTAAATCCTCGTTCAGTACTTATCCCCTATTTTGTCATGGTCTCCATGTTATGTATTGTCATCGGACAATTCGATATAATCTCAACAAGCAGAAAAATAGGACTATGTACTCATGTTAATGTCTGATTAATCTTATAAAATCACAAGAAGGGAGTAACGGCACTAAAAATCCCACCACCCCTTTAGGAGGAAATTACTTTCAAAAAAATGATAATTGGTACACTTGCGGCTACTACAATGTTGTTGACGGGATTTTCAACTTCTTTTGCAGCTACAACGTCCAGTCCGTCTTCACCTGTTCTGAATGGGGTTTCAACTATGCCACCATCTGGTTCAACTTCCTCAGGGTCGGGCATATCTCCTATGGCAATTACGCCACCATCCAGCTCGTCATATTGGAATCTTAGTGCAAACAACTACAATGGTTCATTTACTGATGTTTCCAATTATACAGGAATTTATACAAACTACTATTTTTCACCTAATGCTTCTGACGAAATTTCGATGAATGATACAGTAACAAACGATGGTGGTTCACCCACTAATTATAATTTATATCTGTGGGACTATACCACAGGAACAGAGACTAAAGGGCAAACAGTAGGAAGTTTGGGTAGTGCTAGCTTTAAGTGGACAAATCTTGACCCTAATGACTTTTACTACATAGAATGGAAGGCAAATGGTACCAACAATCTCATTGGTGGAACTTTCTCGGTACACTATTAAGGCTTACTAAGTAATGTGCGAGTCTCATGGCTTTATGATTGTTTGGTTTTTGACTACAATTTTCAAGCCATGAGACGCCTTAGTTTTCATTGTTCTTATTAGTTTGAAAAGCAAGTGTATCAGTCTTTCCATTATGAAGAACTAGAGACAAGCTTCCACCGGAGGATATATTTTGAGTGAATGGGAGAACTATATCCCAAATTCCTTGGGCATTTACACTGGATTTATAAAATTTCCCCTTTGTGCGGTATAAAACACTTTCAGCATTGGAATTTCCTGTAACACCCCAAATGAAAGTTTGCTCATTTGCTGTGAGCGAACTAACGGAATGATTAAGCTCATCAATGGATGTTGCTTTCAATCGCCATCCCAATAGACCGGATTTTTCAAAATACCAAGCCTCATATCCCGCCTTTGTTGTGGTTTTCGGGTCCGTGGGGGTAACCAATACAACGCCTTTGGAAAGTGGAACGGTGACAAGTGGCAACACATTGGAATCCATGCTCTCTTGTGCTCGTTCTGGAGTTGAGTGAGATGTATATTCATACCCCAAAATTCCTCCCACAACAACTACAGCCAAGATTGGACTGAGTTTCACCCACATTCTTTTTTGTCCCAAATATCTACACACACGTAAAATTGCGTAACCAATCAATGTACCGACTGTATTGCAAATTAAATCATCGACATCAAAACTTCGATAAGTGAAACCAAGAATCGCAGAAATCATAAACTGGCTGGATTCCACACAAAGAGTGCCCAGAAAGCCCAACAGGAGAATTTTTATATAACTATTTTGTTTTCTGAACAGTAAAGGTATCAGGAATCCAAACGGTGCAAACAAGAGCACATTGCCACCAATGTTTGAGAAATCGTTTGAAAGAGAACCATCTTTGAGAATTGCCATGATCGTTTTGAATGGAATTAGGTTGTTTGCCTGAATATCCCCACCATTATGTGTATATGGGATTGGGAACAAGGTGATATCAACCACAACAAGTAGATATGCAAAAAACAATAGTGACAGTACCTGCCGCCAGATTGAAACTTTCTTCTTAAACCCAAAACCTATAGCCAATATCAAATACAGCACAGTTGCGACGACGGCAAACGGGGTAATGGTCAACAAAAAGGTCCCTCCGTTTCATATATGACTTTAAACAACTACTTTGACCCGCCTTATAAACTTCGCACTAATATGTCGGCAAATATGTAACACCAAAACAGCCCCAATGAAATGAACCAGCAATGACGAAAAAGTGTTCCATATGTCCCCCCAACTGACGGGTGCTTGTCCCCAAAAAATCGGATTTTGGGTCCATTTCCACAGTGTTGATTGAACGGTACGCCAAACAAATGCATACGTAGTCAAGGTCATTGATATCAACCAAGGTGTTAAACTAATGACTCGATTGTCTGTCCATAAATAAAGTAAAGCTCCAAACAAAATCAGCATCACAAATTCGTAAATTGATGCAATGTTCACCGACTGAATAATGGGAAATGCAGAAAATATCACACGCTGGCTCCCTATTATGGAAGTGAGTGAAATATTACTAGGTAGTAGAGCTACACAACATGGTATCCAACTCACTAAAACAGCCAATCGATCCGTCTGTTTGCGGGTAAAAATCATCATGAAACACATAATTCCAAGTGCTGCCCACCGAGCGGGGTTCAGCGGAAAATAATGATGCAGCCAAGTAACCACCTTATAATTATGTATAAATTCCCAATGGTAAGGATTACCCGTACTTACGACAACATCGTCAAAGCGCATATTTGTAAACAAAGCAACTCCCAATGAAAGGAGGCAAAGAACTGCAGCCACCATAAACCATCGAGGTGGCATCATGAATGTCTCTCGAACAATCTGTTGGCGAAGTTCCTTCGGTGTTCCGAATGATGTAATGGCTCTTTGATGTGCTTGTTCATCTGATAATCCGGTGACTCGATAATATTTCACAGAGTCCTTCAGATGGCTTTGCATCTCCTCAATCCAGGCTTCCCGCTCACGTTTCCGTAGGTATGTACCCTTGATGACATGACGAAGATAAACGTCAATGTTGTTCATTCAAAAATCACCTTTCTAAAGAACATGGATAACACAAGTTGTTCGGCGTCCCACTCCCGCTTGAGCCCTTTGAGATGGGTTCTCCCACGTTCTTTAATTGAGTAATAACGTCGACGTGGCCCCGTATTCTTATCCGTTCCCCAATAGCCCTCTATAAAATGGTTAGCTTCCAACCGCTTTAATGCAGGATAAAGTGAACCCTCTTTTAGTAGCAAAGCACCGTGCGTTAGATCATTGACTTGCTGCACAATGTCATATCCGTACGAGTCCCCTTCGGAAAGAATCGATAACAATATGACATCCATATATCCTCTTAGACGTTCATTTCGCATAAAATCCGCCCTTATATTGTTTATCTATGTACATAGTATATAAGTCAACGACATTAGACAATATCTTTTCATGAGACGATAGTTGATCGCCCTTTGTTAACTATTCCGAAAGAAACACAAGGATATTGTCTGAGTATGGTAAAAACTATCTGGAAAGGGTGTTTTATCATCACCGGAATTTTGACGCTCTAGAATCGGTTTTAAGGCGCTTCTTGGAAGACACAAGACATATTTGTACCCCCAAAACGGATGAAAAAGTCCCTCCTTTTCGTAAAGAGTGACTTTCTCGACAGCCTGTCAACTCTATTGTGGTTCTTTCATAAAAAGGCCGAAACCTCTTGCGGAACAAGGGATTTCGGCCTTTTTGTACTGTACCGTTTTTCGGACTTGGGCTATAATGAAACATAATTATATAAATGATATGGATGTGTTTCTAAATGGAATTCGTGGAACCGATTCGCGACAAAAAGAAAATTGAAGCCATGAAATTGCTACTTCGAGGAAGTAATTTGCGGGATTACTGTCTGTTCGTGTTGGGGATCAACAGCGGGCTGCGCGTGAGCGATCTTTTACGGTTGAACATCGAGGATGTTCTCAGTGAGAGAGGGAAAGTGCTGGATCGAATCACGATTCGGGAGAAAAAAACGGGAAAAGCGAAGACTTTTCCAATCAGCAACAATTCAAGGAAGGCCATTGAGGAGTACTTAGAAAAACGAGCCTCATATTTACGTTCTGAGCCGCTTTTCGCCTCTCGGAAGGGAAATACCCATATACAGAGGGTGCAAGCCTGGAAAGCCCTAAATAAGGCCGCTAAAGCGGTGGGGATAAAGGAACGCATGGGAACACATACGCTGCGCAAAACATTTGCGTATCACGCCTTCAAACAGGGGCAGGACATTACGCTGTTACAGAAGCTGCTGAATCACTCAGCACCGTCCATCACGCTTCGATATATCGGGATCACACAAGATCAGCTTGATGATGTGTATTTGACGTTGAACCTTTGAGTACATCATTATGCTCTACGCCACGGCCACCAGCCCTTTTTCTGTTGATCCTTGGAATCCTGGATTTCTCGCAAAACCTCCATAAGCTTACGATCTCGTTCTTCTAAACGCAGCACCGTAGCTGCAATTTCAGATTGAACCTGGTTCATTAGTTCGTGTTTCAAACTCTCCGCGGGTTCCTGTTGATCCGCCGACGGTAATTCTGGAATCCTTTGTGTTAAACCGGCAATGATGTGGTCCTTCCTGCGGTTTTCTTCCGTTCGAGCGGACAACTCCTGGCGTAGAAACGATATCTCGCCTTGCAAGGATTCGACCATCTGCTGATAAGCAAGGATAGCGCCCTGGACATCCTCATTTGTGTCCTGGTCATTTTCTGATTCTGTACCGGACGTGTCGGAATCTTCTCCAGGACGTGTACGGGACTTCATGTCCTGTACATCCAGGACAATATACCAGCGATCGTCCACTTTATATCCTTGAAGGCTTCCTCTCTGGAGTCGTTTACGTGTTGCTTCTACGCTAATACCAAGGATTTTCGCTGCCTCGGATATATCCACTCCTTCTTTAGAATCAATCTGTTTTTTGGCCAGGACGTTCACCCTCCTTTGTTAGGACATCGTACAGGACGTGTCGTGGACATGACTTTTCAGCTATTATAGCTCGCTCTATGGATATTGACATAGTAATACCTTTTAGGCATGTCCGCTTTTTTTCAACGCCTCATATCGGCGTTCTGCCTCTTGATAAAAGTTCTCATGGCTGCCCACCATAAACACAACGCAACGGTTTAAATCTTCACGAACAACGTACGCGGCTCGATATGCCCCACCAGGAGCAGAAAATTCAAGACTCCTTGCGCCATTTAGCTTATTGGATAATGTGTGACCAGTATACGGAGCGGTTTTAAGCTTCGCTAAAGCCTGCGCTGCTTTTTTCATCTCAACCTTACCCAAGTCCGAAAAGTCTTTATCGGCTTTTTTGGTAAACCTGATGTCGTACATCATTCGTCGATTGAAATCCCTTCACGCTTCAAAATGTCATCGAGTGCAATGGTCTCGCCCGCGTCGTCTTCTTGGATCGCTTCTGCGGTCAATGCATCAAACGGATTTCCTGCTCGAACCAAGCGTACCCCATCTTCTTCGGGCTGGATAAAGAACACATCCCCTGGTTGTGCACGTAGCGCCTCACGAACATCGCGCGGAAGGGTCAAACGTCCTTTATCATCCAAACGAACCGAGATTGGTTTAGGAACAGACATTATAAAACCTCCTTGGTGGGACTATCCCACTTAATTATACACCGATTCAACGCCTGGAATACATAGGGCAGTGGTGGACTTAGCTCCCACAAGTTCAATTGAGGACGATACAGGAAGGGTTTTCCCGAAATTAGTCGAATTGAATTTGTGTAATACCTTGGAAAATGCCAAAAAGCCAGCAGGATCATGGGTAGTTGGAAGCTCCCATGTTTCTGAACACCGACCAAACCGGTGACAGGCGATAAAAACCGCATCCGCTGACTTTACTGACTCAACTAGGTTGATAATACCTAGTTTCTACGTAAAGTTCAACTATCCTGTCGAGGAAATCGATGGATGCGAATTTATCAAATCTGAGATAGCACATTCAGAGCCCTGTACCCGTTCAAGCGGTGTACAGG
>NZ_JBHUCX010000016.1:0-16750 GCF_042678105.1 Alicyclobacillus fodiniaquatilis
CAAGAGTCGAAGCCTCCATTGTGAATCCCAGTACAGGATACTTCGTTGTTGATCCGAAAATTCCCTGTTGGGAAACTTCAAGAATTACTCGGACACGCTCCTAGAATCGTGGTGTTCCACCATGAGGATTCTAGAACCGTTTTGTTTCGTCGGGAGGATTACGCATGAAAAAGATTCTGTTGTGTGTCAACCATTCACGATTGTCAGAGAATGCGTCCCGTGTTACGCGGGACCTGTTGAGTGCATATCCACAAGCCGAGGTAGTAGCGATATATGTGACGGAATTTGTTACGAGCAGGTTCGGACATGGACCATTACTCGGTATGGAATACGAAAAGGAGTTAGCGTCGAAAATTCGTCGAAAAATCGAGAAGGAATTCTTTAAAGACGTAAGCAATCGTGTACATTTCGAACACAGAACGGGAACTGCACCGGCCAAAGTGATATGTCAAGCCGCGATGGACCATGACTGTGATTTGATTGTGGTTGGTAATCCGAGCAAGACCATTTTAAGAGAACTCGTTTCAGGCAGCGTCAGCCGGAGTGTCGCTGCTCACGCAAAGGTGCCTGTTTTATTGGCTCGTAACAAACCGGTGTCGTACCTATAAGAGAGACGGTTCTCTTTCCCCGCTGACGTCTATCACGAGTTGCGTGCCTTTAGATTGTTAACTGGGTAAAGGAGCACACCCGGGTGTTAGTCGATTAAACAGCAAATTATAAGAGGGGATTAACATGAATCACAATGATGAACGGCTTTATTTCGCATGTCGAGGCAACATGGTAGACGTGACAGTTCAGCGAGAGCGCTGGTTTGGCGCTGTGTGGAGCTATGACCAGGGCGAGCGGCATCTTATCGCCTATTGGTTCGAAGACACCGACGATAAGGTATACGAAGAGTGGATGAACTCCCCTTGGTACGAGGACTGTACCGTCTTGTTTACGCCATTTCCTATTAACCAGGTTTACCAGCAAGTAAGAGAGGCAATGAATACCCCATCGGGACTTATAGATTCTGAATAACTCACGACCACGAGTATCGCACATCTTTAGATCGGATATATACCGTTTAAGGGGACTTAGAAGGATGAGGAAGGAATTGGAGACTGTTATTTTATCAAAGTTAGAGCAACCACAAAACGAACTGATGTTAAAGGAACTAGGAATGTTAGCCAATCGACAAGAAATTCGGATTGTTAATGTTAGAAAGGCGCGTGACAAGCTGATCGTGTCGTTTCAGAGGCTAGGGAACCATTGATGTTAGCAGTGGTGCGCCGCTCCGTTTGGGGCGGCGCATTTCCGTATTCTCGACCTTCGGTAGCTGATTGGTGTGACTTGATCTTGCGAATACGTCACTTGATAGCGCCTGAAAATAACTAAATTTTATACAACTTGTCGTGTATGATTTTATATTTTCTTTATATATTGCCCTCAAATCTTTATGCCCTCTTTACACGTTTCTGCCCTAAAATCTGCGTCAGGCGGTTTTAAACCTATATAGGGTGTATAGGCAGGGAGCAGGGAGATGACACTAACATCACCCAGATATTAACACCCGGGAGGAGAGAAACATGGGGGATATTGTGTCTTTAGGACTAATCGCGGTGACCTTCGGACTGTTTGCGCTCTTGCTGCGAATCTTTGACAAGGTCTAACCATCGGAACTTGCCTTGATACACTGAATTTCCTTATGGGGAGGATTGCATCGTGTGGGTCTTGCTCGCGATATCCGTTGTGCTTATGGGTTACCTCACATACGTCATATTTAATCCTGAAAAATTCTAGATCGTCCCGGTCGAATGTGATTAAAGGAGTGAACTTCGTTGACGTTGCTTGGGAGTCTTCAAATATTATCTGTCATTGCGATCATTTTAATTGTGGGAATTCCACTTGGCGGATATCTGTACCGCGTGTTTACAGGTAAGAGGAGTTGGCTTGAACCTGTTTATGGGCCAGTCGAGCGATTGCTCTACAAGCTCGTGGGAGCCAATCCATCGGTAGAAATGGATTGGAAGGCTTACTTGAAGTCTTTGTTGCTCGTGAACCTAGTCATGATGTTGTTTGTATATGTGCTGTTTCGGGTTATGGGACATCTCCCTTTGAATCCGGACCACATTCCTTCGATGCCATGGGCGCTCGCATTTAACACCGCAGCCAGCTTCATCACAAATACGAACTGGCAGAACTACGGCGGTGAGGCATCCATGACTTACCTGGGTCAAATGCTTGGCATCACGTACTTGCAATTTACATCCGCTGCAACGGGGTTTGTCGCAGCAATCGCGTTTTTGCGGGCTCTCGTCAATAATCGGTCAAACTCAGTGGGCAACTTTTGGGTTGATATGGTGAAAATCCACACCCGTGTATTGTTGCCGTTTGCCTTTATCGCGGCCGTCGTTTTAGTCGGATTGGGATTACCAGAAACTTTGCTTGGGGCGCAAACCGCACACACCCTTCAAGGTGCGACACAAACGATATCCCGCGGACCGGTCGCTTCACTAGAGGCAATCAAGCAACTGGGTACGAACGGTGGAGGGTATTTTAACGCCAACTCTGCCCATCCCTTCGAAGATCCGTCGGCACTGACAACAGTCATTGAAATTTTCCTGATGGGACTTATCCCAACAGCCTTGATCGCTACATTCGGACGGTTTCTGCGCAATCGTAAACAAGCAACGGTATTGTACGTTTTGTTGACTGCCATGGTACTTGCCGGAGCGTTCCTTGTTTACGGAAGTGAAGCTGCTGGCAACCCGATTCTTCACAATGTACTGGGCATCACCGGGCCAAACATGGAAGGCAAAGAGGTAAGGTTTGGTATACCGCTTAGCAGTCTGTTCGTGGCAGCAACAACGTCATATACCACAGGCGCTGTAAACGCGATGCACGACAGTTTGACGCCAATGGGTGGATTTGTACCCATCCTGTTCATGATGTTCAACATGGTATTTGGCGGCCAGGGTGTTGGGCTCTTGAACATCATCATGTTCATGCTGATAACCGTGTTCTTGTCCGGTCTGATGGTGGGACGCACACCAGAGATTTTCGGCAAGAAAATTGAGGCGAAAGAAATCAAGTTGGCGACGACAGCCATGTTAGTGCACCCGTTTGTGATCTTGGTCCCGACAGCCATTGCGGTTGCCACGCACATGGGGGTTTCCTCCATGAACAACTCGTACCTTCACGGCTTTTCAGAAGTACTGTATGCCTACACTTCAGGGGCTGCAAATAATGGTTCCGCGTTTGCTGGTCTAAACGGAAACACAACATTTTATAACGTCTCCATTGGACTGGTGATGCTTCTCGGTCGGTACATTTCTATGATCGCCATGTTTGCTATTGCGGGTTCGTTGGCGAAAAAAGCCGTGATTCCGGAAAGCCCTGGTACACTCCGGACCGACACATTTTCGTTCGGCGGCATTTTTATTGCAGTCGTAGTGATTGTCGGCGCGCTGACCTTCTTCCCTGCTCTTGCGATTGGTCCAATCGGTGAGCACATTCAAATGTGGTCAGGTCAAGTAAGCCCCTGATTTTAGTCGGACCAGCGCTGACATTAGGGAAAAGGAGATATACGAAATGGCAAAGAGTGCGACGAAAACCATGTCGAGCGACATCGTGAATCGAGCGATTGTCGAGTCGTTTGTAAAGTTAAATCCGCGTGTCATGGTGAAGAACCCGGTCATGTTTACTGTAGAAATCGGGTTTGTCATTACCTTACTGCTCACTTTCGCGCCGAATCTCTTCGGCGGAAATTATGGTTCAGGTGAGCGAATCTTTAACTTGATTGTTTGCATTATCCTGCTCATCACTGTTCTGTTCGGAAATTTTGCAGAAGCCATCGCAGAAGGACGCGGCAAAGCTCAGGCGGAGTCACTTCGAAAGACGAAAACGGATTTGGTGGCTAGTCGCAAGAGACCAGATGGAACATATGAAACGGTACCGGCAACGACGCTCCGAAAGGGAGACACGGTTCGGGTTCAAGCGGGAGAAATGATTCCCGCGGATGGCGAAGTGCTGCAAGGCCTCGGAAGCGTGGATGAGTCGGCGATTACCGGTGAATCTGCACCGGTGATTCGCGGAGCAGGCGGTGACTTCAGTTCAGTGACAGGGGGAACCAAACTCCTGTCCGATGAGCTCATCATTAAGGTGACCGTTGATCCGGGTGAGTCGTTCCTCGACAAAATGATTGGTTTGGTCGAAGGTGCAAGTCGTCAGAAGACGCCAAACGAGTTGGCACTGTCCGTTTTACTGGCAGGTTTGACGCTCATCTTCTTGATTGTCGTAGTAACACTCGAACCCATGGCGCACTATGTAGGCACCTTTAGTAAGGCTAGTCACGGAATTGACATTGCAACTTTGATTGCCCTGTTGGTGTGTTTGATTCCGACCACTATTGGTGCCTTGTTGTCGGCGATTGGTATCGCCGGAATGGACCGTGTCATTCGGTTTAACATCATCGCCAAGTCAGGGAAGGCCGTGGAGGCTGCGGGTGACGTCAATACGCTCATCCTGGACAAGACTGGAACAATTACTATTGGAAATCGTTTGGCCAGTGAATTTTCACCGGTGGGTACGCATAGCGAACAAGAGCTGGTGGAAGTCGCCGTATTGTCTTCGCTCTTTGACGAGACCCCAGAAGGTCGTTCTGTGGTGGATTTAGGTAGAGAAAAAGGCGTCCAAATCGCGCGTGAAAAGCACACAAACGCCGAGAATATTGAGTTTACGGCTGACACGCGTATGAGTGGTTTGAACTTGGCGGATGGCACGATGGTCCGCAAGGGAGCCGTGGACGCCATTAAAAAATACGTTCGGGAGAACGGAGGAGTCGTTCCGTCGGACCTCGACGCGAAGACAGAACGGATTGCGCGCGAGGGTGGAACGCCGCTTGCCGTGGTCAAGGGCAATGAGGTCTACGGGCTAATTTACCTGAAGGATATTGTAAAACCTGGTATGCGGGAGCGGTTTGAAGAGCTGCGCCGAATGGGCATTAAGACGGTCATGTGTACAGGCGATAATCCGCTCACAGCAGCAACCATTGCACTTGAAGCTGGCGTTGACGACTTTATTGCCGAAGCGAAACCGGAAGACAAGATGCGTTTAATCAAGGATGAACAAGCGCAAGGCAAGCTGGTTGCCATGTCGGGTGACGGTACAAACGATGCGCCTGCACTTGCGCAGGCGGACGTTGGTTTGGCCATGAACACGGGAACGACGGCTGCAAAAGAAGCGGGTAACATGGTGGACCTCGACTCCGACCCAACCAAGCTCATCGAGGTTGTATCGATTGGTAAGCAGTTGCTCATTACGCGAGGCGCCATTACGACATTCTCGATTGCAAACGACGTGGCGAAGTACTTTGCCATCATCCCTGCGATTTTCGCTGTCATGGTACCGCAGTTGCACGTCCTGAACATCATGTTCCTGACCAGTCCACATAGTGCCATTTTGTCGGCGCTCATCTTTAACGCAATCATCATTCCGCTCTTGATTCCTTTGGCGATGAAGGGTGTCAAGTATCGGCCGATGAGTGCAACGTCAATGCTCGTGCGAAACATTTTCCTGTATGGTATCGGTGGCGTGATTGTGCCGTTTATCGGCATTAAAGTGATCGACCTCATCATCACTGCCCTGGGGCTCGCTAATATTTAAGTGTTCGCGAGATGACTCAACGGTACCAGCTTGGTACCGTGAGTCACTTGTTGAAGGAGGAAACAGGAATGACCAACGTATGGCGTTCGATACGATTCACCATTGTCTTCGCGATATTACTAGGTTTGATCTATCCACTCGTTGTCACGGGAATAAGCAATGTATTGTTTCCGTTTCAGTCCAAAGGCAGCATGGTAACGTATAACGGCAAGGTTGTAGGGTCGGAGCTGATCGCAGAGCCTGTGACGGATCCACGTTTGTTTTGGCCAAGACCTTCGGCTGTAAAATATGCAGCGAATGGTTCGGGCGGTTCCAACTACGGGCCAACGGATCCAAAATTGATTCAAGAAGTGCAAGGGAACATCAAGAGTGACGGCGCGGCGGCAGGTACGCCCACCTCATCCATTCCACCAGACATGGTTGAGTCCTCGGCATCCGGACTTGATCCCGACATTACCATCCAGGACGCGATGTTGCAGATTCCCCGCATTGCAAAAGCGACGGGATTGAGTCAATCTTCTCTGCAAACGCTCGTTGCACAGAATGAACAAGGACCATCACTGGGAATATGGGGAATACGGATGGTGAACGTTATGAAATTAAATTTGGCGCTTGAAAAGCAAATCGGCCGATAAACTAATAAGATTGCATATGAAAACACCAATGTCTTCCTCGGGATAAGTTCCGGGGAAGATTTGCGTGTAACCCAAAGTGTTAGGGTGAAAGATGCGTGATTATGGATGAGGGGAACAGAGGGGAATCCGAGTCCCAGGAGGTCCTAACTAAAAGCGGTTCGCGGAAAATCGGAAAACTGCGCTTATTTATTGGCGCTGCTCCTGGCGTAGGCAAAACGTACACGATGCTGCGTGAGGCGAATGCGCTTCGTGATAGGGGATTAGACGTCGTCATCGGATATATTGAATTTCACGGCAGGCCGGAAACAGCCGCTCAGATCGGCAATCTCGAAATTATCCCGTGCACCCTGCTAGACTTTCGAGGCCGAACGTTTCAGGAGGTCGACATAGAAGCCGTTGTCGCCCGAAACCCCGATGTCGTTGTGATCGACGAGTTAGCCCACACCAATGTACCAGGTTCCAAGAACGAGAAACGTTATATGGATGTGGAATACATTCTCGACCACGGCATCGACGTGTTGACGGCCGTGAATGTCCAGCACATTGAAGGTGCACATGAAGACGCCGAAGAAATGACCGGGATTAAGGTCCGTGAAATTATCCCACGGACTTTTGTGAAACGCGCATCTGAAATTGAAGTCATTGACGTGACGCCAGAGACACTCCGGCAAAGACTTCGTGATGGAAGCATCTACTCTATGGACAAAGTGAATCAGGCGCTGAATAACTTCTTCCGTTTGACAAATTTGTCCGCCTTGCGGGAATTGGCTTTACGCGAGGTCGCTGATGACGTTGATGAACGCTTGCAGCAATCTTATGACCGAACGAAGATACCTGGACCGGTTGGTGCGCGAGAAACGATTCTGGTGTGCGCGAACTACTTGGAGCGCTCCGATAAGCTCGTGGAAAAAGGCAGTCGAATGGCGGAACGAATGAAAGCGGAATTATTGGTGCTCACCATTATTGATGGTTCCCAAAACGATTTACCTGAGAAGGAAAAATTGAAACTGACGAAGCTTCGTGAGATCAGTGGGAAATATTACGCCGAGCACATTGTTGAACAACGAAACGACCGAAAAATTGGAGAGGTCATCATGGACGTCGCAGACCGATTCAACATCACTCAAATTGTCATCGGCCAGCCTAAAAGCAATACGAAATGGGCGTTTTGGCGCGACAATCCCGTAAAGTACCTTATGCAAAACATGAAGTATGTCGATTTACGCATCGTGGGATGGAAAGAATAACATCATTGGCAGGGAGACAGAAAAACATGACACAACCTTCACGCCTTGAAGGGTCGAAGCGCAAATCGGCTCGGAAAGGAAATCTTACAATCTATGTCGGCGCCGCTCCGGGGGTTGGAAAGACATATAAGATGCTTCAGGATGCCAACGACTGGTTGCAGAAAGGCATTGACGTCGTTATTGGACTGATTGAAACGCACGGGCGCTCTGATACCGCTTCTCAAATCGGAAATTTAGAAGTGCTGCGAAAGCGAACGATTTCCATTGAGGGTCGGACCTACGAGGAGCTAGATGTCGAAGGGATTCTGAAACGAAACCCCAAAATTGTACTCATCGATGAGTTGGCTCACACGAACGTGCCAGGATGTGAAAGAGAGAAGCGATATCAAGATGTAGAGTACATTCTTGAACATGGCATCAATGTCGTAACCGCTGTTAATATTCAGCATTTGGAGAGTTTGCGAGACAAGGTGGAGCACATCACTGGAGTTCGAGTTCGTGAACGGGTGCCTGACTGGTTCATGGACCTAGCCCGCGAAGTAAAGTTGATTGATGTGACTCCAGAAACGTTGCAACAACGCCTCATGGACGGAAAGATTTATACGTTGGATAAAGTTGACCGCGCGCTGAACAACTTTTTTCGCTTGGGAAACCTGTCCGCCCTCCGTGAAATTGCACTTTTGGAAGTAGCTGACGACGTCGATCAGAGGCTTGACCAACAACGTATGAAGGAAAATGGGAACCGGGGATATAAGCAAAATGAAAGCATTTTAGTCTGCGTCAACTACCGGCCTCACTCCGAGAAACTCATCCGGCGGGGTTGGCGTATTGCGGATCGGTACAAGGCAAAGTTGTATGTTCTGGTTGTGTTATCCGATCATGATATGACTGAATATGAACAGAGGGACTTAGAGCGGATCAAACAACTTAGCCAACAATTTGACGCAACTTTTATTACAGAGAAGGCAAACGAGCGAGCTGTCGGTGAAACCATTGTTCAAGTAGCCAAGGAATTAGGTGTATCTCAAATCGTAATTGGTCAACCTCTGCAGAATCGTAACTGGCTGGGGAGATTGCAAGGAAATCCGGTGGACTACGTTATGGAGAATGCAGAGTTTGTTGATTTGTATGTGGTTTCGAATTCTAGGGACCTAAGTAGGTGCATAAAATGAAGACCGTTTCCCGCGGCGAGTTTACCGTATTCATCGGGGCGGTGAGCGGCGTGGGAAAAACAATCGCCATGCTGCGAGCCGCCCAGGAATTAGAACACGAAGGCACGGATGTGGTCATCGGCTGCTTGTCGTTCGAAGGACTGCCTAGAGCGATTACTGAAATGACCTTATTGGAAAACTTTTGTGAGCGAAGCTCGTTACAGACAGATGGCTTGGACATTGATGAAATTGTGCGTCAAAAGCCTGATTTGGTGGTTGTGGATGATTTAGCTTATACGAACGGTGAAGGTGCCACTCGAGCAAAACGATATCAAGAGGTTGAATCGCTCTTAGCGGCAGGTATTGATGTCTACACGACGCTTAACATATACGAAATTGAAAGTTACAGCGACATCATTACAAAAGTAACTGGGGCAAGATTAACACAGACTGTGCCGGATAAGTTTTTGGAACGTGTGAATAAAATTCAGTTGGTCGACCTTCCTCCGGAAGCCATCATTGAGCGGTTTCATGCAGGAAAGGTACGCATCCACGGCCTAAGCGTAGACGAATTGGAGAAGTTTTATCGCCGAGGGAATCTGATTGCACTTCGGGAGATGGCTTTGCGTTACACCGCTCACCGTGTAGACCGCCAATTGGAAGACTATATGCAATCAAAGGACATTAGTGGCCCTTGGCCCGTGGCCGAGAAGGTTATGGTTTGCGTGAGCGCGAGCCCATTCTCCACGGAACTCATTCGCTTTACTCGACAACTTGCCGTTAAATTGAAGG
This sequence comes from Alicyclobacillus fodiniaquatilis, assembly GCF_042678105.1. Taxonomy (NCBI): domain Bacteria; kingdom Bacillati; phylum Bacillota; class Bacilli; order Caryophanales; family Alicyclobacillaceae; genus Alicyclobacillus; species Alicyclobacillus fodiniaquatilis. The sequence continues at coordinate 9,472 of NZ_JBHUCX010000016.1, forward strand.
TTGATTGGATGGCGGTGTATGTTGAAACACCCCGGCAACGGGCGAGAAACAACAGAGAGCTAGTACATCTCGACGATAATTTGCGGATGGTAGAGGAACTCGGGGGAGAAATCGTCGTGTTAACGGGCAACAGGGTGGCTGACGAGATTATCCATCTTGCAAGGAAGCGTAACGTTAGAGAAATTGTCATGGGCAAACCGAGGCAATCCAGGATTGCAGAATGGTTCCGCGGATCTGTTGTGGACGAGGTCATTCGCAATAGTTTGGGCATCAGCATTCACGTAATTCCCGGTAAGCAAGAGCAAGGCGTGTCGCAGCGAATCACCTCGAAAGTAATGCGAACACAGGGAACCGTAAATTGGTCATCTTATATACTTGTCACGCTATTCGTTGCGGCGTTAACGATTTTGCTCCATCCTTTACGGAGTCCGTACAATCTAGTGAATATTGCACTGATCTATTTGCTGCCAGTACTGATTAGTGCGGCTCGATGGGGTATCGGGCCCTCATTTTATGCCGCTGGAGCGGGCCTAATCGTCTTTGATTGGTTTTTTGTACCGCCATTTTATACCTTTGCCGTGTCTGATGTGAGATATCTCTTATCATTTGCGGTCTTTCTGACAGTGGCGACACTCACTGCAGGTCTTGCCTTCCGATTACGTCAACAACTCAATACGGTTAAGCACCGTGAGTCGGTAACTTCCACTTTGTATGCCCTAAGTCGAGAAATCACGGCCATTGGAGACTTGCAGATGATGTTAGACACCGTTGTACGTCAAATCTCGGAGACAGTAGATACGGACGTCGGGATTTTTCTCCCGGATGCGGAAGGCGAGTTGACGTTAGCAGCTCATTCCAACGAGCAAGCCACATGGGGCAGAACCCCATCGGAAACGACGGTTGCGAAATGGGTATATCGCACCGGAGAGACGGCTGGACGGGGTACTGACACGCTCCGTGAATCGCCCGACTTGTACCTCCCCCTGAGAACGGAAGAACATACGTACGGGGTTCTCGCCGCAAACGTTGGTCGGCTGGAAACTCTTGACGCTGACCGCGTTCGATTAGTTGAGGCGCTGTCTCGACTCGCCGCTATTGCAATTGCAAGGGTTCAACTCGCCGAAGAAGCAAAAATCGCTCACTTAACCGCCGAATCGGAAAGATTGAGGAATTCCATACTGGATTCGCTTTCCCATGAACTTCGGACTCCGCTTGCGACAATCATCGGATCGGTTACAGCCTTAACAGAAACTGGAGAGGTATTTAGTGCAACAGATAGGGCTGAACTCTTGGCTACCATTCGAGAAGGTGCGCTGCGAATGAATCGTTTGGTGACAAACCTACTTGGAATGGTACGTCTCGAAAGTGGAATGTTAAAGTTGCGAAAGAGACTCTGTAGTATCGGAGAAATTGTAGATGCAGCGGTTCGACAATTGCGTGAAGGGTTGCAGGATAGACAGATTCGGGTCGACATCGACACGGACATCGAGCGAATTGCTGTGGACGATGCCCTGTTGGAACAAGTCATGGTGAATCTGTTGAGTAACGCGATTAAGTACTCACCCAAAAAGAGTCAAATTACCGTCACGGTAAGACGTTTTAAAACTCGGCTCTCCATTGCCGTGGCGGATGAAGGCATTGGAATCCCAAAGGAGGATATCACGCGTATCTTTGATAAATTTCATCGTTCTGAGAGGGCAATGAACATCCCAGGAACCGGTCTTGGTTTAGCTATTTGTAAAGGGATCGTTGAAGCGCATGGTGGCAGCATCAGTGCGGAATCAAACGGGGACAAGGGGACAACATTTGTAATTCTGCTTCCCCTCACAACTAGTGAAAAGCAACCAACGGAACCGATTCTTGGAGAAGAAGTAGGTGTAGAGTATGTCTGAATCGTCAAAGATCCTCGTGGTTGATGACGAGGCTCAAATCCGAAAGTTACTGCGGATTAGCTTACAAGCCCACGGATTTCAGGTGAGTGAAGCGGAAACTGGCGAGGACGGTATTGTACAGATTTCCACCATACGACCGGACTTAGTGGTACTCGATCTCGGCTTGCCCGACATTGAAGGTATAGAAGTACTCCGTCGTGTTCGCGAGTGGTCACAAGTCCCTGTGATTGTCTTAACAGCAAGAGATCAAGAGGAGGATAAAATTGAGGCGTTGAACATAGGCGCTGATGATTACGTCACCAAGCCTTTCGGTATGGGTGAGCTAATGGCACGGATACGGGTAGCCCTCCGACATATTTCGAAGACGACCGAGGAGCCAATCCTGTCTCTCGGCCCCCTCGTCATTGACGTGTCGCGTAGAATCGTTGAATTGAACGGAGAGAAGGTAAAACTTACACCGACTGAATACGAGCTTCTGAAAGTGCTGGCAACAAATGCAGGGCGCGTCATCACACATCGTGCACTGTTTGAACAGGTATGGGGAGACAAGTTTTACGAGTCAGATAGTCAGCCTGTAAGGGTTCATATTGGCAATTTACGAAAGAAAATTGAAATGGATCCGACGAGACCGCATTTGATTCTTACCGAACCGGGAGTCGGTTACCGTTTTATCCCTCAGGGGGACTAGCCGACACTATGCGTGAAAATCAACTCGTTGTTCGTGGAACGATAGGCGTTAATTCTGGCAAATAACACCGATCACAGTCAGGAGTAAAGCAGGCAGGCGTGGAAATCCTATGATGATTATGGATGGATACTGCAAGAACTGCGATTGTTTTTATGTAATTTCAAGTCAAAGTTTAGACGACACGGTTGATGAACGAGAAGACGTGTCGTTGTGTCCAGTGTGCTGGGATGTATTGTATGTGGGAATGACAGATGACACGCTGCTCGAATCCCAGGAATAATTTGCGCGTTGTTCTCTCTCTAGGAAAGTTGTCGCGCTATGTTTCGATGCGCACGTGGGTTCACAATTTCGAGATTCGTCTCGTTAACCATTTTCGTGGGAGCAAATTTTTTAAAGTCGTAAGGTGACAAAGCCCAAGATAGACATCCCCACGTCAGGGCCACATGAACTAGGCTTCTCAGTTCTTTCTGGGGAGCCTTTTTGATGAGCAACGATATAATCAGTTCTACTCAAAGAAATGGCAGTAAATTTGTTGCACAAACGGGCTGCGACTTGAAAGTCGTCGGTAATCATGTGGTGCGAATCCACCCGTCCAGAACTGCGGACGCGAACCTACCGTGACGTGGGACAGTGGTAACGCGGTCTTGCGATAGCTCACGGAACAATGTAGCCGCGCCAGGTAGAGTGAATTCGGGCCGGAGCTAGGTTGAGAAGTGCATGGTGAACATCAGTGAACCCCATATTAAACCGCGTTACGCAAGACAAGCGAAACACTCTGATACGCTTGGGCCAAAAGGCAAGTAGCCGGAATCGTCACTCCCGTTTTGGCGATTCGCAGTTCCATGGGCTATCGCGGGACTCGGGGCACCTACACACTTCAGAGATGGGTTGTCGACGGAACAAGGTAAGCCCCATGGGGTCTGTCTGAAATCCGGACAGTAAGCGGAACGCGAGTGACGCTGAATTCCCTAGGGGGTAAAGGAACGGGCAAAAAGCGAAGGCTGGCTTGTAATGAGACAGATAGGGGCGGCAGAAATGCTGAGATACCCTGACGCGAAAGCGTGCAGACTTGCCCAAGGTCATCCAGCCGGGAATCCTGTAGCATGAGACGAAAGGAGTGGCCTGTTATGAACCGAAAAGCCGTCTCACAAGACGAGTCAGCAGGTCACATTCGTAAGAATCCCCGAGAAATCCACGAAGACGCAATCATGCGCGCATGGATAGAGGCTCAAACAGCAGACACCAGTGAGCATGCAGACGAGTGGATAGACTGGAAGGAAATCGAACGCCACGTTCTCAGGTTACAGCGACAACTGGCCCACGCAGTTGAACACAACAATCGTAAAGCTGTGCGCCATTACAAGTGGCTCATCCGTACCAGCCACCACACCAAACTTCTGGCCATTCGGCACGTGACGCAAGAAAACCGGGGACGCCGCACACCGGGAGTAGACGGAAAAACGTACATCACGCCGGAAAAACGGCGCGAGCTACGTGGAATCGTCAATCTCCGAAGTCGCCCCTTACCCGTCCGGCGCGTGTATATCGTCAAGAAAAACGGGAAACTCAGGCCGCTCGGTATTCCAACTACTCATGATCGCGTGTGTCAGGCCATTCATAAAGCGGCCATGGAACCAGAATGGGACATCCAGTTTGCGCCCAACACGTACGGATTCCGTCCACAACGGTCAACGTGGGATGCCATCAGTCAAGTTTTCGCGAACCTCTGCAAGTCAGGTTCTGCCCAGTGGGTCATCGAAGGGGACATACGTGGCTATTTTGACAACGTCGACCATGCAAAACTCTTGGCCAAATTGGCCTCGGAGGACCGTGTGTTCGCGAGACGGATGTTGAAAGCTCCTGTTCTCGACCCGGAAGACGGACTGCTAGCCAGTACCCGTGGCACGCCTCAGGGGGGCCTGTTATCACCGTTACTTGCGGTCATCGCACTGCAGGGTATGGAGAAGGACTTGCGGCAGAAGGCATTCCAAATGAAATTCGGAAGTAGTCGTACAAACCCCGGCATCAACATCGTCACCTATGCGGATGATTTCATTGTCACGTGCAAAACAAAGGAGCAAGCAGAACAGTTCGTTCCGGTCATCGCCCAGTGGCTTTCGGAGAATGTAGGGGTCGAACTCAGTCTAGAGAAAACGCATATAACACACATCAACGACGGGTTCGACTTCCTTGGATTCCATGTCCGCAAGTACAAGGGCCAGTTGCTGATTAAACCCGCCAAAGACAGTAAGCTCGCTGTTCTGAGGAAAATCAAAGGCATACTGGACGCGAACAAGTCAGCCAAACAATCCTTGGTCATTCGGTTGCTTAATCCAATTATTCGAGGATGGGGCAACTACTACAGCACACAGGTCAGCAAGAAGGTCTTTGCCTACTGTGACCATCGAATTAACCAGATGCTGTGGAGATGGGCAAAACGACGTCACCCCAAAAAGAGTGCAAAGTGGCTATACCAGAGGTACTTTGCCCGAATCGGAAGCCGAAACTGGGTATTCTCGGATGGCTCGTTTACTCTAGCCACCATGACTGATGTTCGCATCATTCGGCACATCAAGATACAGGGACGGCGTTCACCTCATCGACCGAGTGACCACGAATACTTTGAGGCAAGACGAGAACAACTACTGCTCAAACGATTGACTGGTTTCCAGAAGAAAGTGGTGCGCAAAACGAGTGGCAGATGTGCTCTATGCGGATGCCATATATCGGCAGAACACTTCCGTCGCTGGCAGGTCAACGGAGATAATGACATCCTATTCGCTCGAATGATTCCCGAACGATTAGGTGGGCACAACACGATTGAAAATGTAGTCGTCACTCACCGATGGTGCTACGAAAAGTATCGCTCCATCAAGGACTATGATACCCTGCCCGACCATCCAGAACGCTACCTTTCCAACCAGGAAAGCATTGTTGATGGACAAGTCGTCTGGCAAGGGAAACAGTCAGTAGGCGCTTGACGAGCCAACTGCAGGATGGCTTGAGCTGCATAACGGGAAACTGTTACATGCAGTTCTTAGGGGAGAAGGAGGCCGCAAGGCCTCCGACTTACCCGGCGGATTTTAGCTACAGAACAACGCAATATTTTAACTGATTAAATTTCGAAATTACTTACGTATATTAATTCCATTTGTTTTGCGTTTTTTAAGTTGCGTAGAGGAACTTTTTCGTGTGCCTGTTGTGTGCCTAACTCACCCAAATTCATTAAATAAGCAGATGTCTCAGGTCACGAAAACCCGCGCTGGTGCTGGATTCTTACACACTAGTACATACTCAAAAAAACGCATTCTGTGGACTTGAAAACCGGCGCTTGATGATAAAAAGCACTATTAGGTGAACACTTGGCCATCTCAAACAAGTTGTCTGCGACATACAAACCAGTCAATTGGCGTGGGCGGACCTATGAGGTGTTGCGAAATGGTACCATGATGCCGAAATGATGTGTGCTCGTAAAGACTTGTGGAAGGTGAAAGTATGGAAACGGTCCCGAGCGATTTCCCCTTAACGTTAACAGTGAAACAAGTAGCGCAAATAATGGGTATTGGGTTAAACAAAGCTTATGAAGTTGTACGACGTCCAGATTTTCCTGTAATCAGAGAAGGTCGGGGTGGTGTCCCGTCAAGTGGTGTAAATTGAGTGCAACCACTTCGTGTCGGCTATTTATGCAAAACTGACGTTGGCGCCAGTAATTGCGGTTCTTGAGTGCTCATGAGTTTTGCCATTGACTCTCGGCTAAAGTAGCGCCTTGCTACAATCCATTCATCGTTCTGTTCCTGGAGGATTGCTCCGCCTAGACGAATGACAGACTCTCGGTTCGGGAAGATACCAACGACATCGAAGCGTCGCCTGAGTTCACGATTTAAGCGCTCAAGTGGGTTTGTCGAGCATATCTGTTTCCAGTGTTCCTTCGGGAATGCCATGTACGCTAGCACGTCTTCCTCTGCACGTTCCAAGACATCCATCGCCTTTGGAAACTTTCCACGAAGTTGCTCTACGACCACATCCAGTTGCTGTTTGGCTGTTTCCTGTGTTGGCTGAGCGAATATGGTCCGGACAATAGACGAGACCATCGGTTGCGACGCTCTAGGCACCTGGCTGAGGATGTTGCGTATTGTATGAACTCGACAGCGCTGCCAGGTCGCTCCGGTCAACGCAGAGCCAATCGCACTGCGCAGTCCTTCGTGAGCATCACTAATTACCAGCTGTACACCACGCAACCCACGCGCAACCAGACTTCGGATGAATGTCAGCCAAAACGAGCCATCCTCACTAGTCCCAATGTCAAACCCCAACACCTCACGCTCACCGGTGTCTCGCACGCCAATTGCAATTACAAATGCCATACTCTGAACTCGTCCGCCTTCACGGACTCTCGGGAATGTCGCATCCAACCATAGATATGGGTATGTCCCCTCAAGTGGGCGGTTTTTAAATTCCTGCACTACTTCGTCTAACCCGGATTTCGACGATTAGGTGATTGAGGTCATTGACCGGGGCATGTTTTCAAGTATTTGGTGGATTTGTTAGCGAACACGGCGAAATCATGGTACGGAACTAGAGCAATGGACACAATTCCCCCCTCCCCAAGCCAGGCTATGAACTCCACTTTTTCAATTGGAAGAAAAATCTACGTGGCGGCATGAAGCATGATCAACGACCGATGCTTTGCATACACGGG
>NZ_JBHUCX010000017.1:0-72288 GCF_042678105.1 Alicyclobacillus fodiniaquatilis
TTTTGATTTGTCAAGTCGGGCTCAGCAACATGGGGGCAAGCGAACAGACCTCGGGCACAGAACCGTTGGTGGTTCAATGAAAACCAAATGCCGAGAGGCTATTAGAAGCTGTGGGGGCGAATGATTGAAACAGGAGGCTTCTGCGGCTGATGGCAACTCTTGAGATGCATGTACAAACATAAATCGAGGCACACCGTTAGCCCGGGTCTGCCTCGACAAAGCGCGAAAAACGTACGCTAAAACATTTAGCGGTATTCGTTCAATCTGAATCATCATTTGCTTTGGTAAACACGGCGATAACGTTCATGGTTAAAATTAGAGCCACCGCTGTCGAATTCACATAACGGATTTAAGATATTCTCCGTTTATAAACCAACATGGCGACTACATACGCAACCACTAGAATACCGAAACACCATGCGAGTGCAATCCAGATGTTATTGCCGACTGGCTGCCCCGCGAGCAAAGACCGAATTGCATCGACAATTGAGTTGACAGGTTGATTATTGGCAAAGGCGCGGACGATGTGCGGCATGTTCTTGGTCGGCACGAACGCCGAACTGATAAACGGCAGGAATAGAAATGGATAGGAAAATGCACCCACTCCATCAGCTGACTTTGCAGACAGTCCAGCAATCACCGCAATCCAAGTTAAGCACAGTGTAAAGAGCGCGAGTAGCCCCGCTACGGCAAGCCATGACAGCACTCCTGCGGATGAACGAAAGCCCATCAGGAGTGCAACAAGCATGATGACAACCACCGAAATCGCGTTGGACACTAGCGAAGTCAAAACGTGCCCCCACAGAATGGTAGATCTCGCTATGGGCATGGAGTGAAACCTCTCAAATATTCCCCGTTGTAAATCCATAAAGAGGCGATAAGCTGTATAAGATATACCGCTTGCAATAGCCATTAACAGGATCCCTGGTAGCAAGTAATTCACATAGTTATCTGTGCCGGATTTTATCGCTCCACCGAACACATAGACAAACAACAGCATAAAAGCAATCGGTATGATTGTGACCGTGATGATGGTGTCCATGCTGCGGGATATGTGTCGCATGGAACGACCAAACATAACGCTCATGTCGCCGAAAAAGTGTCTCTGTAGAGATTCCATTTACCTTTCCTCCTTCTTGCTAACGATTGCGAGAAATATCTCTTCCAAGGTAGGCTGTTTCTCCACATACTCCACTTTGGCAGGAGGAAATAACTCTTTTAGCTGTGCGAGCGTGCCATTGGCGATAATCCTACCCTCGTGCAGGATGGCAATTCTATCTGCGAGCTGTTCAGCCTCATCCAAATACTGCGTGGTCAGGAATACCGTCGTACCACCGTCGGCAAGCTTTTTGACAGTCTTCCAAACGTCGATGCGCGCCTCGGGGTCAAGCCCGGTGGTTGGCTCGTCGAGGAAAATAACTTGTGGTTTCCCGACAAGGCTCATAGCAATGTCGAGTCTACGACGCATGCCTCCCGAATAAGTAGAAACTCTGCGGTTAGCGGCTTCGGTCAGGCCAAAGCGATGAAGCAAGTCGTCTGCAACTGGCCTGGGGTTCTTGAGGTGCCGTAGTTTGGCCATCATGATGAGATTTTCCCGTCCGGTCATCATCTCGTCCACCGCGGCAAATTGCCCGGTAAGGCTGATGGACTGGCGCACATGCTCAGGCTTTAACGCAACATCGAATCCGTTTACGGCGGCAAATCCATTGTCTTGCTTAAGGAGCGTAGTGAGAATATTGACAACCGTTGTCTTTCCCGCACCGTTTGAGCCAAGCAGGGCGAAAATACTACCCTGTTTCACTTCGAAATCTACACCCTTTAGGACTCCTGTGTCCTTAAAAGACTTTTGCAGACCTTTCACTTCAATTGCTGTTTTCATCACCATATCCCCCTTTCACTTTGTTTTATCCGTAACCTTTTTGATGGCCTTATTAACTTCTTGACCAACAGATTCTTGATAGATGTCAGCGTAAGTTTTTGAATCTTTGACTAGAGCGTCGCTGAAAGCTGCTACATCAGTGCCCGTCACTTCGAGCACGCTTTTCCCCAGGACCACGCCCTCTTCAAAAAGATCGATAATCCCTGAAAGCAAGCCCGTCCCGTCGGTTAGTTCAACAGGGCCGACCTTAAAGAGATATTTTTGAATCTCTTTATAAACAATCTGATAGTCTTTCGGGAGCGCTTTGACACGAGCCATGTGCGCTCGCCACTCCTTTTTGCCTTCGATGATGTCGTGTATTCTCATTTTTTACCCTCCTATTTGCCTAATTTTTTAGCGATGTTATTATTGAGTTGCTCGCGCCACTTGTCCCGAAAAGACTTTGCCCCTTCTTCCCCGGCCAACGCTGAACAGAAGCCTTTGATATCGTCACCCAAAATCTCTTGGACACTCTGACCTTCCGCGGCCGTTTCTTCGAGCAGGCCAAGTACACCATCAAGAATTGGCATGAGGTTGCGCCCGCTAAAATCTGAATGCGGCCAAAGATTAGCCTTAATTTTTTCCCATTCAGTTTGATAATCAACCGGCAGCATCTTAGCTCGCGATTCAAAAGCCTTAACTTCTCTAGTCATATCATTGCCTGTGATTTTGTCCCAGAAGTTCATCACTTTATCTCCTTTAGTTCTTCGATTTTCGATGATACGAACTCCCATCTTTCCCAGAACTTCTTCAATTCCTCGCGTCCTGCATCGTTGAGTACGAAAAACTTTCGGGGTGGTCCCATATCGGAGGGCTTTTTGCTGACCTCCACCAGCTTGTTTCTTTCGAGCCGGACGAGGATGGTATACACCGTTCCATCCACTACATCTGTGAAGCCGAGGGCATTCAGTCGCCGCGTGATTTCGTAGCCGTAGGTCTCTTTGCGGCCTATGATTTCAAGGACGCAGCCCTCAAGTACTCCTTTAAGCATTTCTGTTATGTTTTCCAAATCAATCAGTCCTTCGTGTTGAGTACTCTGTAACACGTGTATTCCGTGTTACATATAACAAGTGTTACTTAGTACCGGTATATAGTATTACATAATAGGACTGCGTGTCAAGATGGGACTGATTAAGAATAAGTCAAAGCAATACGCAGTTGGGGCATGATGCGGCGGGCAGGTTACTACGTTACTGGTCGAGACGTCAGTGTAAAGGTTACATCGCTCTTGAACATTGCTGCCCAAGAGTCCCAGAACGGAACTCCTTATCAGCCGAATGTTTATGCACCGTTAAACATGTGTTCCGATCATCGGGAAGACGGGCTTTTTTACCCCATTAAAACTTGGGTGTTTTTGCCCATCCCCCCGAAAAGGTTCATTTCAGGTTTTCTAATTCATCGTATATCTATCGCCCGATTAAGAGTGGCCGTTAACAGTTAAAGATTCGCCTCGTACTCTTTAACCCTTCTGTAGAAGGTATTGCTTTTCATCCCCACTCTTTTCATGGCTTCCACAGCTGTGATTTTATTTTGTTTCCATTCGGGATAGACGGATTTAAAGGTGTCGTCAATCTCGAACTTCTTTCTCCCAAATTTGATTCCCTTCTGAACGGCTACTCGAATCCCTTCTTCTTGCCTTTCCCGTATTCTTTTGCGCTCATCCTCAGCCATATAGCTCAATAATTGCAGAATTAAATCCGAGACCAAGGTCTCAATGCCGTTCAGATTTCTATATTTCGTGGTGTCAAGAAGCGGCATATCTAAAACGGCAATATCAACTCTTTTGACTGTGGCCAATTCCTGCCACTCGTCCAAGATCATTTGTTTATTACGTCCCAATCGGTCCAGCGACTTAATATATAAAGCATCTCCACTTCGAAGCATCCGTTTCATCAATTGGTACTCCGGTCTTTGAAAATCCTTACCGCTAGCCTTGTCTACGAATATGTACTCTTCCTCAATGCCAATCTCTCTGGCGGCAGAAAGCTGCCTTTCTAACGACTGGTCCTTACTACTGACTCTGGCATAAAAAAAAGTCCTCATGGATATCCTCCATCTTTCGGGAGTAAATGGAATACCTTTGGATGCCCGAACTGTATTAGAGCATTTCTGGTTCTGGTGCAAAGATTATGAGCAATTGAGATTGATCCCTACATTATTTTTTTCGATTATGCAGATAAACCAAACAGGTGATCGATGAACCCTGCGACGTTAAGGGCAGGCGAGTTCTGTAACTCGACCTGCCCCTTCCTCAACATGTGCAAAGCCTCAATTCCCTTAAGCGTGCTCTCTGCAGTTTGAAACGATTTGAATCCCAGCATCGGGTTCGTGATCTTCTTGATGAATCGGTGGTCTTGTTCAATAATGTTATTCAGGTATTTTGTCTGCCGGATTAAAGTTTCTTGCGGTATCTTTGTTTCGTCCTTTAATTGTTGTAGTGCCGGAGGATACGCAGGATTTTTATCCACGGTGATGACTCGCGGTGATTGATTATGTGGAGAGGATAACGCCTTTTTAAAGAATCGCTTTGCGGCGATGATATCTCGATTTGCAGACAGCATGAAGTCAATCGTTTGACCTGTAGAATCCACGGCTCTATAGAGATACTTCCATTCTCCTTTAACCTTAATATAGGTTTCGTCAACTCTATACGAATCCGTTGTAGGCTTCAAAAAACGTCGAATTCGCTTATCTAATTCAGGACCATACTGGTGAACCCACCGCATGATCGTGGTATGAGAAACCTGAACTCCTCTTTCTTTCAGCAGTTCGACGATGTCCCGGTAACTTAAGCTGTATCGCAAATACCACCGAACCGCCATCAGGATAATATGAGATTCGAAGTGCTTCCATTTGAACTCATTCATACTATGCTAGCCTCATTCCTGAATTTTATCCGGACAATACTAGCATGCCTGCTGTTTTTGCACCAGAACCACTTTCTTTATATTTTGGGAAACGGAATGTCCACTGTCATACCGTAATTTCTAACGATCGTGTAATTTGTAACGTGTAATTGTGTATAATGAATTCAAGAGGAGTGTGATTATGATGCGCAATGTTCATGATGGAAAGCGAAAGACCAAAGTCACCGATCCCATTGATGAGAGTATTAATGAGTTAATCGACAAACAAATTGAACAAAAGGTCGAATTAGACATCAACATGTCAATGGGAAAACAGGAAAGAAATAATGTTGTATCAGTTCGACTGACAGATGACGGAGTGAGCTGTTTAGACGATTTAATTTTTGCCAAGATCGCCAAAAGTCGTTCTGAGGCAGCAGCTTTTTTAATTACAGAGGGAATCAACGCAAATGCAGCACTGTTTACTCAAACTAAGAAGTATACCCAACAAATTAATGAGGCTAAGAAGATGCTTCAAGAAACAGTTCGGATAAACCGTTCTGTTCAATCTACCGAAAGATAAGAACCTGACAGCGAATCGAATCTATAAAATATAATGAAAGAATAATGAAGGGGAGGACTATTTTCCTCCCTTCATTTGTAAAATAAGGAACCAAAAGGAAATTGGTTTGCTTCCTCCAAAATTCCTGTGAAGATCGTTAACCCAGTGATGAATGGGTCATTGGTTTGCCTAAAGTCAAAATTCCCAAGTGGGCAGTCCACCGTGGCTTAAATAGTTGTTCTACTGTTTGCAACCATACGATATAGCGCTATGACCGCTTTATTTTCACGCTCCCACTCATGGTCTTGCATTAGTGGGACTCCAAACGCGGCCTTGATCTCATCCATCAGAGAGGAGAGGTTGCGATCTCTGTCCTCACTTGGTTCATCCCTCATAATCAACTCGTAACGCTCATGAAAATCAGCTAAGCTCACCATTCCACCTCTTCTCTTCCAGAAATTCATCGGTATGACCAGAATTCCACCATTTAAAACCAATAATCTTGTTTATGGTTTCACTTGCTAGTAAACTCTAGGTACGGTACTAGCTAAATCTGGGGTGACGCCTTCCCGCAAGTCCTACTCGGACAGGGGGAGGTCGGACGAATGTATGTGACATATGAAGCTCTCGGAGTCGGTCTACAAGCGGGCATGTTCCTTCTTGCGCTGCTGACATTCGTAGTAACGATCATAGTCGCCTTTCGCTCACATAAATAAAAGTCACCCCGTAACGGTTTAGCTGCCAGTTCGGGGTGACTTTTGGTTCGCCACATTATGTGGCAACTGATTTAAGTCGTCCGAGTGTGGGAAATCCCGTCACTCAAGGCGATGTACCGTAAGGTGTCGGAGTTCGCCGCTCCGGCACCTTCTTAAATAGCATAGAGCTATTATCTATATTTTATGCGACAAGGTCTACAAACACAACAATTAGTGAATATCTTCCGTAATACTTAACTTTCCCAAACGCAACTATCTGGAAGTTTATTGAAAGCAAACCCCTTGAATGTGACATGCCGTAAATAGTGCAACTCAGTTCTTTCTAGATATTGGACCCGGCAGCATAGGCGTGGCTCTATCAGTTGGACGTTTTTCTCCAAGCGAGTGTGCAGTTGTTTGGCCAAACCAAGAAAAGCCTTACGTTCTTCAGGTTTAAAACCCCATTCGACTGTCCCAACTCGCTTATTTTTTACAGTAGGGAAATTGAGTCCAATGATTAGGCCGAAATGTGGGTCTAAGCGATAACCAAGGATGACCACATCGATCTCGCGCCAATTTTTAAACTTGACCCATAAGTTCGTGCGCGCATCCAGGATGTATTTGGAGTCCAGTCGCTTTGCGACGATACCCTCCCAGTTAAGACGCTCTGTCTCCTGTTTTAATGCTGTACCATTACCGACTACGCCCGTTGTTGGGACCAGGACATCAGACGGAGCCAAGATGTCGGTAAGAATGTTCTTTCGCTCAAATAGCGGGAGATCTATGCGCACCTGGCCATCGTGTAGCACATCAAAAGCGATAAAGGTCGCTGGATGGGTGGTGGTTGCTTGTGCAACCCGTCGCCTATCGGAAATTCTACCTCGATACTGAAAGTCGTCGAATATCGACCGACCATCGCGAATACATACGCCTTCGCTGTCGATAATGGCTGTGTGCGCCCGAATTACGTCTTTAACTCGCGTGAGTTCGGGAAACTTAGCGGTCACATTGCGGCCACTGCGTGTAAACGCCTCAATGCGGTTGCCCTGCTTATGAATCAAGATGCGCCATCCGTCCCACTTTGGTTCATATAGATATTTGTCGTCATCAAATACATCATATTTAAGAGTCAGCATCATCGGTTTGATCGGAGTAAAGAGCATGAGATCACCAGTTACACTGTCGCCGAGAAATAGAGCATCTATTCAGCTAGAGGCTTGGTTAGAATGGTCGTGACGTATGCCGGAAGTCATAAATATGCACGAGGTAAATTTAGGAATAATTTTTGGAATAAAAAAAGCCCCTAAGGGCTTATCCTAAATCCTCAATCCACTCATGGTTACACTTGGAGTTGTCAGCGCTTGAAGTCCACCGTTGCAAGCAATGTTTACAGTATCGACTATTGTCAACTGTCATTTCGATTTCAGAGGGGTCAAACATATTAAACACGTTCCAATATACTTGGTATACGTTACCTTCGTGATCGGTTGCACCAGCGTAATATCGTAATGACCCAACAGATTTCGCAAATTCAACAGGGCGATTGATGAGCGTTAATTTGATGCTGTTAAACTCAACTTCGCGGCCATAGGATACAAAATCCTTACCGCTGAAATAATCGATAACGGTTTGCTTTCGCTCCTCCGTGATCGGCATAACCGCGTGTGGTGTTGGCCACTCGAATGTGCCAGCTTTTTCACTGGCAAGGAACTCGTTGAAATCCCATGTAACTGCGAAATGGTTTGGGGTCTCGTTTTTCGGAACAAGATTGACGTAAAATAGTGCTACCTTGTTATTGTTAAGACCGTAGTTATTATCATTGCCGTATCCTGCATGCTCAAGTGTCATGCCGTCAAAGTAGACTTCTTTCATGTTCTCCCAGTTTTTCATGATTATCGCTCCTTCGTTGTTTTGTGATATTTGGATTAGCCAAGCGCCTTGATCGAGTTTGGCAACAAGATCGCCACGCTCGCATTGACGTTGTATCTTGCGTAACACGGATCGATCAGTCGGGTCGAGGCCAAGAAATACGGCGTAACCGCGAACGGTCGTCACATTATTGAGCATTGACATCCTGTTCACCTTCCAATATGTCGCGATTGCGACTTATTGATTTAATCTTACTACTGTGTCGCGATTGCGTCAATGAGAATTCGGAAATTATTTTTGCTGTGGGTGATTAAAGATGGCTAAAAAAATAAACCTTATTGGTCAACGCTTCGGAAGATTGACTGTCGTGGAGGAGTTACCTAAACAAGGAAGCTCTCCACGATGGTTATGTAAATGCGACTGTGGTAATACAAAGATCGCAACAACGATTGTTTTGCGTCGTGGCGATTGCAATAGTTGTGGATGTCTACATCGAGAGTATCTTGCTGACCGGCATTCTAAAACGGATACAGACATTTCTGGTAAACGGTACGGCAAATTGTTCGTCTTACATAGGGTTAAAGTAGAGGGCAAAAAATCAATCATGTGGTTATGTGAATGTGATTGCGGGGAACGCATTCCAGCCGCAGCCAGTGAGTTGAAAAAAGGGCATGTGCGTAGTTGTGGATGTCTAGTCGCCGAACGCATGAATTCGTGGTTTGAAGCCGATACAAACGTGCCCGCCTTGATGGCCGACACGGTTAGTTCTCGCAATACGAGCGGGACAAAAGGAGTATCCTTTGATTCCGGTCGTAAAATGTGGTGTGCGGAAATTATGTTTCAACATAAGCGCTATCGACTTGGTAGATATGTTAATAAAGAGGACGCAGTCAAAGCACGAAAAGAGGCTGAACAGCGATTGCATGGCGATTTCTTGGATTGGTACCAACAACAATAGCAGGCTGCCGTCGGTTGTTTGGTAAAAAGCATATTTGTCCATGCTTATGATGGGAGGGATAAACCATGTCGTGGTATACCATTAATTATCAGTGCGGGCACGAAGGCGACGAACAAATCTATGGACCGATTAAAGATCGGAAAGAGATTGCAGAACGCCGGGGTCAAAAGCTCTGTCCGGATTGTTATAAAGAAGAAGTTACGAAAAAACGAGAAGTTGAACGGCTCCAAGCGACAGAGAAAGCACAAACACAAAATCTGCCCGAATTAGTGGGATCAGAAAAACAAGTGGCTTGGGCGCAAACGATACGAATGAAGTCGCTGGAAAGCGTAGAAAAATATATGGAAAACAGAAAACCTGGCGTTATAAAAAATGCGGACATGCCAATGGCCGAACAAAATATAAGATGGATGAAACGAGAGTGCAGGGAATTTTTAGAAGATAAGTCGCTAGGTGAGTTTTTTGAAATTGTTACAGCAGGGATCGACATTTTACGAAGTCAGACATCGGCAAGTTGGTGGATAGATCACCGCCAAGCTGATACGGCAGAGGAGATGATTGAGACAGCACTTGGACTGTATATTAAGACTCACTAAATAAAGCCCCGCCAAAGACGGGGCCGCTGTATAAGGAGTCCTTCAAGTAGGATGGCTTTACCTTACTTGCTTGCGCAGGGGCCTGTCCATTATCTGTAGGGGGATTTGATGCTGTATTGGATACATAATAAGTCATCTATACAGCTGATGAATTGGCTAGAATGGTCATGAGGAGTGATGACAGTGTGCGGGAGATTTGCCTTTGCCTCGGATATGACAGAGTTGTTGCAGTATTACGGGTTGACAGAGTCGTCTTATGAGATGCCAACCAGGTACAACATTGCGCCGTCGCAGTCCGTAGCAGCTGTAATCGCAGACGACAATAATCAGTTGCGTGTGGGGCCCCTGAAGTGGGGACTGATGCCGAGGGTGTGGGGGGCAGACACAAAGACCAAACCAATCAATGCACGCGCCGAAGGGCTACCAACCAACCGAACATTTAAGCCACTTCTCACGCGCAAACGCTGCCTTATCCCATCGACAGGATATTACGAGTGGAGACCGTCGGATAAGCAGCCGTTTTACATCCATGTAGAGAGTCAGCCAATCTTTAGTTTTGCTGGTATTTATGACACGCTGGAAAGCGAAAACGGCGAGAAGGTTTCCACTTTTGCGATAATCACTTGTCCACCAAATGACAGAACCGAGAAAATTCACAATCGCATGCCGGTGATTTTGCCTCGCGAACAAGTGATGACGTGGTTAGACCGCGGGCTAACAGACGTAGAATTGCTGACTGACATGTTGAGACCGTATCCGTCGGATGACACAGAATTTTATGCTGTAAGTAAGTTGGTGGGAAACGTACGAAATGACTCTTCAAAATGTGTGCAGCCAATTTAAGAAAAGTCAACCACAACCATACAAGGATGATTTTATTAAAGAAAAAAGCCAACCTCGACAAGATTGGCTATTCTTCTTCTCCTACTAGAGATATGAGAAGAAGTTGTTCCTATACTCCGTGATGTATTGGTTAATTTGTGCAATGGTCACGGCGTTCAATACATCTTCGATGATGGTGTCCATGCGGTCATATTCTGTCTGATTCAAACTGGAACAGTTTGGACCCTTCCGGATGTGGCTGTTATACATAGCCATCGCATAACCCGTTCCAACTTTAACTTTCGCAACGGCATTCAAACCTACGTAATCCGCATCTGCTAAGCACCCTGGATCTTCTCCACGATCTACATCTACTCCGGTCACAGTTCTAAATGCTCCTCTAACAAAATGCTCGTATCGGTGTGCTTCATCTAGCGCCATCAATGATACCCCCATGTATATAAACTATCTTTCTTGCAACATAAGTATAAAGTCAAAGTTAGTCAAAGTCAATTGATAAACAGATGGCGTTAAAGCACATGATGCTTCATCGTTGCTATCACTAAGTAGTATCCCCACTGCCACAACTTACCTCCAAAACCCTTTGCATTATTCCTTTTAGCAAGCATATAATACCCATTAACAGAACGTATGTTCGTATAAGGGGTGCGTATATGGACCGGCCAACGGCATCACTTCGAAGGTTGCTCCTGCTTGAATCTATCCAGAAATCGATCACAAATGAAATCGCGCTTACAAAAGCGCAGATGCGTGAAGCTGGGTTACGAATCATTGAACGAAAGGTGAATCATCATGATGTTTGGATCCAATACCAATATGGCCAACACCATGATGAGGCGATCTTTATGCGAAAAATGCTCGATGCCGAGTCGAAGAACCGCGCTAAGAGAACAGGAATGATCACGCCATGACACGAAAGCTGATTTACGGCTTGTGCGATATGCAATCCTTTTACGCCTCCTGTGAAGTCGCAAGCCGCGAAGAATACGCGGCTCGGCGCCGGGAGTTTGATGACTTGACAGACCCGCCACTTGTAGTTTCAGGAGATCCAGCTCGGCGATCTGGCATTATTTTAGCCGCTACTCCCACTGCGAAAAAGTCTGGAGTAAGCAATGCAATGCGCCTTGGCGAAGCATTGCGCCTCAATCGTCATTTGATTGTAGTACGCCCACATATGGAGTTCTATTTGCAAGTATCTGTGCGAATTCAGGAGGTCATGCGTCAAGTTTTTCCGCTACAGGAGCAGTACTCAGTCGATGAGGGGTTTTTTGCTTTTGAATCGCCTTCGAAATTGTTTCCAGATCCGATGGCTGCAGCTCGTACACTACAACAAAAAATCTGGGATTTATTCAGGATACGCGCTCGCATTGGTATGGGGCCGAACAAATGGGTTGCCAAGATGAGCAATGCCACGGCAAAAAAAACGCCTGGTGGCATCGTTTGGTGGCAGGAAGATGACGTGCCTTCTTTATTGCATACGCTTCCAGTTGATAAAATGTGGGGATTAAAAAAACGTGCGGAGACGTTACGCCTTGAGTTTGGAGCTAAGACGATTGGTGATGTGGCCAAGATTCCCGTCGGTCGCTTAAAAACCAGGTTTGGCGTTTGGGGTGAAGTGATTCATCGTTGGTCGCTTGGCCAAGACATCTCTGAAATTAACCCGAATAGCTTTGATGCACCGCACAAAGGCTTCTCCCATCGGACAACACTACCAAGGGATTTTTTTGAGCTAAAAGAAATCGCCGTGGTCATCCTGGAATTGCTCGATGAGGTCTGCTATCGTCTTCGGAGGGCAAATCAAAGCGGAAGACGTGTTGGGCTAGGAGTGACCTACGAACGGCTTACAGGCGGGTTTTGGAAGGCTAGGACGCTGGCTCGTCACACCGATTCACCGGAAGACTTATACCCTGAACTAATGGCACTCTTAGACCGGCACTGGGACGGCTACACGGGCGTTCGTGCAGTGTGTGTGGGGGTAGATATGTTGCAATTCGAGGATTCCATCCAACTCTCCTTATTTGACGATGTGCCGCAACGTAAAGAGCTGTATAGGACGATTGATACGATTCACGAGCGCTTTGGAGAAACCAGTTTGATGCGCGCTGTTAGCCTCACTCGGGCAGGACAATTACGAGACCGCAGCGGAAAGATAGGCGGACACTTTGTTTAGATATGGGGTACTAGAACGACCGCGTCGAAGAAGAATAAGCCTCAACCTTTTATTGTCATTCGGTAGGTTTATTTTTTGCATCATGATTTAGCCTGGGAGGAAGTTGAAAAATCAGTCGCTTTTGAGGTTGCACTCCTATTTCATTTCTTCTGAATGATTCTGATAAAGTCCTTTTCAATACCTCCTCTTACATGTTATAGTCACCTTACAGGAACCTGGCGGTAACTGTCTTGCCTAGATGGAAGGTCACATTCTTAGGGATGTGGCCTTCATCCGTTTGAGATCACATACGGAATTTCATCCTTTTACAAACCCGTGCAATTAGAACATAAGCATCCTTTCACAGACAGGAACCTGACTTCTTTCTGTTCTTAACACATTCCCCTTAAAGGGAATGTGCAAGCCAGACGTGATATTTTTACATGTTGAATTGCACTTGTTTTTTCCCTTTAAAGGGATATATAATGTATCAAACTATTTGCTGAGGGGTTATAAAAAATGGAGGAAAATTGTTTATCCAAGGTGGTTACAGCTATTGAAGCTTCAAAGATGTGGGGAAAAGACCCTACTCTATTTAAGAAAATGTGCGCAAATGGTGCATTCCAGCCAGAACATTACACCAAAGCCGGTCGAGAATGGCTACTTCTCTTGTCCCCACTTATTCAACTCTATGGAACGCCTATTCATACGCTTGATGAAGTACGCAACATGAAAGATGCGGGAAATTAAAACTACACATGCTGCCCTCCGCTTATTACACTCCCTTTTTTTGAAAAATCAAGATGAAGGAGAAATCCCCAGAAGAAAGGGGAGCATGGAACGGCTCCCCCTCTAAGTTTATGCGCTTTTCTGTTCCTTACCTGGTGAAAGCAGCTCCAGTAAAAACACAGTGATATCGTCCTTTCCCCTTCCAGTGTATTTCACATGGTCAATAAGCCTGAAATAAAACTCATGACATGCCCTTGTGAGACTTCCGTAATACTGAACGGCGAGGCCGATCCAAAACGCTTCTTGAACATCCTCGACCGCGCCTATCCGAGCTAACAAGTCATGAAGAATTTGTCCTTCGTGCGTATTTGAGTATCCAACACCTGCACGATTGAGAACGTCATAGTCAACATGCACCAGTTCTAATTGGTCACAAGAAATAATTCCAGTTTCAAAATCGTCATAATCTCGAGGGAGATGAGGGAAACGACTTCCGTCTGGCATCTGAAGCAATAAGTGATTCGGACGCTTTGCGACAGCTCGGTAAACCGCTCTTTCCTTCGTGTCAAAGTAAAACCCGTCGGTTGGACATTCAAATTCAATATCATTTCGAAGTTCAAACCGGCTTGAAGGTACAAAAGGCTCCCACGTACTTTTTGTGAAATCACTCTCATCTAGCAAGTGGCGTTCGCCGTCAACTTCAATGAGCTTTGTGAAATGACTTTTTTCCGTATCGTAAAACACAGTACCCAAGGGCACATCTGGAGGAGAAGCCAAGACCACGTCATGAATGACTTCGACACAATTTGTCTGCTCCGGCTTCGCGTCGTGAAAGACAACAAAAACATAATGGCCATTTTGATGACTCGGCATGGTATACAAGAAGCCATGCTCATTTTCGTGCGGGGTAATCATGCGCACGATCCGATACCGGCTTCCCGACTCATCTATCATGTCATGAGCATATTCGTAAGATTCCACAATAAAAGACTCGTGTCGATATACCGTTGTAATTTCCTTGCTACGCTCTTCTTGACGCGTAAACAGCGGTACCAATTCCACTTTTTTAATTCGCTTCATCAGGCAATATTCATAATGACCATAATTCGCGTAAAGTCCTTCCGGTTGATTATCTTCGAGACCATGTGGGGTGAATTGCTTCAGTAATGCTGCATTGATTGCCAATCCCCTTTTTACACCAATGACCGCACTAGCCTGATAATCAATATCATAAAAATATCCTTTTCCAGTCGATGGATCCCACAGAGCCTTGAGAACAACGGTGAGCTGCTTCACACCTTTACATTCATAAGGAAACCGTAACGAAACACCTGTGAGATTTCCTTTGTACGGGCTCTCAAATTCCTCCGTAGAAACATCGCGAACCTCCTTAATAATTGTGGCAACATTGTATAGAGTCATGAACAACGAATCATCTGATAAACGCATACTACTTCCTCCTTTGCAGAGGCCAGGAACCTGGCGAATTACTGCCCTCTGTGATACTAATATTATATTCCCTTTAAAGGGAATCATCAAGTGAAAATCCCATTATATCAACGATTTATGGGGAAATTTAAGTATAATCAGTTAGGCATGAGGAATGCAGTTAGGCTACCAATCAGCAAAAACGAGGAGGGTCTCCCCTCCTTGTTTCACACCGCTATAACACGCTCTCGATCTTTTCTTCTGTTGCTTTTCGTTTTCAGTTTATTAGAGGTAAAGCGTTCCAAAAATGCTATTATATCATCCGTTGGAAGATGATTATCCTTCAACCGTGCCTGCCTAATTTTGTGCTCAATTACTTCAACAGTACAGAATGGTGTCTCTGGACTGTCAACCATTCTTACTACAAACAAATCTTTCGTTCCTTCTGCGTAATCCACTGCATACCCACCGACACAATGGTTTAATGCCTTTCCTTCCTCGAATAACTCGATGCTATCCTTTGCCGGACGAATTAGGAAAGTCCCATCTGTAAAGATGTATTTCTTTAAGGATTCAAACCGATCAGCGATAAGAACATTCAGACTCGCATCCTGTTTTATTTTTATCTTTTTCATTGTGTTTGCATGTGCTTTATGCAAGCTGGTTGGATACAGTACATGAGACATTTTCAAATTCATTCCGAGTTCGTTGCACTCTCTAATGTAATCTATCCAATCCGTAAGAATTGTTTTAGCGCTGCGGCGAAACTTTGGAACATCATCGCGACGAATTTGTTTTAAGATGTAACGCGTTGCTTCCTCAATTGTCGCGTAATCAGATAGTGCATCAATCCGCTTTTCATAGAATTCACGTGTCAATTCCTTCACAACATGCGCTTCTTCTAGTGTAAGTTCTACACCACGCCGTTTAAAATATTGATGACTATAGAGTGTAAGAGGACAGACCGTAAAGGTTGCAGAACGAAGTTGTTTCACTTCGTGTTTAGACAGTCTTAGAACCTTTTCGATTGTCCGTCCGCGCCAATAAATTGCACCATATGTGGCTCTACCACATAATTTTTCTATTACCAATTTTTTTAGGCCAAGTTTCGTTAGATATTCAATACATGGATACTTTGCCGCCAGTACAAAAAAATCCAACCAATCGAACGTTTCATTTTCGTAATCTCTCCACGTGCTATACTGAAACGGAGTTTCTAAGACTGCCGCTTCGATACTTTCAATCGAACAAAATACTTTTCTATACCTGAAACCCTTGTAAAGTGAATAGACCGATTTGGATTCTTTCCACTCTCTGTTATCCCAACTTTTTTTAAACATAAGAGCTCTACCATAGCTATGCCGTGTACTTGGTTCAAAAACATACAATGCTATTGTTGTGTATTTGGTTTCTACGGCGTGAAAATTTTCGCGATAGTCACGTACTGCGTACATGCTTTTGGCCACAATTACATTCGGGTCGTGAGCCGACTTCTCATACCAAACAAAATAAGCATCATCAATCAGTTTTGAACGTCCACGGCCACGAGATTTCACTTTTACTTGACTTGAGCAATTCAAGCAGGTTGTTACTTCATTATGCTTCACATAAAATTGCCCATTCCCGATGGGAATTTCGGTTTCACAGTGTGTACAATACCCCATCTGTATTTTACCAACGCGCCAAACGAACAAATATCGACTAGACAAAAATACCGTTTCCCTTACATATGCGGCCAGTTCCTCACTGACCGCACTAGAAAAGTGACTCGAAATTTTGCTGATCGCCGTATCTGTTACCATGCTTTTACCTCCGTTAAAATAGTGACGTCTGAGTAAACTCTTTAGCATCAAAAAAGGAGACTGATGGAATTGTTGTCTTTGCTACATTCGGTTTTTCTCTGAAATAATCAAGAACTATCGAAAACCCTTCTGAGTCAGTCAGTACTGCGCAATTTCCCTGACGCTTTTCTTCGGCAATTTTCCGCATTGCTTCCAAACTTTTAGAGATTGTCTTACCTTCTAACGAAAAGTGTTCTGCTTCTGACGGATTTTTTTCCAAATGGCTAATCAAAAATTGACCTACCACTTGGATATAAGAACTGCTCTTATTGGCCTCCATTTCAGTTCTAAAGTTTAAAATGATTTGTTCTTGCATCGATTTTCCCTCCTTTGAGGAACAGGAACCTGGCGAATTACTGCCCTCAGTGATACTATTATTATATTCCCTTTAAAGGGAATTGTCAAGAAAAAGCCCGTCATATCAACGAATTCAGAAGGAAGTCACGTGTTGTCAATGGGTCGTGGAATACCGCACTGACAGTAATTTTCTGTCAGGAGGATATGCCGCGAAAGCCCATTGACAGCAAGGCTAAGATTCTCCATGCTCTCGGTCTGTCCAACAACTCTGTTGTTGGACCTGCCATGCGGCGAGCTACAGGGGTATATAGGGGATTGGTCCCCTATAGAGCCCTTTAGGGCGGTGGGGGAACATATTTAGAATTGCCAATGCAACCTTTGTGGTGAATACCGAACGCGTAGAGTACTAAGCGGTTGATAATCTACTTCTTTGAAGATGTTTTTGAGATATTTTGGTCAAAAATTTTTCACATATAAGTAAATCGTGGTACTATTGTCTTATTCCATATCAAATATTGTCGAATTTTGACGACTAGGGGGCGATTTTACTCTAAATTTAAGATCATCGTTAGTGGGGCAAACCAGTGGAAACACTGGGACGCAAAGCCATGGGTCTACGGACATTTTGTCTACGACTGCCAGGTTGCCGAAGCCCTCATGGGCCTTTTTTATTTTTTCAGGTATTATCAACCCACACCAGGTGTTGGTACTGCCAAAGGTGATAATGGAGAGCTCGAAAATACGATGAGTGCCAATGTAGCCGACAAAAAGAACATTCCAAATATTTTGCGCATAAGTATCACACCTTCCCAAGGCAATGATACTACAACCTAAAATTGTCCCGCACGAGACTATTTGGGGAGCGCGAGGGGATACGCCGGGTGATCGGGCAGAAAATTAAACAGCTACGTCTAGAAATGGGGATTTCACAGGAAAAACTAATTCACGGTTTGTTTGATAGAACGTATCTTAGCCAAATTGAGCGCGGACTAAAGGTACCTCCACGTGAGACATTAGAGAAACTTGCAGAACGTCTTGGTATACCTGTCCATGAATTAACTGAGTACAGTGAGACCACTGAGCGTATTTCAACAATGTTGAGTTCGGCTCGTGAAACCAAGAATTTGGCTACGATACGAGAAGCTTGGGAGACAGCATTAAAGGTACAATCAATTGAACAGATGGGTGAATGCGTTCTGGCTTGGGCAAGTATCGCTGCAGAACAAGATGCTACTTCAGTTGACCTCCTCGATGCCATCAATCACGTTTTGATGCTGATGAGCAATACAGCTGGTCCGGAGTCATCGTTGGTGCTTCAGATTCTGATGATAAGGGCAAACACATACTATTACTTGGGGATGTTTGACCAAGCTGTTTGGGCTTACCGCAGCCTAGAAATTCGTCATCCACCTGATGAACTATTAGGACGGGTGAAAGTGAGCTTAGGAAGCTCGTTAATGGCTCTTATGCGTTATGAAGAGGCGCTACAACAATTTTCAGAGGCACTTATCGTTGTTGACATTACAGACCTAACGCGGGCGCGAGCTCACCAAGGCGTTGGAGGATGTAGCAGGTATTTACGTCTATGGGAGCAGGCTATACAACATTTGGAGAAAGCCTGTGTACTATTTGCCGGACTAGAAGAGGAATATCGGTATGTTTTAACAAGACATTCACTTGGAATTCTTTTACTTGATAAGTTCGAATTTGATAAAGCACGAACCATCTTTGCTGAAGTTCAGACGTTTTACATAGCACACGAGATGAGCTTACATCTCGCTGAACTATACGAGGAAATGGCACGTATCGAGTTTTATAAAAAGAACTATCAGCGAGGGAATACTTGGTGTAATCGTGGTTTAAAACTGCTCGATGGACTTAATGGTCCTCTGGCAGGCCGACTTTTTCTATGGAAGTGCTGGTCTTTTTATATCACAGGCAAAACAGCACTTGCAGAAGATGCTTGGCAAGCAGCCAGAAGTTTGCTTAACGCGCAACTGAAAATGACCATAGATACATTGGACCCAAATATGACAGAAGAGACAAAGAAGATGTTCCACGACATGATTTAACGGGTGAATCGTAGGTACAGTGGTCTACGCATACCACGTAATTACGATGAAAAGTGGGGATATAATGATGAACTCTTCAATAATTGTCGATACGGAAGATGTACAAAAAATCTTGGAACAATGCGGTCCGCAATCACTTGCCGTTTATATCGGTTTGCAAGCATTGGGCAACCCCAGTACATTAGAAGAAATAAAAGAATTTTGTGGAATGAGCCTTGAAGCGACAACAGAGGCAGCAATACATTTAGGACTTCATAATCTTGGAATTATAATTGAGGAAAAATCTAATCAACTACGACTTGCGCGATAATATAGAGATGATCAAGGTCGGCCAACAGGGTGTGACCCAGTTTACCGACCTTGTTTTATGGTTTTATAATCATTCTTTTTCATGTTCCCCCGAATTTCTGCGCTTAATCTTTTGCGGGACCACACTTCTACACCTGTTTTTCTCGACAATTCGTAAGCTGATTTTGTCAGGTAATGATTAGTGATGACAAGAGCATGGTCAGCCTGATAGTATGCTTTGGCGGCAAGCACTTGATTTACACCATCTACACCGACATTTGATTTCCACCTTTTTGCCTGTATGACGACCTTTCTACCTTTTGGATCACGGCCAATTAAATCTGCGCCAAAATCCCCCGTCTTCTTTGTCGTATCTAAGCGCCAACCCTTTTTCCGAAGTGTATATTCGAGTGCATCTTCAAAATCCTCACCAGACATTCGATCTATCTCATTCATCTGTGGTTGGGTTTTAAAGCGCCTTCGAGATGAACTTGGCTGTAGAATAGCCGTTACAATTACCAGAACCAACAGAAATCCAATCACTAAAAATATAAGTGGTGAAATCGGTATGTGCATCTTTACCCTAAACCATCCCATAGCCACGAGCAGAATAACAAGTGGCACAATCATAGAAATGGTATCTTGCCTTTTGTTTCGCCTTTTAGCCAGTGTGATCCCCCTATCTAATAACCACGTATTGCTTTTTTCACATCTGCAATCATTCTAAATAAGGTATAAAACCAAGCCAGCCCAAATACTGCAATGGTTGGTGACAGCCAATCGTGAGAGTTGGCACCGGCAATCACGATTAACATGGGGAGGAAGATTAGCCTGGCCAATCGAAACGTGTTCCGGAATAAAAAACGCAAGTGACTCGCCTCCTTTCTAAAATGGCTAATCGGAATACCGTGTTGATATTACGAGTGCAATTTCCAGTTCACACGGCTCGGCTCTATTACTTCTGGATCCGTTCTTGATATTCTGCGATTTGCTTACGTGTCCATATTGGCCCTGACCGCAAACGCTGAATTGGTTCGGGGAGACTACCACGCTTGATGTAAGTCGCCACTTTTCGCCTATCCCAATCGAGGATTTCTGCAACCTCAGCAAGGCCGACGAGTGGCGGGATTAGTTTTCCTGACGTTACCTCATGGAAAATCTCCCACGCTAAATACCACGTTGACTCAGGAATCTCGTGGATTTGCTCAACAATGTCAGTAGGAACGCCGTTAGCCGCCGTTAAAAGATGGTCAGTGATCGTTCCAACATGTTCCAATATTTCTACCGTTCCAACATGTTCCAATATTTCTTTTGAAGGTGTTTCAACCCAAGAGCCGCATACACGCACCAATTCTGAAGCGAGATAAGATGCTTTGATGGACATTTCGTATCCCTCGTTTCGTTGCATTTATCATACACAGGATGTATGATGATGTCGACAATTCAACAATAAAAATTGGAAACTATTTTGGAGTCTTCAACACGAAAATCCGAATAGCCTCTAAAATAGGTTGCCGGCATGATTTTAAATTACCACACCGGCACATGAAATTAGCGACGATTTCTTAGTAGTGGGTTATCCGATGTCTTCGTCGCCGCGATCTCATTCTTTGCAGACCGCTTCAAAAGCGGGTTATCAGCATCTGATGCTGAAGGCTTTGCCTTGCGTAGAAGTGGGTTATTGGCATTCAGCATTGCAGCGGGCGGTGCCTCGAACTTTTTAATTGTACGCGTATCCTGAGAAGGCAATTGATCCTTAAAACCAAATACGCGATCTGGAAGTCCTAGGCCACTGACCATTGATAATACGTGGTTTTGATGATTGCTATAGTATCCAAAAAAGCTATCTGCGGCATCGGGTATTAACGTCTTCAGGTGAGAAACGAAGTGCTGCTCATAGGATGATTGACGAATCTTAGCGCCTTGCTCGTTGAGTGTAAAGCACAAAGCATAAATATCGCCCTCATTCAGTCGATATCCATTGGCAAAAAAACCTTTGTTTAACGAGTTCCGGATGACCTGATACACACTATCTTGGTCAAGATCGTGAAGCGCTGCGCTACCAATTGCAAGACAACCACTTGATGACAAAACCTTAAGAAGATCGGTGCGATCAAAATTGCTTTGGCCAACACTAGAACTGATCTGATTGATTTTGTGTAGGGTCTCAGCCAGCAGTTGATTACTGTGATCGCGCCAATCACCAGGTCTTTTCTCCTCTGCAAACTGTTTGTAAAATCGATCATTGTCTACAATGATGACGGCGCCGATTTGTTGGTCTTCGACAGCCTGCTGAATGTAACTTAACACCCCCATTGCATTCGCCTTTTGAACAGCCCCATCGTCATCGCGGGGCAATGTGACTATCAATCCGATTTGTTGGTCAAATAAGGATGTCCCGTGTTGTAAGAATCCTTGTAGCGCACCCGTTCCGGTACCTCCACCAAGACCAGCAACCACCCAGATAAAATCGGAATCCTTCGTGACTGACTGTGCCATTTCAACAAATTCAGGTCCATTCTCCAGAAAGGCATCCAGTCCCAATTGGGGTGTACGACCGGCGCCAAAACTATTTCCTTTTAGCTGTAACCGATAACCCTCTGGTACATTTGACAGCGCCTCAAGGTCATTAACAGCGGTGTTTACCGCCATACCGACGTAACTGTTATTGTGTTGGAGTGCCAAAATTGCATCTACTTGACGGCCACCATATTGTCCCAATCCGATAAATCCGAATCTCAACATACTAGTTCCCCCTTAATTCAAGCATTCTCCGGCCATTTTCAGTAAGCACAACATTCTTTGAGCGTTGATCCGTAACACCAGTCACCAAAGCAATCGCATTAGAACCGTGCAGTAACGCAACTTGAGCGCGGAAATTTTGTTGACTTAGTTTGATGAAGTCATGCAAATCCGTGAGAGATAGCGTCGGATCCTTTTCATGATCTTCTAGCTCCCCGCTTTCAGCACGTGTTAGCAATTCCAAGATCGTCCATTGTGGCAAACTGAAATTCCTCATCAAGTGATAAAGGATTTCATCTGGATAAGGCATCAATTGGTCAGACATGTTTCAACCTCCTGTATGCCCATAATTTTATACCAGCAATTACTATCATGCAATATAAAATAATATTATATGATAATAATTTTTCTTGTGATGAAGCGGTTTTGCCGCGTGAAGTCACGCGGCCATCTTATTGCGTGTCTTGAAGAAAGTCGGTAATCGACTGAAAAAAGTCAGACACACCCACCCACCAATTTGGGTCTTGCGCATAGGAACCATATGGATTGGTGGGATCATTCATCCACTGAATGGGGCTTTCTCCGCTCGGTGGAGGGAAGATAAGTTTGTTGTGAACTGTCCCTGCCGCAATATCCGCACTGTACTGCAAAGATACATGGAATGTGCTCCAATTCCCTGGCCCACTTGAACCAGGCGCCTCTACGTCAAAAGGGTTCTCTTCCATCTCGCTGGCATCTGGATTACTTGCTGGGATGAAACTCAATTCTTGACCCGTGATCGCGATTAGCAGAACTGCACTTACATCATATTTTTGCGCTGCTGATATGATAGTCTCTATGTCAATTAAGGAAAAAATAGACCCCCTATCATGCACGTACTGATAGAGCAGCTGCGCGTTGACGGGTTGATAGGCGAGTTGCTGGACACTAATGGGTTTAAGAGGTCCAGTATCTGATCCTCCACCTGCTCCGACTGTTGGCAGTTGTGCTTCTACGACAGATTCAAGCTGTAGAGCTGCCTGGTACTCGTCCTCTGTATAGCCCAAGCTCATCATCACATC
Organism: Alicyclobacillus fodiniaquatilis; assembly: GCF_042678105.1. NCBI lineage: Bacteria > Bacillati > Bacillota > Bacilli > Caryophanales > Alicyclobacillaceae > Alicyclobacillus > Alicyclobacillus fodiniaquatilis. The sequence goes on from NZ_JBHUCX010000017.1 coordinate 22,895, forward strand.
GTGCAGCGTCAAAGGTACTTTTGTGGTGGTGCATACCGCCTGTCCTTTTTTATTTGTTGTGCACGTTCTGACGGTTTTGTAGAACAGATTTACGGTTTGTTGCACCTGGGCCGGTTTTAAGTTATCAAAGTCATTTTGATAACGAAAATAGTCAAGAATAAACGGATCTGCCCAATTGATTTGAGCAAATGTTTGCTGTGATATCGTCTCATATTCTTGCAGCGTAGCTGTAGGTGCAGTGGGCGTTAAGTTCATGAACCCACCTACGCACACAATGATGAAAATAAACGGCATGATCACCAAAGCAAATACGCCATATTTTCCAAATTTGAAGAGAGAGGTCATATGACCTCCTCTTCGCTCTCGTACAGCAAAGCATACTGCTGTGGACGGTAAAGCTTCATTTCGGCAGGGGTCATAAATGTCTGTAATTCGGCGTGTTGACCGCCTACAATCACAATCCCTTTACCACGCGATAATTCAGGCCGCTTGCCACCTTCCAGTAGTTTTTTCTCTCGCGCCGACAAAGGAACAAAATCCGATATCTGAGCAATCTCCGCTTTGTTTAACCGCATAAGAAACTTTACACCGCTGTTGGTGATGATGGCTTTGCCCGGCGGTTCGGGCAAATCTTTAGAGGTTCGTAGATAGTCCCCGACATTTTGTGTCGCACCAACCATGTAGGCCAAGTATTTACGTCCTCGTTTCACCATCTGATATATAAAATCGAGACTTTGTGGGTTCCGTGGATCGGACAGAATATGCTGCTCGTCAATAAAGATGTTCTTGGTGATATCAGGGTGGCTTTTGACGAATTCCCAGATGTCATGCACCAGTAAATCCATGAGAGGGATCAGTGCTGGTGACTTGTTATCATAAAGATCCCGAATGTCCAATCGGGTATAAGCCTGTACTTCTTCACTGATGGTCACTTCATCCCCGCGTTGAATTTCTTTCGTGGTCGTGAATGACCAGTTCGTTTGGCCGTCAAACATCCGAGCGTATATGCCATCTGCATAGAAAGGACTAAAGGCAATTATCATATCTTTGGTAGATTCTATTTTTCCCAACTTCTCAATGACATCTGATAATGTAGGGAACTGATTTTCCACTACAGATGGCAGTGTCTTGGATTCAAACGTTAGATCTTTGTCTGCATATGCCTGGATAATTGCCTTTTGCAACGCAGCTGTTTCAATCGGCGTGATGTCCGGATAAATCCACGAGAAGAACGTCAGTAAGTTGCCGATTTTTAAACGCAGATAGTCACCAGGTGTGTTCGCATCATCACTCTCATTTTCCGTATCCACGACCGTTGAACGGATGTGGAATGGGTTAATCGTGTTATTATGGTTTAGCCCAAAATAGATATGGTTACCAGGGATGAATTTACGTTCGCGTTCAGGATCCAAATCCAAAACGACTTCGCCCTGGTCTAACCTACGAAGCGCTTGGTAGGCCAGGAAAAAGGATTTTCCGCTTCCGGTTTCACCAAGGACAATCATATGTGGGTAAACTTCACGGTCAAACTTCCCGAAGATCACAAGGTCATGTGATTGCTCATTTTGCCCAAAAACAAACCCGTCTTTTGCGGCAAGCGTGCTAGAGTTAAAAGGCTGCATGCTAGCAATGCTCTCCGCTGGGAGATTGTAATAAATGCGATGCTCAAGCGGACCTTTGTAACACAAAGGGAGCGAATACCAAACAGGCTCAAAAGCCCATCTGTTTAACGGGCGTGAAGACATTTTCTTGGAGCTAATACGTGTACGAATGGTCTTTTCGGCATTTCGTAACTCCTCAATTGAGGATGCACGAATTGTAATGATAGTGGTTACCCGATACAAAGTTTCATTTTCGTTTGTCAATAGGTCCAAAATATAGTCCGCATCTGCCTGTTTACGCTCTAGTCTCTTTTGTTCAGCTGCATCCTTCTTGGCGTCTTGCTGGCTAAAACGAATGTTGCGGATGGACCGGTTATAGGCTTTTAGGACTTCTTCTTTATCCGTTGCGACAAGGGTTAGACTCACGTCCAAATCAAGCGGCATATCGAAGACTGGCGTGAGCCAGCCAGCTTGCGAAGCTTTCGTGGCAAACGACTGTATCGTAAAGCTCTTCTGATAGGTCTCATCAAGTATGGTGTAAAATGGGCTTGTTTTGGTATCAATGAGCGACGGGTACAAGTGGGTTATCCCTGCATCGCGGGGCAAGTCCTCGTACAGAGACGTATTTGGATGAAGCTTTTGATAAAATAGGCTCATAATTTGGTATTTTTCAAGCCGCTCAGTGTAAAGAGATTCCCGCGACAACGCATCGTGAATCTGTTTTTCTAGGTCGGCCAGTTCGGATAAAGCTGGCGCCTCTTTCTCAAACTGGCTTTGTAGCACCAAATAAAATTTCAGAACTTTTTCATTACCGACAGAACGGCGCTTGATTTCTGCGATAAGTGATTCCAATCGGTCAACTTGATGTGATTCAGTCGCCTCGTCAATATACTTTTCAAGGTACTGCAAATAATCATCCAAATTCAAACGTTCGCTTGAAACCAGAATTTGCAGACGTTCTGGAGCGGCATTGAGGGCTTCTTGCAAAGCTTCCACTACCATATGTGCCTCTCCCGGCTCCAATAGGCTCATATTGACGGGAGTTACTGAAAAAATTGCGCAAAAATGTCCGTCTTTGCGAATAAAGTAATTACTCTCCACCGACTTTAGCGGAAAAATCGTCGCGAAAGATGACTCGCCCTTGGTGCGCTGAGGTGCCTTATTGCTTTTTGCGCTCGTTTTTTTGGATGGCTTCAAGGATAGCATTCGGCTCACTCTCCCAACGTAAAATTGCCTTATTCTTGGCGTAGTAGGTACTCAAAAATACGCTTTCTGCAAACCGTTCATCGGACAAAAAAACCCATGCCGCCATTGGAATTCCTGCCAGTATGACAAACTCAATAAACAAACTTTTGAGGTGATGATGTGGCGTAACAAGTAAGATGATTAGTGATAGCACCGCAAGGCTTCCCACAACGATGATCCCCCGTGTATCGAGTCCTAACAGCTTCATTCGCTGTTCTATGTGTTTGGGGATGCGATACTCCCGCTTATCCTCCAATTGGTACCCCTCCCGCAGCATTCTTAGCGATTGAGGCAACAGCTCTCATTCCAGTGGGGTTCCCACCAGATATGAGCCCACGAAGTCGGGATGGCCCGATCACCGCAAATACCAAAAGCCCCAAAATCATAAAAATCTTGACCGTACCATCTATCGTTGCTCCATTGGCGGTATCTAAAGTATCTGGATGAACCATCATTTCGAGTGCCAAAAGGGTTGAAAAATACTGCACGAGTTGAGAAAACGCAGTCGATATCGTCTCCCGTAACCATTGACCCCAGGCATTGCCGAATGAGACTTTGTTTAAAGCAAGTATGGGACCGACCAGGGCGAGGAAGTAGAGTTCCGCCCAGCGCATTCCAGACTGAATGCCAATGATGGCGAAGGCAACGATAATAGCCAATACAATGAACACAATGGACCATAATCCCATATCTGGCGCTAAAGCATCGATCATGGAATTCTTTGCAATTTGCATGCTCGTTGCTTCTGTAAGTACACCCCCAGCCGCTGTCTTAGTGCCGATTGAAATGGCGAGAATCGTATCCAACTTCACACTTAAATGAGCGCCTAAACTGTTGGTCACCATTGCTGTAACATCTACGACTATTCGTAATATGACCTGCTGAATCAACAAGGGGCTTAGCCATATCAAAAACGCTGAAAAAAACGTATTTTTGATGATGACAAGAGGTGAAACGTCCATGTCGCCAAGAGATTCCCATTGATTGAGCAGTAGTTCTTTTAGTAACATCACTCCTAACATCGCGGTACATAATGAGTCAATCCCTACAGACAAGTCTGTAAATCCGGGGAGTGCATTCATATCTGTTGGATTGATCACAAATGCGTTCAAAATATCTACTACGGTCTTTAAGAAGTCGTTGATCATCGTTTGAACGAGATTTGTGATCATGTTATTAAACTGATTCGCAAGCCAAGACATGTACTCAACTCCTTCCGTGAATCCATTTGCTACGGGTAGCTCCCACCAGTTCTCTTTCTTCTGTGTCAGCTCCAGGGGGCTCTGGGTGTTCTTCCGACTTTTCTTCTGCGCCATCTCCTGGGACTTCCGAGCGAACAACCAGTTCTTCTTCTGCGTCAGCTACTGGAGATTCCAAGTATTCGACTGGTTCTTCCGGAGTAGCCGAATCCATTTCCAAGAGTTCATATGGTGAATCTCCATATCGGGGCAAGTCTGTAAATACGGCCTCATCTGCAATTCGATGCGCTTCTTCCCAATACCGATACTGCAACTTGTTAAGCAATACAGGCGGCCTGCCACTCTGAATCACGATACTAAAACGCCGGTCGAGTGCTCTGATCTCCGCTGGTTGCAATAAGCGACGGCCTGTAAATTGATTTGTCGTGCTATTTGCCTCGGCTAGCGCTGCACGAGCACCCCGTTTGCTTTGTGTCTCAATGGTTGTGTCTCCTAAACTTTTGCTAAAGAGTTCCGCAGTCTGAAGGTCATTACAAGCAAGTAGAATATGTGTGTCACACGATGACAAGAATACATCGGCATAGTCCTGACCGTATTTCAATTTCAACTGCGGATAGGAGTGCCATATCATCATCGGGAAAACCCCGAGAGACCTCATGGTGGTGAGCTTCGTATCAAAGCCTGCAATCTTTCCGATGTTAGCCATTTCGTCTATCAATGGCGCTACCTGAACAGGTAACTTTCCTCCATTTTCTTCAGCAACCTTGTAAAAAATGTTGAATATGGAGCTCCAAAACACGCTGACAAGTGGTGCATACGTCGTGTCTTTGACACTGATTTGGACAAATACCGCTGTTTTCTCTTTAGTGACACGTGCCAGATCGTAATCCGTGACAGATGTATGTGCCTGCACATTAGACAATGTAAAAAGATTCAATTTCTCAGTGAGCGTACCAATGATATTTGTGATCAAATTTTCTGAACCGGCTTGTGCCATGATGCCATTCAGCAGCAGTCTCGGTGCGCCTCTCACGTTGTATTGGTCCATCAACTCGATGATGTGACCCGGATTTGAAACGAAGTGCGGGATTAACTCAAATATTTTCGTGAATGTTCCCTTCTTACCATAGGCTTGATGAACCAAACCGATCATGGCTGTTAAGAGCTCTTGTGCCTTCCCTTCCCAAAAATCTCGTTTATCGCCTTCATTTCGCGTTGCATTTAGAAACATGTTTGCGACTTCCGCGTACTGTTTCTCCTCGAAGATGTACTGAATGTAATTCTGCCGTTGGCCGTACATGAAATTGATATAGTCAAGCACGACAATGTTGTAGCCGCGCGCCCGTAAATCCTCAGCAGTAAGCCGGTACAATTCACCTTTTGGATCCGTCACCACCATGGATAACCCCTGTTGAGCTAAGTGGAATATGTTTGGCAAAATGAATCCCGTCGTTTTTTTACTTCCTGGCGGTCCAATCACCAGGTATTGATGGTTGAGTTCAGATGAAAACGGATGCACTGAATAACTACCGTACTTTGGATCCTCAAACGCCTTTTCTGCCAAGGGCTTATACGTATCCTTTTTGTAGTCCCCTAGAAGAAAACCATTATTATCTTGGTGATAGAAATGGCGTGATTCATATGCCTCTTGCCAATGTGCGGTACCATGACTCGCATATCCATGTCTCTGCTTGTACTTGCGTCGATGATCAGTCGTTGCTTTCCATGTCTTCCAAGAATCCCAACCTGCCAGTATTGCGGTTATTGCAAATGCCATCAGTGAGAATTCATTTGGATGCGTGATGGCGCGCCAGACATAAACAAAGTGTTCGGCTTTTCCTAGCGTCTGGTGAAAAAATGATGATTTGATGTTTTTTAAATGAGTGACAAGATCGTAAAGTGCACCTGAAAGCGAAGTTGAGAGTAAAAATATAACGAGGGTAAATACCCCCGTTGAAATCCATCGAAATAACGTCCTTTGCTGCTGCACGGAGTACCTGCCTCCTTAAAAACCAAATGTTTGACGTACTGTGGCCAAAATTGCAGATGTACATCCAGCACCAACGAGCGTAACGACAGAACGTACTAAATGTTTTCTGCCTTTGGAATATTGGCCATCATCATCTGCACTGTGCATCGTCCACCAAGCTCGTATCAGGAAAAACGCGGCGCCTGCAGCAAGAAGCCCGAATGCCCATTCTCCTGCTTGGGTTGCTAAATTCTCTCCATCACTCACACCGGCTTGTATGGTTGATGGTCCAGACCCACTCGTTGCCGCGTACGAAATTTTTGGGACGGCAAACGTGACCAGTAACACAATGGCCACCACTTTCCGATAAGCTGATTGAAATGATTTAATAATGAATTTCATGTTGTCTTCTCTCCTCAACGTGGTTTGGTAAAACTCACTTTCCCATCTGTCCCCAAGAATAAAGCGGAATCAAATTTGGTCTTATCTTTCTTCTGAAACCCTTTGATGACAGGCGTTGACTTGCTGATCAATAACTTTTTGAGCTGATGGTCTGTCAATTCTTTGCCTGCAATACTGCGAAACAATACATAGCTGCACTTTGTGCAGGCCAAAACCTTCCCACGAGGATACATAACGCCACCATCGGAACACATAGGACATGGTCCAAAGGACAGTTCTTCACGGCTTGGGAAGTGATATTTGACTTGTCCATCCTCTAGTTGAATGGCCGCCTGAAAAGTCTTTGACTTATCCTTAGACTTGAACGTATGTACCTCTGTCATTTGTCCGTCGACCAGCCGCCGAACATCTTCCAAGCTGAGCATGTAGTGTCCCCAGTATCGCGGTATGGCGAAATCACAGCTCCCGCATGCATATTGAAACCGTTTTGTCATCAGTGATTTTTGGCAGTTTGGGCAATCGACTTCAATGGTTGGTATGGTTTCTTCTTCCTTTACCTCAAAACAAAAACGTACATTCGCCTCCACGAGTTCGCGAACGTCACGCATATATTCATCAACGGACTTCGGATGCTCAAAATCGTTCAGTAGTTGTTCCATTTTTGCGCGTTGAATAACGTTCGAAAGCTCTGGCGCCACTGTGTGAATTAACGTCCTGCCTTCGACTGTGCTAATGAGTTGCTTTCCTTTGCGCGCAATATACCCGCGTTTAACCAGGAGTTCGATTGTGGCCGCTTGTGTGGCGGGCGTCGCTAGCCGTCCATCCACATCCTTCATCGCTTCACGTAATGCTTTATCTTCGATGCTATTTGCGATGTTCTTCATGGATTTGTAAAGCTCAGCCTCTGTATAACGCTTCGGCGGCTCCATTTTTTTTGATTCTGCTTTTGGCGCATCAGTGATACTGATTTCCTGTTTTTCTTTCAAGTGAAATAGGGCTGGGAGTGAAGGTTCTGCCTCTTCATCTTCAGTTCCTCCGGCAAATAAAGCGCGCCAACCAGGTGTGTGTTGGTTGCGACCAGTTGACTCAAATAAATGTCCATCAATCTGGATAATTACCTTTGCTTTGCGGTCTTTCCCACTTTCCGAAAATGCTTCAAAGAAACGTTCCAATACAAGGCGATAAATTTGTTTTTCTTGTTCACTCGCAGCGTCCGGAATTGGTTTTAGTGGGATCAACGCATGGTGATCAGTCAGTTTCTCGTTATTCACGTTGTGCCTCGTGAAATGGACAGCCGAGAATGAGATATCATAGGTTTTACTTAATGCAGCCGCAATGTCATTGACTTGCTCTTTCATCGACTCTCCAACCACTTCAGAGTCAGTACGTGGATACGAAAGACACTTAAATTCTTCGTAAAGTTTCTGAGCAATTTTTAGCGTTTGATCTCCTGTCAGACCGTACTTTTGATTCGCCTTGATTTGCAGTGTCGTTAAACTGAATGGTTTTGGAGGAAGCACAGTCACATCGCTGATTTGAAGGGATTGTACAATCCCATTTTCAGCCTGCTTCAGTTCAGATAGCATATTCGTCACAGTTGGCTGGTCCAAACTAAAGGGCCTGTCCTCTAAATAAGGATTGTCTGGCTTGTATTTCGCAGTGAATCCATCAAACCCGACGGAAATCTCGTGATACTTCTCCCCTTTCCAATTTTCAATGGTCTCGTCTCTACGAACGACCAGGGCTAATGTTGGGGTTTGCACGGTACCTACGCTTAAAAACATGCCTGAAGCCGCTGTATAGGCGATTGTAAGGTTCATTCCGACATACCAGTCCGCATGTTGCCTAGCGTACGCTGCCGAACGTCTCGCACCATAGAAGTCTGTGCCTTTCAGGTTATCCAAGCCTCTAAGAACGACCTCATGACTGAGCGCCTCAGACTCCCAAAAGCGGAGTACTGGCGTCGTCGCGCCAAAATAGTCATAGAGTTCCCAAAACAGCAATTCCCCTTCCCGTCCCGGGTCCGTTGCGTTTACAATTCTTTTATAACCTTGATTCAAGAAATGCCTTTTGAGCGTCTGAATGAGCTTTGCATCACTAGAATTGAATGCATACTTCTCCCGATCATGGAGATTCGGGAAAGCAGGCAAGTGCACCAAAATCGAGCGATCCCATGTCGCTTCAAACGTGGGATTTGACTCTTTTAATCCTTTCAATCGAAGTAGATGTCCGCGCAAGACTGCGATGTTTGCTCGACCCGACCGAAAGAGATTTTCTTTGGCATCCCACTTCGCCCCCAAAGCACTCGCCATATCGCGCGCAGCACTAGGCTTCTCACACACGATTAAGTCCATATTTTCACCTCGATTTGAACATGAATATACACCCGTATTATATGACTTTATATATCTTGCAACAAGTATATAAATACAGTCTGTTCTGTTTGCGTTAATGTTTAACAAGGATATAATTGTGGTTTTAGGTTATACTTTATTCAAAAAAACAATTGGAGGGTAGAAGAATGCCACGAAATGGTACTGGAGAGCTAGAAACTAAAGCTACTGTTGACTATATAAAAACTACCGGCGTTTGGACTGAATTAAAAAATTCGATAGATGGTGGCGACGAAAAAAGAGCCGAGGAAATTTTACATCAATTGTTAAAAACAATGAATACCATGAAAAGCAACTATGAAAAAGTGACTGTAGAAATCCGAAAAGACCTCCTAACTGATGTCAAACTATTCTGTGCACGAAATCAATACACGCTTAAAGTATTTACGAATGTCGCTTTAGAAAGTATGTTGCACATCGGTATGCCTAAAGAATCCGACAACGACTAACAAACAAATCAACTTGTACGCTAATCAGTGGTGGGGAGATTGTGACACCGCACGCTAGATAGACTCGCTGCTCTGGACCGATGTTGCTCAGCATTAACCTGTAAGCGTCCCGACTAGGTCGAGCAACAATTGGGCGTCATATCCCGGATGCACTTCAATCGCGACTGCTTCCGACTCGAACCAGCAAGAAAGTGTTCGTAACCGAAAGGGATTTCGGGATCTGCACTGGAAGAAAGTCAGGCGAAGAGGAAGGTGTTGAGGTAGGTTCACGAAAACGACGCACCCAGTACCACAGTTGATGTTCCTTGATACCATGGTTGGCGCACCACGCTACGCCACTTTGTCCGCTGTTGTGGAACGCGGTCACACGCTCCCACCAAGTTTCACGCAACTGCACCAAATTCGCTTTAATCATAACGATGCCCTTGAAAGGTTTTAACCACATTCTTTCAGGGGTTGGCCAGCCTCGCTAGGTGAGGGGAATTTGACGCTTACGGGAGATTTTTGGTTTCATTTCAAACGACAAGGGAGTGAAACAAATCACTCCCTCCTATGCTTAAATTTTATGCAATTCTTTGACCACAGGGCGTAATGGAGTAAACGCTATAGAAACTTTTAATTTCATACCCCTTTCTATGATTAATTTGTGATATTTGGAAGATGGACAAATAATATCAGGGAACCCATTTATAAGTACATATGAATGGCCAGCTCCAACATACTTCACAATCGCATTGTAATCACATTGCATTCCAACATCCATTGGATTGAACAAGATATGTCTTGCGTTGGAAAATTCACGTCTTATTGCCTCGTTAAATACTACGTCAGCTCGTTCAAATTCCTTATTCAAGAATAATAATCCTCCGAAGGTAGCGACAAAATAGGCATCTGAATAGCCATAAAGAGTACTTTGATTTAGAACAGCTATTGCATTATCCATAGTTCCACCCGACCTTATAATTGATAATGCATACTCAATTGCCGGTCTATATTCATCAGGATTATCTCTGGTAAGTTCGGATAACAATTTAATGCCTTTGTCAATTTGACTATTAAAGTTATACGCTTTAGCCAACAGATAGCGAGATATAATGCTACCCGGGGCATCACTAACCGCCTTTTCCAACGAATGAATTCTGCCCAAATTGTTTCCTAAAAGCTTGTCAACATTTGACGATTCTATCCATAAACCCTCTTTATTTCTAGACTTTTTTAATCCCTTATTTATAATATCCTCTGCCTTTGCAAGGTAAATTGTTCTTTCTTCTTCACCGTCCTTTTGTTTGCTGACCCACCCAAGATACAACTGTGCCAATCCTTGGTACATGTACTCATCTCTATCGTCAATTTTCAAGCCTGTAAAATACGCTTCTTCACTTTGAACAAGTCTTCGCCTGCCAACCTCAGTACTCTCTGAAGACATTGCCATATGATACAATATGTATCCTTTCGTATGATAAAGCGAACGGATAGAGCCATTCATTTGTATAGCTTCCTCAATTGTCCGGAGAGCGGAACTTTCAATATCAGATCTTACATACATTCTGGCATAGTGTTGACGGACATACGGATTGTCGGGATCCTTCTTACATGCCTTTTCAAAAAAACGGATCTTACTTTCGAGGGTCCTAAGAGAATCAACAAATCTGTCAGATCTAATGAAACTTTCGAAAGCAGCTTTGTCTAACCTGTGCAAAATGTTCATTTTATCAACAGCAAGATGGATTATCTCATCCTGAGTACCTGCGTCGAGACATCGTTCCCATACAATTGATGCTATAATTCGATGCCTAGCCCTGGCGGCGTACTCTCCTCTTCGTTCGTTAATACATTCAAATTGCACAACCCCGTCAAGGAATCCTTTGATTTTATCGTATAGTTGAACAACCGATACTTCTAATAAACTGGAAAGTAACTCAATTCGAAGTAGGGAACCATGTTGATGGAAACAGCATATAATTGCATATGCTCTTCTAGAAAATTCATCTTTAATACCAAAGTATTCATCTTCTATAATAGCTTCTATATTATTTCCTTCTGTCGCCTCTCGTACGGATACCAACAATTCACGATTATAATTTCTCCTTATAGCAGCAATTTGGTGTTCCCGATCTAAATGTTCCAATTTATTTAGCTCGTTGTATTTTGAAAGAAAGTCAATGAGCCTCTCAATTTCGGTATCACTCAAAGGTTGAATTTCAAAAGTATCACCTGTGATTTGAGTGCGTGCCTGTGCCCATTCGTTTCTTCGATCACCTAGAACTATCAGAACCGCATGATTAGATTCCCTGGCCTTAAAAAGTATTCTACGAATTATATTGGTATAGTCAGCTGCGTTATCGATAAAAAAAATCTTTCTCTGACTGGAATCGAGTGATAATGCGTAAAACACGTCACCTTCTCTAAGCTCTGTAGGATTGCGGTGAAAAAATACCTGTCCTGCTCTGTCTTTGACGAGCCTAGAAGCAAGTACCATAAGCAAAGTTGATGTGCCATAACCTGCCGGAGCAGACAACATACAAACTCTTGTACGATTTTTTGTTTCAGTAGCATAATCCAACAGAGAATCATACATTTCATCTTCAACGTCGCGGGTGAAATACATATCATTAAATACTGTTCCCCACGTTGGCTTATCTCCTCGAACATAGTTGTGTACATCAGGTTTTAACTGCCCGTTTTCCAAACCATTATTCACATAATCCCAGGACGAAAAAAGCCTTAAAGCAGACGCAGGATTTAGTTCCTCACTATCTCTAAAATCTACAGGTATATGACTACGTAACTCCTCAAGAGATATTTTTTGTGCATCTGACGTAACCACTTGTAATTTCGCATCATTTACGAATTCATCGAATTTTTGGCTGATCGTAATAATATTTCTTGCTTTTAATAGTTCTGTGTCTAAAGCGGATGTATATGGGTCTACTCGATATGCCACAGGAATATCCGCTGGATAAAATTCTTCTTCTATCTCGGTAAGAAGGCTATTCCAATTAGAATCATTATGAGAATACCCGATGTACAATACACAAGAAGCAGCCATGTAATGCTTCAAGTGCTCAAACATCATTCTCCTTTGTTCCTTAAATTTAACATAATCCTGTTGAGTGATAATAATATTAGGACTTCCTTCTTCAAATAAGGCACCATGCAAGTGGAATATGGGTAATTCAAGCTTTGGATCAAAATCCTTAATTCCCGTTGAACGAGTAATGGTTACATAATTTAGGTTCGGTGAAGGGTACTGATCGTAAGCTTTCTGAATTACATTGTCATAATTTGTTGTAAAGATAGCCTTCCATTTAACGGAGGGTATCCACATGAAACTATCGCTTGGATTCGCATCTATAAGGCATTCGCGGATAAAAGCTACTAACTGAGTTCTACCGCCATGTTTCATTTCAATGTACTGTGAAACCTTTGTGAGATCGTAAGAATCACCGCTTACAGGTACGCTAAATTTTTCAGTGAGTTTCTTTGCTAATGCGGTTCCATCAGGAATGGCATTTTGATTTTCATCAACCATATAATGCCCCATACCAGCACCAACAAACAATACACAAGTTCCATCTTCCATCGCTTGTCGTAATTGAAATGGAATTTCCATAACTTACCCCCGTAATATCCTGTGTGTAAATGAAACACAAAAGCAATTGGGAAATCACTCTCATGTTGCTTATTTCAATTAGATTACCGGAAACAAATTGCATAAGAACATAATACCTTAATTAAAAAAATTTGATCCAATATCCTGTACTTGCATCTGACAAAATGCCTGGCTCCTCGTCCCAAGTCCCGCTTTTTATCTTATGGTAAGCATCTGGCGTCGGTGGTGTGCTGGAACTGTAAAACGTTTTATTGCTTGGCAATGGATCCTTTTTAAAACCCTCTTTTGACCAGAGTTGAATCGCCGCAGCCTTATCTGAGTCGGTCCAAACCACGGTCGGCTTTATTTTCAAATGCCCCCAAATACTCCGAAATTGTTGGATAGCGTAAACCTCGTTTGGTGCTATGTAAAGTACATTTTCATCATTTTGAAGGCTATGAAATGCTACTCGTTTTACGGGAAGGGATGTTGCTTTACGCATGCGCGCCTTGGGCGCGGAAAGTGAGTTTTCCACGCCTTTTGGTAAAGCTGTTTGAACGCTGTGAGCTGATACCAGGTGTGTATTTGTTGTGCCACATCCAGTAAGAAATCCGATGAGCGCAAGCGTTCCAATCCACCATTTCATTTTCAATATCCCCCTTAATATGCTTGATGTTCGTGATAATAGCTCCGTGGGTCATTACCCGCCCATGGTGCATCAATAGTAAAACTTGCAGTGGCACTAGCGACCTGATTATCGTCACTTTTCACATTAAAAGAAACCTGATAGGTACCGTCCTCGATATATTGAAGCCATGGCTGCCATGATGGATCCGTGTTTGCTTCTAAATAACCAGTAGATGGATCCATCGTCAGCGGAATAGTTACTGGCCCCCAGAAGTTTTCAGGTGGGTTAGCCGGTGCATACGGGCTTAACTGTAATCCATCAATCGTCACTTGAGCTTCTGAAATGGATTTGATAGACGGAAGCACTTTGAATTTCAATTCTTCTCCGGCCCAGAAATCCGATAAAGAGCGAACTAAAGATGGGTCTACGGTTTGATACTTCTTGTTGTACGCATTTAGGTTGGCCAACCATGCGTCAGTGTGATAGACCTCTGCATCGGACAGAGTAAGTGGTATCTGTGTCCACTGTACGTCCTGTGTGTTGCTGTTTTGCAACTGATTTCCGGAAGCCTGGTCGATAAAATAAGCGACAAATATATCTGTGGTTGGCGCCGATTCTGTATAAGTTGTGCTGTAATCAGTCGCATCGGCAGCGCTTGTCCCCACTACTTTGTCTGCTGTCTCATCGTAAATTTCAATATATGACCCGCTTGGTGCACCACTTGATGTTGCCGTCAGCGTAGTTGGCGATCCAGTTGGTAACTTTGTTGGGTCAGCATTGAGACTAAGTTGCCATTGATACCACGTAACCGAGACAGGGTCGGACGTCTGCAAAGGCGTGGCCTGCGCCGTATCCTCATCTGTGTTTGAATTCCATGCCAAAGCAGTAACACTTGATGCATTGTTGTCCGTGGGCCCCATAGCGGGTCCTGTAGGGTATGAACTCTTTTGATCTCCATAATTCTCCGTGACATCGTACGTTTCAATTCCGGGATAGTTGTCCTGAGACCATCCTACGTAGTCGTTCGTTCCATCAGTCGCAAATGCTTGTGGAAGTGTATAAAAGATGGACTGTCCACATGACCACTGTGGTTCGGATTCCCCATTTTCGGTCTCAAGTTCAGTCTGATAACCTGTTATAACATTTGTAGAACCATTCCACGTGTAGATTGGCTCTTGCTCTGGCTTCGCCTCAATTAATCCACCACCACGGACGCTGATCCCCTCAACCCATCCGTTAACTTGAATATAAATGTCCCCAGATGGTGACGTACCTAGAAATTCAGTGGTTCCATTGATATTTCCGCTACCAGATTCTCCACCAGTTTGAAGCTCGTCGAAATAGTAATCGTTATAGTCGTTCCAATCGAACTGGTAATACACGTTATCTTCTGTCCAACTTGAGGTAGAACTCAAAGTAGAAAATTGAGTCCCATATATATTCTCGAATGACTGCCGAACTGTACTCGCTGATCCTTTATGCGTTGTTTCGTAGTACTCGATAATATACAGTTGGTCATTTGAATAGGCGACACCATCTAGTCCCCAGGTCCCAGGAATATCGGCTGAAAGATCGAATGTGAACTTGGTGGTCCATTCCGTACCATCCCAGACATCTATTTCCGCTTTAGCCTGCCACTGTTGAACAATCATAATCATTTCGTTATTTGGTCCAGTGGTGAGATAAGCAGGTTCAGCTCCACTCCAAGTGGGAAACGTCGTTTCAATCCAGCTGCTCCCGTTCCAGTAGCTGATACCTGTCGCTGTCTGTGCCCACACTTGGCCAGATGACGAGTTGTAAATCAACTTTACAATTGATGAACTATCCGATGGAGCGCCAGCGTTGACCCACTTAGTTCCATCCCAATACGCGACTCCCGAGTTAGCGGTCCCAGCCCATGTGTAACCGTCTTGGGCATCATAAACCAATGATGTTACATCTGGATCATCATTCGGGTTCCCTTCTGAAATCCACTTCCCATCTTCGTACACTGCTGCTCCGTCCGGAGTAGCTGTGGGATCGAAATAGCTCCAATTATAATCTGTTGAGTACATGTCAGCTTGACTAGTAACGGCAGCCCAGAGACCGTACCCTGTCTTTGGGGGTTTAACAATCGTCGCAATATACTTGTCTGTCTGCGGAGTCGATTGAGCGTCCGTCGTAGTCAACGTCGTCTGGCTCAGATCGCCCTCTGCTAGCACCTTACCCGTGGTTTGATTTTCAATATTGAGCACATAACCAGCCGGGAGATTCTGCGTCGCTGCTGTCAACTTGGTAGAAGTACCGACAGGCAATGAAACAGGCGTTGCAGAGAGGGTGACTCCGTACCAATCAACACTTGCGGTATCAGAAGTCACGTAAGCATCTGACACATCTTTACTCGTCGAAACATAGGCAATATATTTTTCTGTTTGAGCAGTGCTCTCTGTTTGCTGAGAAGATATGCTGGCCCCTTGTGTACTGCCAAGCACTTGCCCTGTTGTTTCGTCAAACAAGATAAGCCAATCACCTGAAGGCTTGTTTTGGTCATTCGCTGTGACCGTACTCGTTTGGTTAATTGGCAAAAGTGTTGGTGATGCTGTTACGCTGGCTCCGACCCACTGCACGGACACTGTGTTGGAAGGTTGGCCAAGATTTTCATAACCGTCGGTTATGAAAGCCTCGAATTGATCTGTTTCTGCGTTTGCATTGGTGTACTGGACGGTTGCTGGCGAGCTTGAAGATGCACCAACGGTCTGCCCTGTTGTCGTATCCATTACAATTAAAGAGTAACCCGATGGAATTGCCTGCGTGGTGGTGGCCGTTAAAGTTGTACTCTTATAGGTTTGCAAAAGCGTTGGGCTGGCCGTAAGATTTATTGTCCCATTCCAATCATTTGTCCAATTCACAGATGTTGTCGAAGAGCTGATTACATTTCCGCTAGAGTCATATATGTAAGCTGTGTAATTTGTTGCGATTGATTGTCCTGCAGCTGGGTTTTCTATTTGTTGATATTGCTCAACATAATTAGTCTGTTTCGAAACATTCCACGGTTTAGTGCCACCTGTGCCAACAACTGAAATCGTATCTCCAGGCGACAATGTATTAACTGTGTACTGTATTTCTGCTGGTTCACCTGGGACATTGGATTGTGGGTTTGCAGTGATTGTGATAGTAGGCTTTTGGCTGACCCACATAATCGTCCCCGAATAAGCTGTGGCCAAGTTATCAAGCGCGCCATCATAAATCGTTGCCACATAGCGCACACTGACAGACGCGCCATTGACCGGACTCTCTGTTTCGTACTCAAAGTTTGAGGCATTCTTATCTCCGGAATCATACCAGACATCTTTTGCACCGTTATTTGTGATGGCTTGTACCACGACAAATTCCCCAGAAATCAAGCCTGTCGTTTGATACGATATTGTGACTGGGGTTCCACTTTGCACCTGTGTATCCGAAGATGGTGAGAGTGTGATACTGACAGCTGGCGCAGTCCAGGTAACGGTTACCGGAGGACTCTGTGCATCGATTGCGCCCGTTGTCTTATTTATTTCTTGGGCAACATAAGACACGGATCCAGTTTTATCGTATGTAGCTGACGTTGTTAGGTTTGATTCACCTATTACACCATCTGAATAAGAGCTTTTGTTTCCAGGTAGTGTGTTGTCCAGTGCACTGTCAAGAATCTTAATGTAGTCGTTTGCTGATATGGACGAAGCAGTTGCAGTAAGCGTGCTTGACTGGCCTACATTTAAACTTGTTGGATTTGCAGATAATTGGATCGTATTCCCCGTTCCAATATCCCCGCCAATTGAAAAAGTAGTAGTTGCCGGTTCAGACGATACACGATCAACCCCATCCCTAACAAAAAAAGAAGCAGAGTAGTCTCCAGAAACCAAATCAGACGTGTCTAGCGTAATCGAATCTGTTTGTTTCCCGTCTCCCCCACTCTCTGTGGTCATATCACTCATATCAGAGTCGTCTACACCGACGATCCATGTGGACTCACCCGTAGACGTGTTTGTCACTTTGACGGCATCGTAGTGATGCGTATAGTCGCCTGAGGGAATGTCTTCTGTGGAAGTTAACGTCAGCTTCGTGCTGGCCGTCCCGGAGCCGCTGATGCTGATGCTATCTGCTGTCGGCGGATTCGTGGTCTGTATGTGCCGAACCGACTTGTATATCTCGTTCCCCTCGGCATCCGTCTGCCCAGTTGCCGTCTCATCGTTCTCGGTCACCGATGCCGCGCAAGCCGTCATGACAGCGGAGAATGAAGCAAATTCAAATGTGTTAAAGTTCGTCTGGTCTTGCCCTGTCATGTCGTTAAACCCATTTTGTGATAAATATTGCTCGACGTAAGACAGATTGCCTCCCAAACGGTTCACCCAATCTTTTAAGTTGCTACTGCCGGCAGCTTCACTGCCGATTAACAAATAGCCGTTGTCCGCGTTCTCCCCCTGGACATCTGCTTGAGTAAACTGCTGCTCTCCTAGAGAATCCCCATCGACAATGCCATATGTCTTCATCATTTTGACAGATTGATTATCGAGTTCTGGATAGCCAGCTGAATGCATCAACACACTGTCTCCGCCGTCTATTTCGTAGTTTCCGTAGGGCTTCACCAGTACACCGTATCCAAGCTGTCCTGATGCTGGATAAACCGAATAGGCAAACGCGCTTTGTATCATGACACTTACTGCTGTCACGCCCGCAAGCGCAGCAAGACCTAAAGATGCCCATAGTTTCGTCTTTCGGCCCATTGTGTTCTCCCTTTCATAAACATATCAGCATTACTGTATTTTAATACTTGTTATATCTTTATTAAAGTATATTTTTACAATGACCAAAATAAAAAATGGCCAACCCTAGTGGATTGGCCATAATTATTCGTTTAGAATCATTCCCTAGATTTGGGATATTGACCATTTTCCACACTGAAAGGTTTACTAAAATCTATATTTTGCTCTTGACCAACATAGTCGATAACTGCTCCTTGTGCATCAAAATTCAATGAGGCTATTCTTATGCCAATTCCAGGGCCGTTAGTCGGCACCGTTAAAGTATCTCCGCCGTAGAAGCCTGCTCCTGATGTGCCATGAGAGTATCCCCAGGTATACGTGCCATCCACCACTTGCCATACCACGTTACTTTTTTGGGCATTTGGTAATTTGACAAGTACATTGGACCCCGATTGCTTGACTTCCAACTCATCATAGTAAGTCGTGGTATCCGTCATGTTTTCGTCATACTGAGATTGGCTGAACGCTCCACTTGCGACATTTTGCCAATTCTCGTAATTGGAGTAAAATGGGAGGTGGAGCTGCGTCCATCCACCGCTTAGGTTCTTATATCCATTGATCCACCACTTGAGATTGCTGATTACGGCTGCTGATTCGCTGGTTGTGATCGATGAGTTCGCATTTGTAACGCTCGTACCTTGATACAGTCCGTTGATCTTAGCCCAGGTATAGGCATCTTGAGATGCCTCATACTTCAAAGACCATGGCTGGTAACTCACATCGCTATCGTCATTGTAGGGGTGATCATTATACCCCTTTGCCTGGGCAGCCCAGTCGGCCAACCAGGTTGCTATATCCCCAGCAGTTACAGGATCAGTTGAACTGGGCGTTACCCCAACTGCAGACGGACTTGGATGGCTATTTACATCCCATGAACTCGCATTTAGAACAGACCACATTTGGGTCGCCATATCCGATTGCGACTCTGTGTTGTCAGTCGCCTTTGTAGTGATCGTCCAAGTTGGCGTTGCGGCTCCACCGTTCCACTTGTCAGTACCGGATGAAAGATTCAGCAGTTGATTGAGAAGTTGCTGCACATACCATATCGGCAT
Organism: Alicyclobacillus fodiniaquatilis; assembly: GCF_042678105.1. NCBI lineage: Bacteria > Bacillati > Bacillota > Bacilli > Caryophanales > Alicyclobacillaceae > Alicyclobacillus > Alicyclobacillus fodiniaquatilis. The sequence continues at coordinate 42,206 of NZ_JBHUCX010000017.1, forward strand.
AAACGTTGTTTCTTTACCCGACGAAGGGTCAACGTCCGTGATGATTGGCGCGTTCTCAATCGTTGTACCGTTGAGTGTTATTGCCGCTCCATTTCCCTTCGAGATAATCTTTGGAGTCTTATCAGTGACAGTCAACGACCAGGTGTGCGTTGTGCCGTTCCAGACGTCATTAGTCGACGTTATTTCGAGTGCTGAGTTGATTAAGTGCTGGACATAGTAAACGGGCATGTATGTGGTAGTCGGAGAGCCACCAACGAACTTGTACTGGTTCGAAAAGACTTTTCCATTTAATACAATCTCAGATTTCTGCATTTTATGAAGAGATGAAGCCGCCATAGCTGATGACGGCTCAAGCATCATGGTCAACGATACTGTGCTCGATAATGCGAAAAGAGTATAGGATAGTTTTTTTAGTTTCATGTTTATTCCCCCATTTTTTCTTCTTCATTTTTTTACAGTATAACAAGTATTGTTTTATGGGTATGACTATTCAGTTATACCCAAATGTCTTTCTAAACTGTCAAGCTCTCTTTTTAAACTTTCGATTTCCGCAAATTCATTCTCTAATCCTTCAACTATTGTCTTAATTTCACGAATCGCCACAGAAATTTTTAAAGTTTCGATAGCAGTTAAAGAGTTTCTCTTTTCTTCAGTTAAACCAATTTGTTGAAGTTCTTCATGCACAATCTTGCGAACAAGTAGTTTAAAATCGTCCATAATTCCGATTACACCTCCTGTACCTTAGGCACGAATATGATTTTTCCAACAATTCTAGACACTCGAAAAACTTTACTATAACTTATATTTTCTTTTGTTCGTATTGCCAACCATCCGCTCTTTGGATGACCCTGCAATATCGGTGAGAAACACCTTGAGCTACTCGCTTACCGTCTTGGAAGATATCAAACGAACCTCTTGCACGTACCGCGACTCGACCATTCCACATGCCAGCATATTTCCCTTTTGGTACTTTCGCCCGAACCAAGTCACCTGTTTGAAATCCAAACACTTGTTTTGCTGACTTCGCTTTGCCACGAGGAAACCCATACTTATCGTTGTTGACCATCTGACGACATCCTCGTCCTTTGGCTGACCAGACATGTACGACTGTCGGCATCTTTGAAAACGACTCCTGTGTACTTTCTCCAACACACAGTGCATCATAGTAGTGTTCTTTCGGCAAGCCGTGCTGAATTCGTTGCATCTTGGTCCGTGCACCTGTACCGCACTCGATTGGTAAACCAAACTCTTTCAGTCGTTCAAATAGTCTCCAACGAGTTGAATTGACAGCAGCCGCGTCTTTGAGCGGTTTCTTCGCAAGTGCTTGAACCTCTGGATGTCCATATTCTTCTGCGGTTCGATTGCCCTTTTCTTGATTGCATTCATGACAAGACAATGCAAGATTAGAAATCCGATTGCTTCCGCCACGGCTTTTGGGAATGATATGTTCTACTTCCAACGGTACATTCTTAACTCCGCAATACACACAAGCACGATGGAATTTCTCCAACAGGTACTCCCTTACTTCATAGCCCATGAGTTCTCCCTGTTGGTACTCCACCCCTGAAATCTCTGGATTTTGGAGTGCTTGTGTATCAAATCGAACCAATTCCATGCTGATTGCTTGCAATGGAATTATGTAGGTCAGCTTACGAACCATCTGGAACGTCTGGTTGACTCTAGCTTCTAAACTAGGTGGCAACCAACCTTCTTTGCGTTTGCGATTCAAAAAGCGCGATTGACGGTATCGGGTCTTCCGATTCCGTCTCCCTCGACGAAGTGCACGACGTGTATCAAGTTTGCTTTTGATGTCCGTTTTGTGTTGCAACTCGCCTAAGAAAACAACCTTTGCAGTGTTTCCTGTTTCGACTGTAACGGCAACGCCCGTCGTCTTGGCACCAGGATCTAACTTGATCCGATAGAACCCATTGTTTCTCGACTCAACACGCTTTTTGAGTCGGATGGTAAACGGGACTTGCCTGTGAATCGTTGCTTTGCCTGAACTAATCCACTTTCTCGCTTGCGCAGGATGGCAGGGAGGAAGTGGAGCCTTGTTCTGATTCAGTACAAATACCACGGAGATAAACTCCTCTCTCGCCCGAAGACGGTAACGTGAGCACTAGACTCATCTCTCCTCGCCAATGTTCAAGAGGCTTGTCATGTCCAGCACACCGCCTACTACCCCAAGCAGACTTTTAATACTGGACGACAGGGCTACGGACTGGAGAAGCATCTGTAGGTGTCATGACCTCTAGAACGTAGTGCTTGAAGAACTTAGGCTGGTCATAGATGGGCTTTTACAAGCCACCGGCTTTTAGCCGTGGGTCTATGACATGATCGGTGGGTCGATGCCGAGCTGTAGCATCCCCAGGCGGCTGCAAAGCGAGATCACGCGATCCTTAGACATGTGACTCCACTCCGATAGACGCGTTAGACTCACTGGCTGCTGCACCGCCTCAAGCAAAACATACATTGCCACTTCTTCAGGCCCCAATTTCGCGAATACCTGTAATACGTCCTGTGTATCGAGATAGACATTTGCTTTGAGACCTTCCATGTTGATATCCATCCATTTTTCCTCCTAAAACCATAACAGCCGGAGCGCCCCCAGATGTGATCTGAGAGACGTCCGGCTGTCATTGACAGAAATGGATGGACGTGGGTCTTGTGGCCATCAGCAAAAATCGCTAAAATAGTCTCAAGTCTCTCTCAGGCTGGATCTGAGAGGGGCAAGCGCCTCTGTTGGTGTTGGAAGCACCAGCAGGGGCTATTTTTATGCCCGACCGTTCGATTTAATTTAGTATATTATACCACACGTGAGTTTTTTGACAATGTAAAAGTGTCAATTCAAGGGAAGTGTATTATTATTTAAACAAGTAGCGGGTTCGAATTATCGACAGCCCATCATAAGCAAGAAGGTTGCGTGGAGGAGTTAGCGTGCCGTTCTCAATAGTTGGATATAGAGTATTGATTTCATCACCCAGTGACGCAGTTGTGAATAGAAATCTGCTTCAGGAAACCCTATCAGAGTGGAACCTAGCAAATTCGACTCGGACTGGTAAGTGTTTTTTACCTGTTATGTGGGAATACCATGTCACACCTGCTTACGGAAAGAGACCACAGTCTTCAATCAATGACCAACTTCTGGAGCAATCAGATTTGGCAATTGCAGTTTTTGGTACGAGAATTGGTACGCCAACAGGTGAGTTTCCTTCAGGAACTGTCGAAGAAATTGAAAAAATGCATGATCAAGATAAAGAAGTATGGGTGTACTTTTTCAATGGAGGTTTCTCCTTAACTGAAGAAGGTCTCCAGTCGGCAACCAAGATCCTAGAATTCAAAAAAACCATTCAAGATAAGTGTCTTTGGAATGAATTTTCTAATGAAATCCAACTTAAAGATCAGATAATGCGTCATCTTTCCAAATATGCGGAAGACAATCGGATTGAAGACCGTCCATCAGTCGGTGATCAGTCAGCAGAATCAGAATCTCCAGTACAAAACTCCATTGCACGCATCAGCTCATTCGAAACAACTATGTCATCAATGAGGACACATATGGATGGACCATCCCTCACTGTCGGTGTTAAGTGTTCAAACAGCATTACTCCTTTTGAATCCGAACAGAAAATATCTGCACTCAGCCTCGCTGAACAGTTGTACATTAACAGTAATGAATATTACTTTGATTCAAAGTTTCGAAAGAATTTTAGCGTAAATTACGCGTTTATCGAAATCTTGGGCGAATATTCACGTGTTGATTTTTCATTGTCTGTTAATGTAGATGGATCTTTATATATTCAAAAATCACTGGAAACTGAGTCAGCTTCACTTAGTCTTGAATACGTGAAATCAGAGTATTTAAGGTTGTTTGACGCCATAACAAACTGGTTGAATCAGGTTAATTGCAACGCATCAATTGTAGCAACGGGTATTCACGTCTCAAACTGGCCCGCTTGTGGACTGAATACCGATTCGCTGTTTAAATGCATTTACCCTGACGATTTGGCTGGAGGTAGTGGACATAGAGAGATCATCGAGAGTTCAGTACCAATTGATCATAGAGAACTGTTTAGAACATTCGTTTATAATGCATTAAACAAGAACGGCTATCTGGACTTCGAAGAAGGAGTGCGGAACCTCACAATTTAAGATAGGTAAATACCAACACCCCTGGCATGCTAGTGTCTGAAGTCCATTAGTAGTAAACTCTTGGTACGGTACTAGCTAAATCTGGGGTGACGCCTTCCCGCAAGTCTTCGCACAGTGGGAGGTCGGACGAATGTATGTGACATATCAAGCACTAGGGGTAGCACTTCAGGGGGGTATGTTTCTTCTTGCTCTTCTGACACTCATAGTAACGATCATAGTCGCCTTTCGTTCACATAAATAAAAGTCACCCCGTAACGGTTTAGGAGCCTGTTCGGGGTGACTTTTTGATCCGCCACATAATGTGGCTTTGAATTAAGTCGTCCGAGTGCGGGAAATCCCGACACTCAAGGCGATGTACCGTAGGAGTCAGGTTGCCCCCTGACTCCTTTTATTATGTTCAGCTTAGCACCTACGTTTTATACGGTCAACGGAGTGTTGATTTGTCCGCAGCAGTGTAAATTCAAGGGAACTGAAGCGTACGCTTTTATGAAACGTCCAAAATAAAATTCTGAACGTCACTGGATGGGGAAACACTCCAAAAGTCGTACGTATTCGCCGTCGGGTCGATTTCTCTTATGGCCTTGCGTAATTTATTTCGTTCTTCGTGCGTGACTTCTGCATTTGTATTGGACATCAGCTCTTTTAAAGTTTCTAATTCGATTCTGTATCGCTTTGCAAATGCTGCTGGCTGAATTTCGTTTTGTTCTAACCATTTACTGAATTTCGTTTTCATCTCTACTCCACTCCCGAATACATTATGTTTTTTTAGACAATGTTCGACATATTTCGATGTTGAATTCATTATACACATATTTATCAGAATTTTATTGAAATTATTTGTGAACATAAATTTGACGGATGAACACATGACTTTGTTTAAGAAACCACGGTAATGCACCTGATCACGAAAATATAGTTGTGTACTGAAAAACAAAGTAAATGTCTGTATAAAAATAAACTGATTTGTAAAATCGTTATTGAACGGACAGATTAACTGAAAAGAGGAGTAGAAGGATAATGGGGACAGCAGCAGATAGATTTATCGAATTTTGGCGTGAATTCAAGGAAGATGCTAATGGATATAATGTTCACCCGGATGACTCAGTGATTACTGAGCGTCAAAGAACCATTTGTTCACATAAGACACATAATGATTTCATGAACGATAAGAACTTTCACAAACTGCTCTCCGGTAAATTGCATTTGAATTTGTTGCCGGCACCGTACATTGGGAACCTTAAAACGGCGTCGATCTATATACTATCGCTTAACCCTGGATTCGGACTATCGGATTACTTCGTTGAGGAAAATAATGACGTCCACAAAGTCATTTTAGACACGCTTTATCAACGGGATTTCGATGGTTATCCAAATATCTGTTTGAATCCAAAGCTCTTGTGGACCCCTGGTGGTCAGTATTGGTATCAAAAGTTGAAACAATGTATGTTTCATGTTTTGAACACACATAAGGAATCAAGCATGTTGGATATCATGAAGATATTTTCCTGTGAGATCGCAACTATAGAGCTGGTCCCCTACCACTCGTCGCAGTACCAGGTACCTCCGAAGCTCTATAACCAGCTAACATCACCCAAACAAGCAATCCAGTTCATCAAGGAGTACGCGGTTCCCAGAGCGATCACGGGTGACGCGTGCATCGTAGCTTTACGGAAAGGGGAAATGTGGGGACTAAAACGGGGTGAGTTCCAGAACATCGTGGTATACGAAAAAAGTTCTAGTCGAGGTGCTCATATAACACCACCGAAGGTAGGAAAGGAACCCACTGATTTTCAGAGAGGCGGCGAAAAGGTAATCGAATTTATGAATAGGGCAATTTGGAGGATTTAACATAAAATTTCAGTTTAAACGATATGAAGTACCTCCAAAACACCCCTTTATTTTGATGCAGGGTCCAACAAATGGAGTGGAGATATCCACTAATTGAAGGTTTCCTTATTGAACATACGAGGGCGAATATTAAAAAAACGCTAAAAAACCGTATAAATATGCGATGAGTAGTATTCCGGACGGTATACGACTTTATTTGTCCAAATCCGCCAATTTATAACTTTAATCGTTCCGCCAAAAAACGTCGATCAACGTACATAGCATTAAGTGAGGAAAATGAGTATACAACTTTATTTTCCGTGATCACTTGTTTACGCTGTCGTTGCATTGTCAGCGGTGTGCCAGCTGGCGTGGCCCCCATGGCAGACTTCTGCGCGAAGCAGGCTCGTATATACAATATCTAGCAGGCATGCTAGTGTCTTAAGTTAATTGGTAGTAAACTCTAGATACGGTACTTTGCTAAATCTGGGGTGACGCCTTCCCGCAAGTCTTCGGACTGAGGGAGGTCGGACGATGTACGTGACATATCAAGCACTAGGGGTAGCATTTCAGGGGGGCATGTTCTTACTTGCGCTCCTGACACTCATAGTAACGATCATAGTCGCTTTTCGTTCACATAAATAAAAGTCACCCCGTAACGGTTTAGCGTCCTGTTCGGGGTGACTTTTTGGTTTGCCACATTATGTGGCAACTGATTTAAGTCGTCCGAGTGCGGGAAACCCCGTCACTCAAGGCGATGTACCGTAGGAGTCAGGGCGCAACCTGACTCCTTTTGTTATGTTCAGCATAGCACCTACGTTTTATACGGTCAACGGAGTGCTGATTTGACCGATGAACGCATGGCGCTTAGCTTGTCGCGTTGGCTACACGGTCGGCGGCGCGCCAGCGGACGTAGCCCAGTGGTGGACTTCAGCGCCACGCGTACGCCCGCTGGCCGCATGGTCGGCGGCGCTGTCAGCGGGCGCGGCTCCGTGGTGAACTTCGGCTCCACATCTGCTCGTGTTGGCTGCGCGGTCGGCGGTGCTGATTTCGCATGTCTACCATCAGGGGAACATATCAGGAACAATAACATCCCGTTCATTTTAGATTAATAATTTTCTAATTCCTGTTCTAAATCTTCCAAAAGACGTTTATTATCTACAGCAACACCCCGATTCGATGGAGTCATAAAGATTGCCGGCATAACCTTATCGTTTACCATACCAGGAATCCACTTTTCAACAAACCGTTCTAAGTCGATCTCTTTCGGTTTGTATCCACTCCACTCGGTTGAATCTACACAGACCTCCGCAAACTCAATTCTGGGCCACAATGGGATTAAAAGTTGTCCATTATCATCCGTTACCATGGCCCATCCATTATTAAATAGCCCCCACACTTCCTGTCTATCGCACACTTGCTTTATAAAGTACTCATATCGTTTAGAACCAGGTAGAGAAATAACTGCGTTAAATTCCTTTTCATGCATGTATAGTATCCCTCCTTGTTCAATACCCTTCGTATTTATGCTGTAAACGATGAAGTCCAATTTCTTGTAAAACACTATGTGAGTATCCGTAACCTTTTTTGGCTTCAAATCCTCTTTTATGTGCCAAATTATAACCCTTTGGGACACGAATAGTCGTTCGTTTTCCACGTTTTATCATGTTAATATCTCTTTTAAGTTCTCCTCGAATAGAGCTTGATAGTTTTGGGTCATCAGCAAGCTCCCGTAATCTAGCCTGTTTTCCGGATCTCCCCGCTTTACTGAGTGCTGCTTTCGCAGCTGATACTTCTTCATTCTCCACTAATTCTACAGAAATTTCTGATGCCGCCCCATCGGTAAGACCATCTAATATCAATGAAGCAGCGAATTCAGCGGTGAATCCCCATGGAAACTCGCCAGTAGGATCCATTTCATTCACTGGGTTATCATCTGCATACGTGTAGAGATTCACCGACGAACTAGCGGAATCTTGGCTTATAAACCTCATAGTTGACGGACTGTAATACCGTGTGTTCAGGTAATACATCCCCACTGCATCGTCCCAACGATAACCAGCATATCGATATGGATTTGAATCGGCCATTGCACCCGACTTGCTCAAGACGTTGCCCCATGTGTCATACGTGTACTGTGCCACTGTATTGCCACTACCATCAGTCATCGCAATGACATCACCGTGGGCATTCTCATGATAATAATAGGTCGTTCCGGTTCCATCACTCCATGTTGTCATTGTGAGCGGCAAACCGTTTTGGTTGTAAGTGTACGAACGTAGTAAGTTTCCATCCCCGTCCGTCTCGTATGACACCGAAGTGGACTGCCCTTGATAAAAGAACTGAGTGGTTTGTCCACTAGCCGTCTCACTGATGCGTCGTCCCAATGCATCATAAGTATAGGTAGCAACCGGGTCGCCAGTTGATGCATTGTCCACTTCCGTAAGTTCACCAAGACTGTTCCACTTATATGCGTATTTACCGTCACCGGTTAACTCTCCATCCGCATTATACGTGTAAGTCTGATCATTAACCGCGGTTAATTCATCATCATTATCATAGGTATAAGTGGTGGTGGTTGAGCCAACTGTCTTCTTCGTGATGTTTCCATGCAGGTCATAGGTGTACTGAGTCACCTGACCGCTCGCGTCGGTTTCTGTTAACAGGCGATTCATGTCATCGTACGTATACGTCGCCAATGCTTTTCCAGACGTCATGTCGATAACAGACGTAATATTGCCATTGTGGTCATAAGCATACTTGAACGCGCCAATTGTGCCATTTGGGCCACTAATGACGACAGATTGAATTCGATGAGCACTGTCATAGTTGTATGACGTGCTTACACCGTTGCCAAAATACATGTTGGCTAATTGATTTGCCTCGTTATAACCAAGGCAGGCAGATGCAATACCGGTTGCCAAATTCACCAGATCATCTTGTGTATTGTATTGATAGTTTGTACTTGCTGAAGTGCTCCCGACTGAAAACGTACTCGAAGTCATATTACCATCAGCATTGTCATAGCCGAAAGTTTGAGATCCGGTATTGTCCTGTTGGCTAGTGATGTTTCCGTCGCCATCTAATGTAAAGCTTGTCTTTGAGCCATTATTAGACTGAATTGACGTTACGTTATTGTTTGCATCGTAGGCCCACTGATTTACCGTTGTACCATCCACACTTTGGGCAGTTTGGTTACCTGCATTGTCGTACGTATTGGATAGGATATGGCTATCTGGCAATGTCTCAGTACTTACGTTGCCATCATCATCATAAGTGTATGTGGTGGTGTTCCCCAACGCATCTGTCGACGATGTCAACTGATTTAGACTGTTGTACTGATTTTGCCCAACTGTGTTTGTTGTCGAGCCGTCAGCTGAGGTCTCGGACACCTTAGTAATATTTCCGTCACCATCGTATGTGTATGAGACGTTTAATCCATTTGCGTAGGTCTGACCTATTAGTTGGTTATCCGCATCATACAGCATTTTCATTAAATTTCCATCAGAGTCGGTAATGCTTGTGTTATTTCCTTCAGAATCATAACCGTACTGCGTTTCATTCCCTGATGGATCAGTTTGAGTTAACAAGTTCCCATCAGAATCGTACGTACTATTCGTGGCTTCTGATGACATTGTTAGGTATAGATCGCCAATCCACAGGTCCCCATTACTACTGGAATTGGTAAGTACCTCTGGTGTAATGTAGGCCGTCCCGCTTGGCGCATTATCATTCAGTTGTACTTGTTCATCACTCCAGTCAAACGTACCTGAATAGCTAGTAGGCTCACCAATATCACCAATATAGTTTTTGTTACTGTCATAGCATCTCAGGTCAAGATAAGTGGTTCCTGCACTTGTTCCAGTAATTAAACCGCCGAAAGTATATTTTTGCCCTGCAACATAGGGAATGTACTGATTAGAGTCACTCGGCTCAATCCCATTCCAACCGGAAGGGTCATCAATATTGATTGAATACTTGCTACCTGGAAAAGCATTCGTTGCGGTCGCTGTAGGTGTAGCCGTACCAACTGTCTGCCAATTTGTTAGCTCGCTATTAAAGCTACCATTTGTGAATGCATTATAATCGGGCACGACTTCCGATTGAGCATTTAGATCGGCCGCGTCAAAGTCTACTTCATCAGTACCTGTCGGATCAGTTTCTATGACAGGCTCACAGGAAGCGGTATTCGTAGGAACATCCTGTGGATCCACACTTACACTTAACTGTTCCCATTGTCCCGCCCCCCCTAAATTTGTTCCATTTATGGAACCTAAAACGGTACCACTAGAATCTAAGAAATCTAACTTTAAGTGTGTTGAATTTGCTGCAGCTACACTTGATGCATTGGCATAGACGGCAAATGCAACACCATTGGAACTTTCATTCGAAAGAGAGACCGGTTTGCTTGTAGGCGTTAAATCAACATTTCCTGTTGCGTTTGAAATTCCCCAAGCATAGCCTCCAAAATAGCTATTCGTTGATTTAATATCAGAATGACTGGCGCCACTTTCGGTCCACCCAGTAGGTAGTGTGCCGTTCCACGACTCAAAGCTGTTATTATTCAGCGCATTATCAAACGGTACTTGTACGTCCGATATTGGATTCCCATTAGAGTCATATACGGTAGTTGTGTCAACACCTACTGGTGATTGATTTACAGCCTGATTATTGTCCTGAGTATTCCCGGTCGTTGGATCCGTGAAAGATGGATAATAATCGTATTGCGTTATACTGGCCAAAAGTTTCCCTGTTGTAGACTGAGTTGTAACAGATGTAACATCATTTCCAATATCACCAAGTGATGATGACGTGTAAGTCTGGCTAGTTTCATCATCTACTGGATCAACTGTATTGATTAGTTGCCCGAAAACGTTGTAAGAATAGTACGTATCTTTCCCGTTAGCATCCGTGACTGTTGTAGGCTCACCAAACTCATTATTCTGGTATGTTGTAACCTGATTTAACCCGGAAGGATCAACCACTTGTTGGGTTGTGTAGTGATCCTGATCATATGTCCACTGCGTTTCAATCCCTTTTTGGTCTGTTAATGTCGCAGTGTTAGCTCCATACGATATTGACTCTGACTTGCCAGATGGATCAGTCTCCCCAGTTACCCTTCCATTCGAATCGTAGGAAATGGTGTATGTGTTGCTGTTCGGATCGGTAATGCTGGTCAATTCATCGTTTGTATAACCATACTGTGTTACATTGCCTTGAGGGTCAGTGACAGATGCGAGCTGACCATTGCTATTGTAGCTATAGGACCATGTATGACCTGAAGGATCGACTACACTTGTAAGTTGTGCATCCGAATTATAATTCAGGGTCGTCGTGTGATCGTTCTGATCAGTGATACTCGAAATGGTGAATATACCATTAGTTGTGTCATCCGACGTATTAATGGTCAGTGCATTCCCGTTTTGGTCAACAATTTTTGACAATTCCCAGCGTTCTGGTCCAGAATCGTCAGCGACTAAAGTATCAAAGTACTCTGTTGTATTGTCTGGTAACTGAAGCATGTAACCCCCTGCTACATTTGGGTCGTTTTTCAGTGTCTCATCTTGTAGTGCAGGCGGGGATGCATAATCAGTACCATCCATTTGAGAGTAGAAATCAGAACAACTCCCGTCAGGTCCGTATAATTCGGCCACGTTACCTACAGGAACAATAGATGTCTGATATCCCATTGCCCATCCGTTCCCAAGAAAACTAGTAACGGGTGCAGAACCACTTTCACCATCACCATTCTCAATGGCAAGTTCACCAGCACTGTTATATGTTCGCTCCAAAGATACTTGTGGTCCCAAACCATTTAGCTGCGCATCTGTTTCCGGTAAAACAAAGTTACCTGTAGCTGCATCCACTTGCCCAACACTAAGCGGAATCATTGTTGATGCTTGTCCACGGTCAGCAGTATATGGCTGCATAGTTGGTGTAAAGGCGTCACTCATGTCCGTCACTTGGCCATCCGAGGTGACAGCGGCAATACGAAAATAATAGTACTGGGTGCCTGTATAATCCGTAGGTTGGCTAGGATTCGCAACGTCAGCATTGTGATACACAGGAGATGGATTAATGGATAGATCTCCACCATCGCCTGGGTTATTTGCAGGCGTTGGTGCTGGATTACTTCCTAACGTATCAGCATGATATAGCAAATAGTCGCCTGATTGCTCCTCTGATTCAGTCGGCCAAATGTTTTTATTTCGGGATGTCCACTCTTGAACACCTGAATTGCTATTTTCTGCGTCGACTTTAAAGCCTTCGTACTGATGACCATCCCAAATCTCAACATAATAGGCACTCGCATTCGAAACTGGATTCCACCACAGATTTACATAACCGGTTTGGCTATCATCATTTGTGACGAGTTCACCCCAAGGTGATGTAGGTGGTGCATAGGTGATCTTTACATATGGACGATTTGCAGAATTCGTAGTTTCATCTGCAGCAAATTTATGTGCATAGGTTTGACTACTGCCACCTTCGTCCAAAAAGAAACCCATATCCGGGGTATGTTCATACGTTGTATCAGGAGTGATATTGTTTGACCATTCCTGAGCCAGCGATGTAATGTTGAAAGAAGCCCACTGCCCCTTTGCAGATGTTGCTGTCGCATACGAAGGTGAGTCATGTGATGGTTTACTCCCCCAAGTGACTGTACTGGTACTCCAATTGGTCGTATTATTCGTCCACAAATACGTCGGTTCAGCGGTAGACGAATAGGACCAGTTACAATACACGTTAAACGTTGCCGACTTTACTGTCAGCCCCAATAATGGCATGTCTGCCGCTGAAGGTAGCTTGAAATATGCCCAGTTATCCGTTGATGAAGAATCAGTTTCTCCAACCTTAAGGTCATAGTCCTTAGTTGCAGAATCATAAAGTGCCGAGCTACTGTAGTTCGTGGAAGTGTTGGTACTCGAAACATAGGCATCTGATAATTGAGACTGAACATTGATGGAAGGATCAACATAGACAGGGTAAACACGTTGAGAACTAGCTAACCACGATTCATCAACGGAAACAGTCAAAATTGTCTTCCCACTAACAGTTGAAATACTATATTTCACTGCGTTGGATTCCGCTGGCTCATCTGTTTGGGGATCAATGTTTGAATCCTGCATATAACCAGCAGGCATTGTGAAGACCGTGTTACCTTTACTGTCTTCAAAAAGGATTGACCCGTCAGTTTGAATCTTGGGCGTCAAACCATCATCGTTAACAACAAACGAAAAAGAATGCAGTCCTGGCGTATATTTGTTAAGTACAAGCACTTCTTTAACGCCTAGGCTTGTCACTTGTTCTTCGAGGCTTACATTTGGATACAGCCCTGAATATGAAATACTATTATGACTAGATTGTCCTGTTACTGATTTTAAATTTCCGAATACATTAGAGCCGAGTTTACTGGCGATGCTCGTACCAACAGGCGTAAACGTAATTTGATGGCCTTGGTAATCCACCGTTTCCACATTCGAATCATCAGATGATTTCGCAAATTGTGTTGTGAAACGATTTTTGGTTACTGAGAATCCACCTTTAGAATCAGGGACTAGGTTTGTGTTAATGTGGTGCCATGTCCCTTGATCCTCATAGTTCACGGGTGTAAAGAAATTATCACTTGTAATTGTTCCATCCGGGTTTCGATATACGTCGGTATAACCGTTTTCTAATGCGGTAACCTCAATCGTCTTCGAAGGTTGATCGGAGGAAGTTTGGGTGCTTGCCATAACTGGATTCACATCTGGGAATAAGGCAGCAAATGAACCTAATAATGCCGTGGCAAGAAATGAAATGCCGATCTTTCTAAAAATGTGGGATCTTTCCGACAAAAAAAACCATCTCCTAGTATAATTTAAATGATGCACCCAGATATATTAGATAAGAATCATAGAAAAGTATAGATGGGAATCAGCGGAAAAATATATAAAATAAAAACCTACCTGTTTCTAAACATTTCTTGTGTTGTCTGTACGTTGTTGGCTTTTACCACGTGATCAGTATTCTGCTTGTCATTACAAGGATGTAAGACCTTTATTCAGTTAGTTTGGCACATTGGGGGCACTTCTAGAGATGAATCGAAGAGGTGTAAATTCACTTAAGGCGGCGTTATAGATTAGATGATGAACCACAAGTTGGATTTTAGATAAATTAAGACGTCTAAGTTGACTAGGAATCACATCTAAAATGGCAACAGAAAATATAATATATTACATATTATTGTAGCCGGACAGTCACAAAACGAGATGGTCCAAAATCTATCGCGTTTTTTCTGACCTTCAATTCGATGTGATTCGTGTTTTTTGGCAAGTCAAAAATCAGGTACCCTGTATGCGATTCCCCTGGGTAGTATGAGATTGTTCCGTCAAAAGCAACTTCGCTAAGTAAGTCATCGTATCCATTATTGCGACTACCATGATTTATCCAATAAAAATCAAAGTCCGAAGTGGCTTTGTCATCAAGTGCATATTGCTTTTTGGCCGCAATGATGTATATCTCATTATTTAATATTTGCATCTTAGAAGAGATGTTTTTAGCACGCATGTATATCATGTAATATTTTCCTTTCGCATGATCAGTTGCTGAAGCACCAGTGTCTGTCAAACTATGAATCGATTTCGGGTACTTAATCCAATTTACGGTATATGTAAATGTATCTGTTTTGAAGATGATTGGAAAATGACTATGACTAATTTTTTGTTGAGTATTTTTAGACATTAGAGGTTGGCTTGTATTGCTCACGTTATTTTCCGCACAACCTGATAAGAGGCTTAGTATAGGAACCAAAATCACCCAACGTAGAATGCTCATATTGTTATCGTTCCTTTCAGTATCCCAGCTCAAGGATTTTAGCATTTTTGAGAATATGTCTCTATTGAAAACCTAAAAACAGTGGTTGAACAACTTAAACCTCCGTTTCGACTGGGCACGTTTGACACTCTTCATATTGAAAGGTCGGTTCGCGCTACGGGCATCGGTACTCTCGCATGACAGGACTGTCTATCAGCTACCAGCGCTCCGGATGGCAAGGTTGGTGATGTGCCAGTTGGCGCGGCCCAAAGAAGACTTTGGCGCGCGAAGGATGTTCGTCCCGCACAGTCAGCGATGCAGCAGACCCGTGGTGGACTTCGACACCAAGCACTCTCCGGATTGCTGCACGATCGGCGCAGTAGGCACGTACATACAATATTTAGCAGGAATCTAGTGGTGTTTGAAGTCCGTTGGTAGTAAACTCTTAGTACGGTACTTAGCTAAATCTGGGGTGACGCCTTCCCGCAAGTCCTTCTCGGACAGGGGGAGGTCGGACGAATGTATGTGACATATCAAGCACTAGGGGTAGCACTACAGGGAGGCATGTTCTTACTTGCGCTCCTGACACTCATAGTAACGATCATAGTCGCTTTTCGTTCACATAAATAAAAGTCACCCCGTTCGGTTTAGCAGCCAGTTCGGGGTGACTTTTATTGTTCGCCACATATGTGGCAACTGATTTAAGTCGTCCGAGTGCGGGAACCCCCGTCACTCAAGGCGATGTACCGTAGGAGTCAGGTTGCCCCCTGACTCCTTTTGTTATGTTCAGCATAGCACCTACGTTTTATACGGTCAACGGATGCTATTTCAAACATATGGTGTCCCTTACTTACATCACAAAGCAATTTATACTCTATATTTACACTGTACCTACATTTTGTATTTTTTGTCTAATCATTTGAATCCCCAGGATACGATTGCACCACTGCCCATGTTTTTGTAAACGAGGTCACTCCCGGCTGGATGCTCGGTATCTGGGCTTGAACAACATATGCAATGGCGGGCCCTTCTAAGGTCACGTCTATGCCATAGGCCGCATCCTTGTATTCATAAGGAAAAGTTGTATTGCTGTAATCAATAAACTGCTCTGTTAATACCGTTACCGGTGCTTGAAACATCGTGTTTGGCAATGGCTTCAGTGTCTGAGGATCGAGATCCATATTGGCAGCCAAATCCTGATCAAACGTGTTAGTTGCTGCTGTTTCATCGAAAACTGGCTGACCAGTCGCTATACTCTCTGGAGTAACGTCCAATGCTGCATCGTGGCTGGCATTCTCACAAGCATATGTAAAGCGTTCGTAGGCATTTTCTTCAAGCCCCACATTTAACGTAGAAATGTGAACCTCAACGTAATACCCAATTAAAAAAATGAGCGCAATGACATATCTCATGATAATATTGCCTCACTTGTTGCCGACTCAGATCGTGTAATCGTCGCGTGATTGGTTGCTGGGGACATGTTAAAAAACGCGATCTGTGTTGGAATTGAGAGCGTTAAAGTGATTTGTACTCCACGTGTCTGCTGAGTCGTAGTACCATTGATATAAACCTCATTTGTTGGGTACCCCAATGCTGATGCAACATTATCCTGAATAGTCTGGAGGTCTGTTGTGGAAAAATACCCCTTGATTTGCGCCTGTGTTAAAGCCGTATGTACCACGTTCTCCAGATAAAGAGAGCGAGCTTCATTCACCTGATCCATATCAGGTTGATAACCAAAGTAGTAAAACAAAGGGAGTAAAAGAATCATAATGATAACAGACCTCATCTATCCCCCCTCCCCACTAAGTGTTGTTTAAGTGCTTGAAGATACCGCGTTTGTAATCGTGGTGTTCCCGGTTGACTGCACAGTTGTCTGGGAGCCATTGAAAAATGTTTTAGCTCCTACATACATTCCAACAGCCAAAATCAGCAAACAGACTGCAACAACTACGCTTCTCAATCTCTAGTCCTCCTATTTCGTGGCCAAATTTTGTTGTTTCTGAATGGTTGCACTTGAATCGCCAGCTACTCGCTGATCTCCATATTGGATATTTGTACTAATCGGTACAATGATTCCAATCATCATCACAAGTAGCAGAATCGATAGGACCACTGCACGCATCATCAACCCTCCATACCTGTATTTTAATACTGGTTATATGTTGATACAAGTATTAATATACAACAAAAGGCGTAAAATGATATTACAATGATAGTCGCATTGATGCTTTTGTTAATCGGTTCTGCTTCCCAAATCAATCAAAAATAACATTGCATATTGAGATTTCAATCATTGGTCATTGCAGTGTTAACAGTGCTCTCGTATACTCTTCGATGATAAAATTGAAATTCGCTGCTACAGCCATACCACCGGTCATGACCAACACCAACCCAATTAAACCCCTCAAGTAGAGTCTCTGTTTAAAGAGTGCCACACGCTGTTTACGGAAGTCTTTTTGAGTATCTTCGAGCATATCTAAAGCAACCTCTGGAGAGGCAGTTTCAATGTCTAATAGCAATTTCGCAAATTGTTGCGCCTCCTCAGTTCCTACATCTTCTGCAAATTGCAAAAGTGCATTCCCTGGGTTTCGCGGAAACTTGGTTAAACAACGGGATAGAGATTTTTTGAGCTTTGTCATTTGATGTGTATTTGCCGACAAAATGCTGTAGATACTTCTTGGTTGGCTCATATAGGACAATAAATCTTGATAAACCAACTCAAAGAGTAAAAACAGCTCTTTATTGCGCTGCTGTGCAGCCTGTTTTTGTAACATCCCAAAAACATATCGAGCCAGATGCAGATAGCTAGTTTCTCGATATTCAAAGAAAAACCAAATGATTATCGGCATCAAAAACAAAAAATACAAGTGACTCGACAACACGAGGTCTACGCTTACTACCAGGACTCCCCCAGTCATTGCAATACGTATATAGTTGAAGACTGCTGGTGAAATCGAAAC
Organism: Alicyclobacillus fodiniaquatilis; assembly: GCF_042678105.1. Classification (NCBI taxonomy): domain Bacteria; kingdom Bacillati; phylum Bacillota; class Bacilli; order Caryophanales; family Alicyclobacillaceae; genus Alicyclobacillus; species Alicyclobacillus fodiniaquatilis. The sequence continues at coordinate 59,944 of NZ_JBHUCX010000017.1, forward strand.
TCCACTTTGCTCAAGCAACCGTCTTAGTTCTTCGTCGCCTAAACGATTCCGTGTTTCGATCTGGATGGACCGCCATTGACTTGAGACGCGAGTTTTCAAGTTATCCCTCGTATACTCATCAACACTTGTAAAGTAAAAAATCGAAGCAGCAGTAAGGGAGAATAGAAGTAGAATCAGAATAGCGATAATATCCAATGTAAATCCTCCTCTAAATGTCCTGCTTTGGCCGATTGAAGATAATCCCCACCAGGGCAGCGGCCAGAGAAACAACGAGCGACATCACGAAGCTCTTTATCCCTTGTGGCGTGCCAAATTGGTAATGGAATGCATTTCTGGTGACTGCGATATACAGCAAAGCCAAGCCACCAGGTAATGCAAACACAGGCAAAATACCTAGAAGAAAAGTATCCATTCGTTCGGTTCGCCCATCTTTCATAGCTGCTTGGGTTGCTGTTATATCCTCCTCCAATTTCACCAGAGCATCCTCGACGTCGATGTTCTCTATGTAGGCTTTATAAATGAGACTGGATAATCGTTTGGACCAATCTGTTCCGGTTTGAGCGTTAAAATTACGTATGATCTCTTGTGCATGCTCTGAAGAATGCGCTCGATTCAATTTCAAATGCAGACGCGCCAAAGCCCGTACAAATGGTGTCTGAGTCTCTGTTTTAGTCAAAAGTGGTAAGGCATGTCGCATATTTCGATGACTCGCCCGATATTTGGGAATTAACGCCTTTACAACGGGTCCGATGTCATAGCTATTACGAATGGAAAGCATGTGGCGCCGAGCGATCAAATAAATATAGGGACAGATCGCTAATACTAGCCCTGGGAGAATCGGTACAAACAAGTTGTCACTTGTAATGAACAGAACAAAGTACACACCGGCAAAGGTACACAGCGTTACCCACCCAAACGTCCGATAACTTGTTGGCGTGGTTTTTTTCACCGAAATTTCCATCAAATTTTGGATGTGACTACTGAGACGAAAGTAGGAGAATTCCTTGCCCTCATTCGTGCTAGTCCGAAAAAGTGGTTCTGTTCGTAGTCTTCGCCGCTGCGCAGCACCGAGTAACCGTCCACGTGTTGACTGATACATCGCCAACCAAAGTGTCCTCGTAAAATAAACCAATGGTAAAAACATGCACAAGTACAAACAAAGTTCGATGAAAGCATTGAGGTAAGCTAGATAATGAAGATGAAAAGGGAACTGCATCACATAGCCTCCTTGATGTTCAAACGCTTGATTTGTGCATCGGATTTATGATTTGTAGACAGGCGCTTTAGTTCGCGCTGGAATGATTCAAATAACTCCGGATACAAATTTTGAAGTTTAGCCGCCATTGGTGCAGGAATGTAGTCGCTGTAGCTCCAAGTTTCAGACTGTCGGTCGTAAACTACCCAAGGTACAACTTCAATATCACCAGTTTCCTCAGAGTAGGAGAACGCATATACCCCCAACACGACCTTGCGGCCGTTCGGCAATTCATCCATCCAAACAGCGACATCCAAACTTTTAGCAGCTCGGATGAGTTCCGATTGATAGTCACGAGATGGGAACCTTTCCAAAGACAAACGTGCCATCTCTGCAGGCAAGTATGGGATGTCTTGGCCATGATACGTTACCAGATAACCGTTGCCACGCTCCTTTGAACGTAAAACGATCTCAATTTCACCGCTTCGCATTTCAGGAACAATGATGTAGTGTGCATCCGCGCGAAGAAACACTGCAAATAGATCCGTCATCATGTCCAAGGAGGGGCGAACAGGTAAGATGTAACCAGCACGTTCTGGGAATGCCTCATCTAAACGAATTTCGAAAGTATCCCTCTCTACCGTGATCACAGTCATATCTTCGTCTCTGGCGCCATAAATGACTTTGAGAAAAGTGGTCTTTCCACTTCCACGGAATCCTGTCACAACCGTATTGAGCATCAAGCGACTAAGTATTTTCCAAAGTCGAGTGGATGCTGTGTCTATGGTTTTACGCTGCGCTTCGTGTTCAAATGTAAAGGATTTGAATGGATACTGCCGGAAAATCAACATTGGATAACTCGACAGCGGAGGCACAATAATGGTTACGCGTGTGCCGTCGAGCATGTTCACCTCTGTCCATTTCGTGGTGGCGCTCACTTGCGTCAATGGGTCCCAAAGTGTAATGCTACGAATCAGCTGATACACCTGGTCAAGTGATTCGAAGCGAAACGACTGAATTTCTTTACGATTGCTCCCGGAGCGCTGGAAAAGAATTTTTGTGCCAATGACATGCGCTGCTTCCGTTGGATTTTGAAACCATATACTTAACGGGCCAAACCCCAAAACCTGCTGAAAAATGGCCTCAGCAAGATTAGGATAGTGAGTCGGAAAGCCAACCTGTTGAAACTCTGGCCGCGCTCTCAAAAAATTGTGGATCTCATCAATAAAATAGGATTTGGCCGCTACATCACCTACAATCGCGCCATGCTGTCTCTCTAAGTAGTCATCCCCTTTTCTGTCATGCAGGGTATCTAGATAATCATCGAACGTATCACATAACTTTTTAAAACCATGATCCGAAGCTCCATGTACTCGGTTGCCTTGCAAGCTCGTAATGAATGCAGACGGTACAAAAATCGGTTGAAATAGTTCACTTACCGTAGCCATTGGTACACCTCACTTCTCATTGGAAAATGCATTTACGATTTGTTCAATTGCCTGTTTAAATTTCTTTTGCGCGAAATAGAGACGCAATTTGTCCTCTTCGTTTTCACTGTAATACGGCAACTCGGGAAAAGACGGAATTGCTGCCACTGGGAGTACATTCATCGTTTTTGCATAATCGCGTAAATGATTGGGTTGGCGCATTTGGTTTCCTATCAACAAAATTTCTTCCGTGTTAATGGATAGCGATTTAAGAATGTACTGTGACTGTGAGATAAACCGTTCCTGACACTCCAATAAATCTTTGGTCACTACGTAACGAAGCGTAGCCATCACCAAAGATTGCAACGCTGCAGCTGTGTTCAAAATGCTGCCAACGTCGACAATCACCAATTCAAAGGCTTGTTTTGCATTTGAAATCAAGTAAGCAATTTCCTCTGGTTGATACTCCATTGCATTGAGTGGATTCCTTGGTCCCGGTAAGTACCAAACCCCTTGACTCATGAGTTGCATGCTTTCACGTAACTTTGTTGGTGTAAGTTGCTTCAAACTCAACAATGGTCGCACATCGTCTAAAGTGTTTGTGACATCATGCGCAAAACTGGTGCCTGGATTGTATAAATTCAGTCCCAGAATGCCAACGTTCATACCTGTTGAAAGAGCTAACTGATTTGCAACCGCTAATGCGATTGTCGTTGTGCCCAGTTGGGGAAGTACGCCCCAAAAAGCAAGCACCGGTTGTTTATGGATATCAGTATGGATCTCTTCTAAGTAACTCATCAAAGCATTTGCTCTCACGATGTGCATGCCGTGAGCTGAAGCAAATGCCTGTTTTGCATTAGAAACATCATCGACTACGTAAACAATAGAAGAATCGGACTGACCTTCAATTTGAGTCAATAGATCCTGTAGTTCGATTCCTTTCTCATCAATCAGTACGATTTCGTTCACCGTACCAGGAGGCATTGAATGCATTGATTCAATGATTTCAATTTTGTACTTAGACTGGACTTGTTCCAATAAATCACTGCGAAGCCGCACAGCGTACATAAAAAGCACCGCCCTATCTATTTTCACAGTAAAACCATACTTGTTTTATGGGTGTTTGATTATGAAGAAACAGTCGGTAAATACGAGATGATCAACTTGTTTTGTGCTTTGATTGCAGTGACCAGCTCACTTACCTGATTATTCGTCAGCTTCAACTCCAGTTTTGATGGCACAGCAGTTCCATTTTCAGGACTACCCAAGTCCCCTGTCCCTTGCGCCGAATTATTAACGACTTCCTGATTACTGTCGTTATGAACCCACTCTACTGGGATATTCTTCAGATAAGGTGGCGACTGCATAGCTGCGTTAATTGCTGCGGTCTTGTGACCAGCTCCATTAGAGCCTGTTGTCATGGTTTCCTGGTCGCTAGGCAAGAGATAAATATCGACGTGATCACCACGCCTTAACGTATCCTCGATACTCGCGATCCAGTCAGAAGATACCTGGAAATCTTGAGTACCTTTTGTTAGTGCCAGTGAATCCGTTTCGAGATTTGAATTTGTGATGATACCATTCTCCGGAATTGTGACGGATGCCCTTTTTCCTACAATTTGATTTTCGTCCAACACCGATCCTTCTGGAATGTGATCTTTATCCATATATCCATGTGTTAGTTCCGATGCTTGGATCATTGCATTTGGTGTTAGTGTCTTGGTGGCAAACCAGACTTCTTGGTCGTTTAACACCGGTCGAATCCAGTTTGTATATGCGATTGTTCCACCACAACCAATTAGGAAAACCACAGTAGCGGCGCCATATTTAAACCATTGTTTTACACGCGGTTTCATTTGCGTTTGAACCTCCCTAAGATACCCGATTTTTGCGACCTGTTCTTCCTACGAAGATCATGTGGCAACCATTGCATCACAAGTTTGCTACTTAACATTCTTAAATCTTCTTCGCATTTTTTTGCAAAAAACGTTCCTTTCCATAATGCTTCCTGGACAGTGGCTGGATCCAAATACGGTATAGGAATTGCCTTAGGAAAAAGATGTTCTCCACTTTGTTGATCTCGGAAATCAGTAAACCTTGTCCATTTATTAAGAACAACATGCAATTTCTCGGAGTAAGATTCAACCAAAGCATGATATGCCTTAGCTGCGCCTTCAATATTAAGCAAAGTAGGGTCACAATCAATCACCACCACAATGTGATTGGCGAGCTCGTACAATAATGAAGGCTCGTGATTATTCCCTGCATCGAGGATCGTAAACGGGCGCCGTAATTGTTGATAGACGTACTCCACGACTCGTTCATCATCAACCGCTCCATCTAACCCCGGTTTCATAGGAGATAGTTCGATGCCATTCCGTTGCAAAGTCGTTCCGCGTCCATTTTCTAACCAATGTGTGTATGTTTCCGTGAACGCAAAGTAATCAAACATTCGTGGTTGCTGCCGCGGATGCTCTATGAGCGCCACACTGCTGTCAGGCAAATGGCATGTTAGTAGCTCCGCAAGACACATACTGACCAAACTCGTACCCGCTCTTGGCCAAAGTCCTACCACGATCACAAATACAGGTGAGAGTGTCGTAGGAACTTCTTCCCTTATGTAAACAGGCTTTTCAATCTCTCTCTCAATGATTCTTTCGATGATGCGCTGTTCCACTTGAGGTTGTGGAGCTTCCTCTACCACCGGCTGGGACTCGTCAATCGACTCTGGAATCTGCATTGGCGCTGAAAGCACTTCATCCTGTAGTAGTGACTTCGCTTCTTTGCGCTGTACAATCTCTGACATAGGAACAGAACGTCGGCGCTTTAAAAGCGGATTATCATGTAACTCCATGACTTTCCGAGAAAAAGGGCTCTCATGAGACATGGAATCATCATTTTTTTCTTCGACAGGCTGAACTACTTGTTCGACGACCTCTGGTCGAGAAGATTCTTTCCCAGTAGCGACCAAAGTTTCGGTTTTATTAGAGGAGTACTTTTTCAGCCAGGCTTCCGCTTGTGCAAATTGCCCCGTAAACTCTTCGACAGGAACATTCAGCCGACCTAATAGCTGTTTCGCTTCTTGAACTCGTGGCCATTGCGGTTCAAGTAATACAGCTGTTGGTTTTGAATTGTCCGCGATCCAAGTCTGAAAAGTTGATAAATCAGCCATATAAGGGGCAATATTACTACTATCAATATTTTGTATGATTCGGTTGTAGATCACTTCTTTTCGAATCAAAAGGATAAGCATAGGCAATTGCACCTTTCTTTCCAAACAGTAATATTGTACCATAGAATATGCAAATACATATAGTATGAAAATATAACCCAGTAGAAAAAGCGGGGTATTTTAATGACTTCTCGAAAAACATGGATTATATCTTTGCCTGCCCAATTGAAAGAAGAAGTTCGAGTTTACGGTATACGACATGGACTCAAAATATGGGAAACTGTGGAGAAAGCAATAGAGGCATATTTTGACACTCTTGATTCAAAAGGCGCAGTTGAACCTGCGCTTCTGGACATGCAGGATATTGAAGATTGGTCAATTCAGATCGAACGAGAAAAGTACAAAAAGCTAAAACTCCTTTGCGTAGAAAATGATCTCAGTGTATACAATCTAATTAACACTGCACTATACCGATTGGTATTCCAAGACCACAATTAAAGGTTAACGATCTTGGAATTGCGTTGGTCCTTGTCTTTGGTGCTGGATGCGTGATTTGGCTCTTTTTGATCTTCGTTGCCTATTCCGCTTATCTTTCATCAATGACTTTGTATGCTCCATCGTATGTGCCAACGCCTGCAAGGAATGGGACATTTGACGTGTTGCAGATCGCATCTTAGGACGTTCATGTGTTCTGTTGTGTTCCCGTTCCTTATTGTAGTCCCTTCCTATTTCCGGTACCCTTTGTTGAATCTTCTCCAAAAACTTCTCCCGCAGCCAGGGCAAGTCTTGATCTCTATTTAGATAAAGACGGCGAGTAACACCTTCTGGAGTGACACCTACGCTCATAATTCCAATGTGCACATGAGGATGTCCGGACTTCTCATGGACGGCGCCAATCCACTCTAATTTCATCCCCTTATGTTCCTCTAGGTCGGATAATACTTCGCGTGCTAGATCTTTTAAGTTGGACCCACTCTCCAAGAGCGAACGATAGTCATTTTCATACATCGAGAGTATCATGGTGTGCATTTTCACCGTGCTATCATGCTGCAAAGCGGGATGCGACTCAATCTTATTGAGAAAAATTTCATAATCGGCGCCTTGGTCGAGATCCCGATTAAAAAGACCACGCTCTTCTTCCTCTGATTCTCGACTACGAAACCCGATGTATTTGATGTTATTTCGTGCACTTTGAATGTCTTTTTTGTATCGTACCAGAACAATACTTCGCGCCATAAAGATCAACCTCTCGACTTAGCTTTCTTTTCACTTAGAGGGGTCAAGTTTAAAGGCTCTATGACGATTGAACAGCGCCACTCCTTCTTTACGCAAATCCTGATAAATGTTCTGATATGACTTCCCTTGGTTTTCCTCATAGGCTGCGACGGTCTCTAATGTTTCACTGAGGATCATGGCAACATCCACACCGACAGCTGCAATCATTGAGGCTAACCGGTTTTCGTATTTTTGGAAACGTCGTTCCATAGTCTTCTCGAATATCTCTTCTGCTCGCCCCCTTTGCTCTATCAAGCAATAGGATTTAATGGCCTCGGTGACGATTTCATTTAACGTGATATGTTCCCCATTTTGCTTGCGTCTATCATGATACTCGCGCAGTAGTGTGCTTGATTCCGGTGAAATGTCAAATGTCTGTTTGGGCACGATCCAATCACCTGTATTCCTGGTATGGTTATACTTCTCAATATACAACTTGCTAATAAACCTTGTCAAATCAAGGGTTAGAGACAAGGGACAAGCCAAAAACAAGGCACTGACTTGCTAAATAAGCCGCGTACAGCAAGGCTTTTTGAGACACGACAAGTGTCTCTTTATCCTGCACTACGTTTCACTTCGCGCCGCCGCGTTCCGCTGCTGGTGTTGTGATGCCAAAGGCGTCCAACATCTGCGGAAGAACGCTACTGGCGGTGGGAAGGGGAACGTTGGACCGGTGAAGTGGATTGCCTACATAGTTTTGTGAGATGCGAATGCACACACAAGCAAAACGTCATAGGTAGGCGGTCCGCTTCACCGTTGCGCCTTAGAAGCGACGCATAGCAGATGTTCACGCAATAGAGGCAAGTGATTCTCTAATGCTACGATTTTTGAAGCCTTTGCTTACGGATCTGGCAATGTCTAACCAGGTCAGCTTTGTCTCACATCACCCAAATTACAATCATGTAATATAATAAAGTATAACAAAATAACATTTTCGAACCGATTTAGACTAAATGGTTTCCAAAGATAAAATATAATATCATATGATATTAAAAAATAAAGTAAGATATAGATGCTTGTTATCTGCTCACTTACCCCAATAATCCCTTAAGAAAAGCCTTATAAGTAAGTTCACTAATCAAACCACGATGGCCCCCGTTGCACGAATCTTCTTTGAAAAATGATTTTAAAGATATGCGGTGCTCTGGCGACTGCCCTGCCAGAGAACTGCATTGAGTTTCTGGGGACTTAGGTACGGCTACGCCAGCCCAAGGCTATCATCGGCCCCCCTCCAAACAAAGGGCAGAACGCCTCATCTTATCCTCCCTTCGGTCCGGTACCGGCTAAATTCCTACCCTTTGCATGGAGCCTCTAGGCCGATGATTCTGCAGCCTAGGGCGCAGCCACCTTGAAACAGTCCCCAGGTAAAGGAGAATTTATTTTGGAACAATTGAACAAAATCATCGAGGAACTCGAACAGCTTGCCTTATTCCATAAAAAGCAAGTTATAGATTTGAAACAAACACCCGGTGATCATGTTAGTGAAATGATGTACTGGGAGATGGGTTTTTCGTATGCGATAGATTTTGTATTAAGTCGCCTGCAGACTGAAGGAGTAATTAAAAACGAAGAAGAGGTTACATTACAAAAAAAACAACATAAGTTTATATTTTGAATTTGAAAGTCAGGCAGCTTGCGCCCATTTTTTACTTATCGTTGGATTTTAAATCAGACTGTTGCATCTTGGGTAAAATTAATTTCCCAGACAAAATAGAACCAATTCGAGCTGTAGAACTATCAACTGACGGTGCAAATGAAACCCAATACTTTCTGCCTTTTCGCATGGTTTCTATCACACGATGATCAGTATCATCTAAATTTCTGAAATTCATGACATTTTCCCCTTTCGGGACCCAGCATTATCTAAACTGATTGAACGCCTAGTCCCGAAGTATTTTATCGTATCATCTATGCCATATCTACACTGCCCATTTATAAGAGCCCCGAATCCTGCTTTGTTATCTAATTTTCGGCATTTAATTTTGATTGTGATTTTAAACTGCTACACGAATATTCGTCATGTTCTGCAATAACTCAAAAACCATATTAGCAGCAATTGAGTACGCCAGCTCGGATCCTTTGCACACAAGCCGGACGTCCCCACCTCCCAATAGGTCGTTTAATGCGTCTGCCTGATCACGATTGATATCTTCTCTAGTTCTTAAATCCTGGTACAATTTGCGAACTTGATGCTCGAAATCTGCTGGCATTTTTCATCACCCTTTCCTCTTTGATACAATAATAATACCACTATACCGTGGTATATTCAATAGAAAATCACTTATTTTCCATTGAAAGAGCACCGTTAACCGGTGCTCTTTTCTGTGATCTCATTGGTGGTCATCAGTATTAGTTCTAGAACTTTCTCAATATCTCCAAGAGCACGCATGACCGCTTTTGTTGCTTCTTCCGGTTTCACTTTTCCGTAATGCGCAACGTAGTTGCGAGCGTTCCCCACATAACCTTCATATCCGTACAACAAACAAAGTACAGCCCCGCATGTTTCGGCCACAATTTCTTGAATTTGGTCCTGACCGTCTTTCAAAGGTCTGATTCGGTTGTGGGCGGCATGACTAATTTCATGAAAAAATGTACTGACATCATGTGTGTTTAATATGATTTTTTCGAGCGACCGGTCCTTGCTAAACATATAGGAGCCGTACGCTCGACCATCTCCCGCCCCATAGATAACAGGGATTCCCCATGCGTCTGCTACATCCATCAAAGGTGGTAGTATCGGCGGTTGATAATTCGGTCTATCGCCCACCGGTTCGCCTTCAGTATCCTCAATTCGAAACACTGGAATGTCCTTAAATCCCCTGATAATTTGTATTTTTTCTTTTTGCTTCGTTTCTTCGTTTTCCACCTCAATTGTGGTTTTTAACGGACCAGATATATAGATTGCTTTGGCTCCCTTTTTCACTTTCCTTCCTACTTGCTCCCACTGTCGAAAACCCCGTGCGTCTTCCGTTAATGAGAGATACATAAGAATTTGATTGGCCAAACTCCAGTGGTCACAAGGCCGATCTCCCGCTTGACGCGCTAACATTGTTTTTTTTATCAATTCGGGCATGTCTCCCGTGTCCCACATCACCAACAACTTTTGAATTGCCTCATCAATTTTCGCTCCCACAATATTTACCTCCCTAACTTGTCAGAGTGCGTCCCAAAGGGGCTGCGCCCTAGGCTGCAGAATCATCGGCCTAGAGGCTCCATGCAAAGGGCAGGATTTTAGCCGGTACCGGACCGAAGGGAGGATAAGATGAGGCGTTCTGCCCTTTGTTTGGAGGGGGGCCGATGATAGCCTTGGGCTGGCGTAGCCGACCCTTAGCACTCAGACATCAAAAAGACCAGGCATAAGCATGGTCTTCTCCACTTCATATTTTGGTGTATTTGGAAGTTTAGGAATGCAGCGTATGGCGGTCGCAAAATATACCGTCACATGGATGTTTATGTAACCAATGATGGTTGATTGATGCGGAGACCTGTACCAGAATGCAATAAGGTACCAATCTATCAGGTTCGCTGGCCATTAAAGTTTCACAGGGCTCGCTCTTTTAGGGGCGGCGGTAGACGCACCTGCTGTGAGAGAGTGGCCCTGGCCGATGATGTGGTACGGGGCAACGTCCAGTACCGCGTCGTTGGACTGCGGTCACGGCGCGAACAGCAAAACAGTAGAGGAGGAACTTACTCCTCCCCTGCTGACGTTCGACGAATCACGTAACCGCCACCGTCCCCATCACTGTAGCCTTCCAAGTAAGCTTGATACTCCTCGACCAAAGTATCAACCCGCGCGGAGACTTGTCACACGAAGCAACCAGGTATCAATACACCACTATCGCAAGTCTCCCAAACTTTGCGAGGCACCATCTTTGGGGCGGCGGTAGACGCCCTTGGCGTGAGAGAGTGGTCTTGGTCATGACGTGGCGCGAGGCTTTGTCTCGTGCCGCTTCATTGCCAGGGCCACGGCACGAGCGACAATCATACAAAGTTTATCCACGAAGCACACAGCTTGAATCTTGCATTAGTATCCTCGCCGTTTTTGTTTTAAGCCCAATGGAGTCATAAAAGGTGCGACGACCTCATTAAACCATTGCTGATTAAAGATCCTAGTTTCAATCGTTTTATGGTCAAGATGGAACTGATGAAAGCAAGAAGAGATGAAATCTTGAAGACATACAATAATAAACCCATTGCTGTGATCCCATTTGGGTCTCCAACGTACGACACTGCTTGTAAACTCGGAGACCGACTTCTTTTTTTCCTGACAACTCTCACGAACTAGGTCTACAAACTCTGAACTGGTCTCCCTCAATAGCCAATCAAAATCAATCTCGCCGCGAGAGATAACATTGTCTTGGTCAAATACAAAGTCTGCTCCGTTCAGTGATCCGGTAAGGTCAGCACCACCAAGTGCTTGTCTGTTCTGCATCGAGTACCCTCCCTGTGTCCCTAGCCATTGTTTGATCGCCATATCGCCTAGCTTAGATTCTGAGTTCCCCGTACGAGACACAGTCTCTTGCATTGCTTGTTTTGTATCTGGCGTCACGTAAACCACTATCTTTTCGGTCTGCAAATCAGCACTATCTTTTTTGGGGCGCGCCATTCAATCACCTCGAATTATTTTATGTGTATATAAATTATATACACATAACTAAAAAAGGTAAACCAAAAAAGCCTAGGGGCGTTAGCCCCTAGGAAAATAACCCAACTCCATTAAGCTGGTGAATGATGGGTCACCAACAATAATGTGATCAATGACCTGTATCCCTAGAATCCGACCTGCATCAAGGAGACGATGCGTAACCGCTATGTCCTCATCACTTGGAGCGGGCTGGCCGCTCGGATGATTGTGAGCAACGATGATGCCTGATGAATTAGCGAGAATCGCTGGTTTGAACACTTCTCGCGGATGAACGATGGCCGCATCGAGAGAACCGATGCTCACCGTATGTATCGCGTTGACAAAGTGTTTTGTATCCAGCATAAGGCACACAAAGTGTTCACGATCTGCGCCACCTACGTACCGACGAATTAACTGCGCTGCATCGTCAGCCGAACGAATCTGGATGCGTTCGTTTTCTAACTCTCCATCTTTCACCATAACGACCTTAACAATATCCACATTCTGCATAGTACAAATCCTCCTTAGACCACAAATCATTAAGTGGTCTTGTCTCATGCGGCCCTTCAGGGTGGGCCTCGCGAGTCGGCGTAATCACGGCAAGTAGAGGCTCGCCGTAAAGCGGTTTGGGCGGTACCGGACCAGAGGGAGG
>NZ_JBHUCX010000018.1:0-166188 GCF_042678105.1 Alicyclobacillus fodiniaquatilis
TTGATTTGTCAAGTCGGGCTCAGCAACATGGGGGCAAGCGAACAGACCTCGGGCACAGAACCGTTGGTGGTTCAATGAAAACCAAATGCCGAGAGGCTATTAAACAGTAAAGGGGCAGTAGATAACCATTATATTGATCCAGAATGGTTGATGTTGATTTTAAAAGCGAAGGAGCTCGGCATCAAACCAGAAGAAATACGGGACTTTCTTCATCAAATTCGCTCCAGTTCCAAAGAGAAAGTTGATTCCAAGTGATATAATGAAATCGTTCTTTGGCGTGCACATTTGTGCACGCATCGTGTTGAAAGCGGATGCTGCTATGTTTTAATGGTTTTTTATTTGTTTTTAAAAACGTTATAGAAAGTTCGCGACTGTTGCTGTAGAATAATTGAATGGCTTGTTGATGCAAAATTGCGGTAGAAATCATCCAATTTGGCGTCTCAATCACGCTTAGATGCACCAATGACTTTTGAGTCAACGGGGCTTTAGCGCAATTGGACGCCTTTTAGGACTGTGTATAGCTGGTTTGTTCCTCTGGTTGGAAATGGGTATACTCGAATGAGCAGGGCGTCACTATGCATAGGGACTTCCATAATGCGCAATGATTGCAAGTTTATAGAATGGGGAGAAGGTAATGATTGGTGCGGTTCTCCAGAGCATTCGCCAAGAAAGGCGAATGTCCTTATCAGAGGTCGCAGAGCGAGCGGGGATTGCGAAATCGTATCTCAGCAATATTGAGAGAGACATTCAGATGAATCCTTCGATTCAAATACTGAATAAAATTTGTAATGTATTAGGGGTCTCTGTTCCTGCCGTGATCGCGGAGGCAAATAAAGTGCAAGAAGAAGTCGAATCGCTAGATCAAGAGTGGATTGACATTGTTCGAGAAGCTCAAAGATCTGGTATCGACAAGGAAGAGTTTAAGAAATTCATGGAATTCCAAGTTTGGCGGAAGACAAATTCGGATAATTGAAAGCGGTCTGCAAAGTGTCCGTATTGTCTCCGCCCCCGTCTATGGCATCCACCTATTGAATGGTGCGTTTGGCGTTCAAGAAGGACGCTGATCTTAATGATGAAGTATGATAAAGATAGATGAGTGTAGGGTGAAACTCCTCATCCGCTGCATTCCCTTAAAGACGGATGAGATGACCGGACCTTTTTTACCCATCTCTCCTCCTTTTTATCTCCCATCTTTCGGCATTCTAAATGTTTAATGAGTCATGATACTGTTCTTAAAACTCAATTCCTCCCGCTATTGGCGTTTTACCAATTGCAGTATTTTAAAACCGGGGACATTCGTCGGTTTAAGCAATTACGCCCTGCTCCTGGAAATTTACGAGTAAAACTTCCTTGATACTCATCAAATTATTTATCATATCGAATGAATCTCAATAAAATTTCAAAATTGATGATATATCATAGTAAAGGTTGATCACACTTTGTAGATACAGGAGGAGAACTGATTGTTACCTAATTTCATTATTATTGGGGCCGCCAAAGCAGGCACCACGGCACTCTATAAGTATTTGCAACAGCATCCAGACATTTTTATGAGTCGCGTGAAGGAGACCAATCACTTTGCATTCCGAGACACTCCCCCAAATTTTCAAGGACCTGGCGATCATCCAAATGCAATCACATCATTCGATGATTACCAAGCGCTCTTTCAAGACGCTTCAGGATGTAAGGCCATCGGCGAAGCATCCCCTATGTACTTATACAAACCTGAAGTGGCAAAGCGGATTAAGACTGTCATTCCAGATGTCAAACTGATTGTCATACTGAGAGATCCAGTCGAAAGAGCCTACTCTGCCTACAACCATTTACGTCGAGACGGACGTGAGCCAATTGGGGACTTTGTTACAGCTGTACAAGAGGAAGAAAATCGAATCAAGGCAAACTGGGCGCCGATGTGGCATTATCTTTCGCGCGGATACTACTACCAGCAACTCAAACCCTATTTAGAACAGTTTGATTCCAATCAGTTGCTGATTCTCTTTCATGAGGATTTAGATTCAGATCCACAAGCGACACTGCAAAAAGTATTCCGTTATCTCGGCGTAGATGACACATTCATACCTGATACAACCATACGCCATAATGTGTCCGGCATACCAAGAAGCCCGAAGCTTCATCAGTTTCTCACGCAATCGAGCTTTCTTAAACAAATGGTGAGACCGATGCTTCCACAAAAGTTTAGAGAGTCAACAGCGGCGAAAGTACGCGAACGCAACCTGTCAAAACCGTCTTTCCCGGTGTCATTACGACATGAACTTCAAAATCAGTTCAAAATGGACGTCAAGGCGCTAGAAAAATTGGCTCAACGGGATTTATCTTCCTGGCTACAGTAATCAGACGAACCCTCATTCCCTGTATTGAAGGCCTGATTTATAAAATGTTGATTCCTCCTGCGTGTATTTTATATGAAATTCCGTTTTATGGGGTGTGATTTTAATTGTCAGAGCGCTGTATCGTTGCTGTTATCGTAACTTTTAATCGCCTTGCATTGCTGAAAGATACAATTTCTTCTCTACTGACACAGGATCTTCAGCTTTCAAGGATCATCGTCGTCAATAACAATAGCTCTGACGGAACGACACAATATTTAGAGAACTTATCATTTTCGACGACCACAGTGAAGCACATGCAGTTAAGCACGAATATTGGAGGAGCAGGCGGCTTCTCTGTCGGCATAGAAGAGGCAATGAAATGCTCACCGAACTTTGTCTGGCTTATGGATGACGATACGATTCCAGCTTCGGATGCGTTGTCAAAATTGGTTAACGGTGTCGATCACGCTGAAGGCGTGTTGAATCGCCAAGTCGGTTTTGCGTGTAGTAAGGCAATCTGGACTGATGGCGCTGTACATCGAATGAATGTTCCTTCCATCGCTTCGTTTGTAAATGGAGTTCCGTTTAATTTCAGCAATCATGCTTTTGCGATAACGAGCTGTACATTCGTCTCAGTTCTCATTCGCGCCTCCGTGATTCAGCAAGTAGGTTTGCCTTATCGAGAGTATTTTATTTGGGTGGATGATGTGGAATATACCACTAGAATTACAAATCGCGGATATATGGGCATTTATGTTACAGACAGCGAAGTTCATCATAAAACGGGTAGCAACTATACGGCAACAATTGCTGATGGAACGCCAGCCAGCGCGTGGAAGTATTTTTATGAGGTGAGAAACAAGCTGCATTTTTGGCGCGTGAACTATACGTTCTCCAAGCGCGTCATTTTCATACCTTTGTATTCCTTGAAATTTTTGATTGAAACCTTGCGTCGCAAAGACAATCGCATGCGTTTTTTCTGGATTGTTTTACGGGGGATTGCAGCCGGTATTTTCTTTAGGCCGCGCGTCAGGAAAGTATCTGGCTTGGTTTGTTCCATAACAGGCGATACTGAATAACGAGCTGCTAATGGCCGGATATTTCACGTGAGTTCGGTGCAATCCAGGAGAGGGAAGTGTAAGTGATATGGATTTTAAGTATATCGTTGTCGGGGCCGGTTTTTCTGGCATTGTCATGGCGGAAAGAATATCAACCGTACTCGGGGAACGGACCATTTTGTTGGAGCAACGCAACCACATTGGCGGAAATGCTTACGACTATTATGACGAATATGGCAACTTGATTCACAAATATGGCCCGCACATATTCCACACCACGTTACCTGTTGTATGGAATTATTTGTCGCAATTCACCGACTGGATACCCTATGAGCATAAGGTGCTGGGTTCAATCGACGGACAACTCATGCCCATTCCGTTTAACTTGAACAGTCTGCACTTGGCTTTCCCTTCCAAGATGGCAATGCGTCTGGAAGATAAGCTCATTGATGGCTATGGCTATAACGTCAAAGTGCCTATTCTCAAACTTCGAAACAACGACGACCCCGAACTGCAATTCCTGGCTGATTATATCTATGAAAAGGTTTTTCTAAATTACACCATCAAGCAATGGGGTGTTTCGCCTGAAGAGTTGAGTCCGTCCGTTACGGCGCGTGTGCCTGTGTATGTGAGCCGGGATGACCGGTACTTCCAAGATAAGTACCAGGCGATGCCTCGACATGGATATACACAGATGTTTGAAAACATGCTTAACAGTAAATTGATCCATCTGATGCTAAATACGGACTACAAGGATGTCCTTTCGGTTGATTTGGAAACAGGCGAAATCACTTTTCTGGGTCAGCCATTTGACGGAAAGTTGATATATACAGGGCCGCTTGACTACTTTTTTGACTTTAAGTACGGACCTTTGCCTTATAGGTCACTCAGGTTTGAGTTTGAAAATCATGCGACAAACAGCTATCAACGTGTGGGGACGGTAAATTATCCATGTGATTACGACTACACGCGGGTTACGGAATTTAAACACTTGACCCATCAACAATCACAGTCAACGACCATTGTGAGGGAGTATCCTGAGCCTTACGAGCGGGAAAAAAATCTGCCATATTATCCAATCAAGAACGATGCAAATGCGGAACTCCTCGGTCTCTATCATGCGGACGCAAGACGGTTGTCGAACGTCTTTTTCCTCGGACGGCTTGCCGAGTATCAGTACTACAACATGGATGCTGTGGTGTCCAAGGCCTTGAAGGTATTCAGCCAGAATGTATGCGGTGGCCCGCAAGATACTTAAGGATTTCTGCGATCTCTGTCGAATAATAAAATACATGATTGACAGGAGGGGAATACAGGAGTGACAACTGGAACGTTGCCGAACTTTTTGGTCATAGGTGCGGCCAAGTCAGGGACAACCGCCTTACACCATTACCTGCGCCAACATCCGGAGGTCTTTATGCCTCAACTGAAGGAAACGAATTTCTTCGCTTTTGAGGGACAAAAAGTGAACTTTGCAGGCCCCGGTGACAACGAATATATCAATTCTTTTTCCGTAACCGAGCGCTCTAAATATCACGCTCTTTTTTCCACCGTGGAAAACCAAACTGCTATCGGCGAGGCGTCGCCGCTGTATCTTTACAGTGACGTGGCGCCACACCGTATCAAAAGCGATGTTCCAAACGTGAAAATGATCTGCGTTCTCCGCAACCCGATTGAGAGAGCCTTTTCGCATTATCTTCACTTTCTTCGTGATGGCCGGGAAAGTCTTTCGTTTGAACAAGCGTTGGCACAAGAGCATCAGCGGCGTTCCATGAACTGGGAATGGGCTTGGAACTATGTAGATGTCGGATTTTATGCAGCACAGCTGACCCGTTACTATCATTTGTTTTCTCCAAACCAGATCAAGGTGTACTTGTACGAAGACCTGCAGTCCCGCCCCGGAGAGATCATCGCTGACATGTTTGAGTTTATTGGGGTCGATCCCGCTTTTGTCCCTGATATGTCGGTGAGACCAAATCGATCCGGCGTCCCGAACAGTCGATTTTTGCGTTTTTTTCTGTTTCAAAGCAGCGTGCTAAAATCCATGGTAAAGCCGCTTGTTCCAAAGAAATCCCGGTCGGCGATTCGAAAAGCGATTCTATCTCGCGATTTCGGCAAGCCTGAGATGGGAGAAGAGGTCCGGCAGATGCTCACCCGGACATTCAAAGATGATATCCAACAACTTGAACATTTGCTTGGTCGTGACTTGAATCATTGGCTTGTGAACGGCGTGTAAGCTGTGAAGTGGTGCGATGCTGAGCTAGAATCCTTTTCATCCCTGCCAGTCACATTGGCCCAGTTTAGAAAGGAAGTTTTTTAGTGGATCGACGTGAAACATCAAGACAAAGACCGATACCTAACCTTTTTATTGTAGGCGCGGCAAAGTGCGGTACGACGAGCCTGGCCAACGCATTATCTAGACATCTTCAAATCTTCATGTCAGTGAAAAAAGAACCGCATTATTTCGTCACAAAATATAAGACGCTGCCGCTCTGTGGCCCCGGGGACAAGACGGATTACATCTCCTCTGAAGATGAGTATTTAGATCTCTATCGAGATGGCAGTGACGCGACCTATTTGCTGGACGCGAGTACGGAGTACTTGTATTATCACACCTGCGCCGAGGACATCTACCGTTTTAACCCTGATTCAAGAATTATCATCATGTTGAGGGATCCAGTGCAACGAGCCATTTCAAGTTATAAGCATCTGACTAGGGACAGTCGTGAAAAACGCCCGTTCGATGAGAGTTTGGCCCTTGAGGAATGGCGCATAGAGCACAACTGGGGTGTCCTGTGGAGATATAAGGATCTAGGTTTGTATTACGAGCAAGTCAAGCATTATCTAAATGTATTTGGCAGAGAACGGGTTCAGATCATTTTTCTCGAAGACTTCAATCGCAACCAAGAGGAAACCATTCGTTCGCTCTTAAAGTGGCTTGATATTAAATATGAAGATATAACGAGTAAGAGAAAGGACAACATCGGCGGGGTGCCTTCTTTCTCCCTTAAAATTGCGCGTTTATTGAGTGGAGTTCCCATCATCAGGAAAATTGGGAAGGCAATGATATCGGAAAAGGCATATCAGAGATTTGTGGAACGAAATATTCAACAGGTGGAGATCTCTCCCGAAATCAAAAACAAACTGCGGGAATTCTTCACTCATGACATTCAGCAATTAGAGAAATTGCTCGAATGTGACCTGTCTCATTGGTACAAGTGACCATTGTTGCTTCCAGTCAGTACGAACTTGCACTGGCAGGAAGTTTGATGAAGCGGATGGAGTTCGCCTCTACTTTGGATGTGAGCTCCCTGAAGAGGTACACATCCGACTGATTCGCCGAAATGCAGAATCAGCCCGAGACATCCATCCCACCATCTGATTTTATTACAGCGTCTGCGCAATTCTTCTGAACCACTCCACAAATCAATTCACACTCCGCTCGTTTACATCAAAAACTGACAAAGTAAATCAACGATGACACTGGATAAGAAAATCAAATAGGATCAGACAAACCAACAAGGCGCTGTTATCATAAACCTCTTTTGCGATGTATAGGCTTACAAGGGATACACCAAAAGGAGGAAAGATTATGATGTCTAGCGGAAGTCAGGTCCAACCGCAACCCATTCGCCCGAAGGGAAAGCGACAGGTAAGTCCCACCACGCGCAGCCAGCGCAACGCGGGCATTGTCCTTTTTCTGCCGTGGATGATTGGGCTTATTGTCTTTTTTCTCATCCCGTTTTTCGTCTCACTCTATTGGAGTTTTACCAACTATAGTATTTTGAAACCAGGAACCTTCGTCGGTTTAAGCAATTACGTCCACCTTATTCATGACGCCACATTTCTCAAAAGCCTGTTGGTGACGTTTTATTACACTGTGGTCTCTGTGCCGTTGACCATTATCTGCGGCGTCGCTGTTTCCTTATTGTTGAACATCAAAATCAAAGGACAAGTCATCTTTCGGACGGCCGTTTTTGTCCCCAGTCTCGTTCCGGTCATCGCCATTATGATTCTGTGGAATTGGTTGCTCAGTCCCCAAATCGGCATTGTCAATTGGCTCTTATCCCTTATTCATGTCTCCGGCCCCGGTTGGTTCACAGATGAACACTGGGCGATGCCCGCGCTTGTTCTCGTCAGCCTGTGGACAGGTATCGGCGGATCCACGGTGATTTACCTCGCTGGATTGCAGGATGTCCCCCAAGATCTGTACGATTCCGCAGAAGTGGACGGCGCTGGTATTTTCCGCAAAGCGCGCCATATCACGCTTCCGCTATTGACGCCCGTGATCTTCTTTCAGTTGATTATGGGCATCATCGGCGCTTTGCAACAGTTCAACCTGCCATATCTCATTTCCGGCGGCAACGGCAATCCCAACAACTCTTTGCTTTTCTACGGTATATATCAATATTCAACCGCCTTTTCCTATTTGCGGATGGGGTACGCGTCTGCGATGGCCTGGGTGATGTTTATCATCATTTTGATCATCACCGCGTTTGTCTTCAAAAGCCAATCCCGTTGGGTGTTTTATCAAGGCGCCAAAGGAAGATAGTAGGTCACTGTGTGAGCAGCGAGATAATACAAACTTGAAAAGGGGGATATTCCGCGATGAGCAAGACATGGAAGACAGTGGCTTATATCATCTTGATCATCATCGGACTTTTCAGCATTTTTCCTGTCATCTGGATGATTTCCACGACGTTAAAGACGGATTCGCAGGTCAATCTCGTTCCGCCGGTCTGGATTCCACACCCGTTCGACTGGGGGAACTGGCTCAAAGCAGTGACTTACATCCCGTTCCCACTTTATTTGTGGAATACGGTCTTCGTCAGTGTGCTGGCGACCTTTGGCGCGATGCTCGTCTGCCCAATGATTGCCTACAGCTTTGCCCGCTTAAGATGGCCGGGTAGAAACTTGGCGTTTGCCTTGACCATTTCAGTGATGATGCTGCCATCTACGGTTACGATGATTCCGGTCTTTGTGGAATGGAAAACCGTTGGCCTGGTCGGGACCAGGTGGCCTCTGATTTTAGGCTCTTTTTTCGGCAGCCCGTATTACATTTTCTTGCTCCGGCAGTTCTTTTTAGGCTTGCCCAACGAATTGGAAGACGCAGGCCGCGTCGATGGTTTGAGCGAATACGGCATTTATTTCCGAGTCATGTTGCCGTTGGCGGTGCCTGGCGTCTTGACCATTGGCTTGTTTCAATTCATGGCTTCCTGGGGCGACTTCATGGGTCCGCTCATCTATCTCTTTAAGCCCAGCACATATACCCTATCCTTGGGTATCCAGCAGTTCATGACCCAGCACACCGTGATGATGCAACAATTGATGGTTGTCGGCTTATTGACGACGATCCCGATTATCGTCATTTACTTCTTTGTGCAAAAGCGCTTTATCGAAGGCATCACCTTTACCGGCATCAAAGGATAAACGCACGCGTGTTCGTCCAAAGCGCGCCATATGTCTGCGAAACGTTTGTATAACGGAATCGGGGAGGATGACCATGAACAAAAAAGCATTGTCCGCCTCGCTTGGCGTCATAATATTGCTCGCCAGTGTGACCGGATGTGGAACGAATAGCAACAGCGGCAAAGTCACCACCGTGAATTTTTGGTATGGGCAGGGCGGCATCGGCGGAGAAACCTATCAAAAGCTCGTGCAGGAGTTCAATGCCACGCACAAGAACATCCATGTGAATGCCACGTTCGTGGCCTCGAGCGGATCGATTGTGCCACAAAAATTGATTACGGCGATTGCAGGCGGCAAAGCGCCGGATTGCACCGAGCTCGACAGCTTCCTTGTGCCCCAGTTCGCGCAAAAAGGCGCTATTCTCGATTTGTCTCAGTATGTGAAGCAGCAGGGATTAAAGCAGTCCGACTTCATTCCGGCCATCTGGCAGGCAAATTCCTTCCAAGGCGATCTCTACGCGTATCCACACGACACAGACGTCCGTTTTTTGTATTGGAACAAAGATCTGTTTAAAGCCGCAGGGTTGAATCCGAATCAGCCACCAAAGACGATTGCGCAGCTCGATGCAGATGCCGCCAAGCTGACCATCCACAATGCGAAAGGCCAGATTACGCAAGCTGGTTTCATTCCGTGGGGGGACCAAGGTTCATTCGTGACATGGGCCTGGGCTTTTGGGGCCAGTTTTAATCAGCAGTCGGACGGCGAGATCAATTTCTCCAGTCCGCAGAGTATCCAATCGCTCAAATGGCAGCAATCGTACGCGAAAAAGTACGGCACCGCCAAGTTGAACGCCTTTACGTCGCAACTCCAAAATACCGGTTTGAGCCCGTTCGACGCCGGCAAAGAGGCGATGACGCTCGACGGCGTATGGAACATTGCCACTTTGCAACAGGATGCGCCGCATTTGCATTATGGCATTGAAGCGGTGCCGACGGTGGATGGCAAGGGAACCACATGGTCTGGCGGCATTTCCGAGGTCATCCCGAAAGGCGCCAAACATCCGCAAGCAGCGGCAGAATTCTTAAATTGGCTGATCGCTCCGAAGCAGATGCTGGTATGGGATAAAGCGACAGGGCATGATCCCACTCGTTTGTCCATGCTCACAAACCTGGGGACACCGGG
This sequence comes from Alicyclobacillus fodiniaquatilis, assembly GCF_042678105.1. Lineage (NCBI taxonomy): Bacteria > Bacillati > Bacillota > Bacilli > Caryophanales > Alicyclobacillaceae > Alicyclobacillus > Alicyclobacillus fodiniaquatilis. The sequence goes on from NZ_JBHUCX010000018.1 coordinate 9,980, forward strand.
CCATGTCGTCGTCAGCCCGGCGGGCGACAAATTGGCCGCCCAACTGCTGCCAAATACACACACACGCCCGAATTCACCATTGAACGGCGAGATATGGGACGGCATGAGCAGTCTGGTCAGCAAGGTGACCAGTGATCCCTCACAGAACGCGTCTACCGATTTAAAAGCGTTCTCGAATAAAATCAACCAGGAAATCAAACAGGGTTGGTATTGATTTTTGGGCATTGACTCAAGGTGATGCAAAGTGCCAGTACACCATTGACGGCGTCTCTGGCACTTTTTTGCTTTGTCCTGCTTTGTCCATGGATAGGACTGTGGACTGTAAGATCTCCCTATTGGTTTCCAAGTAATGTATACTTGGGTAAATCAATACACGCTGAAGCGCCGGGGGATGATGGCGTGATCAAATAGAAATTAGGGATGTGCGCAGTCATCATCGCATTATTTTTGAGTGGCTGTGCACAGAGACAAAATGAGCAAGGTTCTGCTCCGAACGCGCCTAAAATACATATACAGGCTCAATTGCGCAATGGGGCTGTGCTATCAATGAAAAAGATGGTTGCCGGAATGAATCACTCTGATTTATATGAGCTGGATTACCGGAGTGAGGGGGAAAAGGTTCAAGCTTATGTGGAGTTGCCATCCAAACCGGGCACATACCCTTTGATGGTGCTTTGTCATGGCGGTTTGACGGTTCCGGGATCATATACGCATCTGAATATGGGATGGCCATATGATACCTTACGTTTACATACAGGGAAGGCGATTTACCTATACCCTGAATACCGTGGCTACAATGGCAGCGGTGGCACCGTCCCGGGGTTTTTAGGTGTGGTTCACGATATCAGCAACGCAATCACGGCGACCGAATCGTTAAAAGGATTCCATGTGAAGGGTCTCTATCTATATGGGGTTTCTTTGGGCGGCGGCGCGGTCTTACAACTCGCTTCAGAGCGCGATGATGTAAAGGCAGTTACCGCCGACAGCCCTTTCGTTGGGTTTGACGCAACCATCAGATGGTTTGATAGGTTAGGAGTGCATAAAACGTCACCCAAAATCTCTAAACAGAGTAAAATGTTTTTGAAATTATACGGGAATAAACTAACGACTGCAGCCTATACCACGCGGTCACCCATTGATCACATTTCTACCATTCACGCACCGGTCCTTTTGCTTCAAGGGACAGATGACAATAGTGTGATCTGGCAAAGCGTTCAAGAATACGATCAGGACATGAAAAAGGAACATAAGACAGTGAAGTTCGTGTTGGTGAAAGGCGGTCAACATGCCCTGTCAGATCACGATAAAACATATGATGAAGCTGTTTCACAAACGGACACCTGGTTTAAGAAATACGGATTTCCGGAAGTGGTATTCGATCAATAAGTGTCTTGAATGTGGCGATCCCTTCACGTAAAAAACGGTGCCATCCAAACTTGTCACCCGGTATGTCGTTGACCACGCTTCTTCTATGGAATTTACGCTAAATCCCCATCGTTTGGAAAGCACAACAGATAATGCGGCGACGAACGTCAACTCTTCCCCGTTCGATTCGGATGCAAAACTTGACGATACTGTGATTTCACATCGGACATTGTGAGAGACTTTGGCGCCTCCTATTCTATTTTACAAAACGAGTAGACAATGTATCTAGACATCATCGATTTGCCATCAGCCTTGCGTTAGGATTTCGGTATGCGCGATATGGATGTATTGTCGCGTGTCATAGCGGGAGATATAATTTTGGAAGAGGTGAAAAAATGCCTCATCAGCAAAACGACATCATCATGAAGAAACTTACAGAGACATTTTCGCATGATGCTTTGCACATATTTGGCATCGAGGGTGTTGAATTGTCCGAAGCGCTGCCGACTGAGTTGAGCGCTGTGGAATCCAGGCGAATTGACATGGCGTGGCGGACAGCAGCGGGGGAGGTGTTCCACTTGGAGTTTCAGACCAAGCGGGAATCGACCTTGCATCGGTTCTTGGCATACGATGTCAAGTTGGCTTGGCAATACAAAACGACCGTGCGCACGGTCGTTTTGTACCACCAGGGTGTCCTGCATGCGCCAGTAGCACTGGATATCGGGACAGCGCAGTATCACGTGGAAAATGTGTATTTGGGCAATTTTGATGGCGACGGCGTACTTGATTCAGTGGAACAGGACATTGCTTGTGGACAGTGGACACCCAATGACCGAGTACAACTGTCCCTTGCGTTGAACATGCGATTTAGTCGCCGTACCAAAGAGCAAGCCATCGACAAAGTACTAGCGTTGGTGGAGAGGATTCCAGAACCCGAGGAACGGGACTTGGTCTGTGCGGCCCTGATTGGCTTGACGGAGCGCGCGCTGAGTGAATCGGAGTGGCTGCGAATGAAAAAGGAGATGATGAAGATGTCGGAGATGGCGCAGGAGATTTATGATGATGGTCGGCGAGAGGGACTGCAAGAAGGACATCAGGTGGGACTGCAAGAGGGACGCCAGGCAGGACTGCAAGAGGGACGTCAGGCGGGACTGCAAGAGGGACGTCAGGAAGGGCGCCAACAAGAAAAACTGGATATCGCTCGTCGGCTGTTGCGCGATGGTTTGGCCGTTGACTATGTCGCCAAATGCTTGCAGTTGTCCGTGGATGAAATAAACGCATTGAAGCAGCAGTTGGATAAATGATAAGACTCATCCTATATCATGTGTGATCATATCGGAGTGGCTGTCAATGAAAAAGGAGCCGATGCAGATGTGGGAAATGGTGCAAGAAATCTATGATGATGGTTTCCGGGAAGGTCTCGAGGAAGCTCGTCGGGAAGGTCTCGAAGAGGGGCGTCAACAAGAAAAGCGGGATATCGCCTGTTGTTTGTTGCGCGAAGGTTTGGTCGCTGATTTAGTCGCCAAATACACCCTGTTGTCCGTGGACGAAGTGAACGCATTGCAGCGACAGTTGGCTGAATGATAAAATTTCGTCGTGATTTGCACAGTAGTATCGGGAACCTGCAGACCATTGACTGATGACACGCACATACAGAAAAAGCCGAAAAATGCCACAGATTAAGCTGTTGACATAACGGGTGGCACCGTACAAAAAAGGACGGTGGTTACCCGCCCTTACGCCATGTAGGTGTTTTATATACTGTTTCTTAACGCCCGACTTCCTCTGCAGGTTCCATTTGAAAAGCACTCGGTATAGCTTGAAAAACCCATGGACACAGCGTCCAATCTCCAGCTTCCCCGACATCTTGTTGGTTTTCCAGAGCAGCATCTTCGTCCCATTGATTTTCCAATGCGCCCGGCTTCAAAACATGCCAATGACCAGAAGCATCTGCCCCGTGTCTTACGAAGTCCACCGCTATCACACAGACGCCGCCATTGTTATAAACAATGTTCCGCACAATCTTGCCAGTTGCCTCGTCGTACACAGATACAATCGAATTGGCATCTCCTCTTTCCAACTCTGCTGTGCGCGGACGCAATGTCCAGCGAACAAAAAAGTCTCTTTCTGCAGTTAATGAGCGAGCAAAATTTTCCCCTAACCATGGAAAAATAACCGGGCTGTAATTCAACCATGGTTGAAAAGTCGGGTCAGTGATAAATGGTCTGGCTTGGCAGACGCCATTGATTGCGCCAGTAAAGTAATAATTTCGAAACTCCTCTGCGCGCATACCACTCCAGTTCATGATGTGACTCAATGGCGTGTCTACAAAGGAATCGCGCAAGTTGTTATGAATGTCGATTTGCACCCAACCATCGCTCATAGCATGGCTCCCTCACTTCGTCACCAGTGTATTCTGCATGAGAATATTTTGTGGTCACTCGAACTCGCGGTGGCGCGGGCCTCGTGAAAGGTGATTTGCCCACCCTTCGGACGATACGCGATAATATGGTCGAGGTGATTTGATTCTCCTTCAAAATCATCCAGCGGCACATAGCCTCCATAATCCTCTTCGAGCGCGTTTGATTTCGCGTTCAAATCACCGGCGATCACGACCAAATCAAATGATGATGTGTCTTCAATCAGACTGCTGTTATCAAGAAAGAGGAAAGCATCCAAGCATGCGCCACCTGCCATTGTGTACCCTTCCATCACTAAAGGGCGCTCTAATGGCGCGTGCCACGTGATGAGCCGGATACTTGCCCCCTGATGTGTAAAATCAAAACTCGCGGGCGGTCTCATATTTTTGGCCTGTGTATTGATGAGGCGAAGTGTCCGCGGAATAGCTTTTTTCTTCCAATCGCCAAATTCCGAATCCGTGTCATAATCCAGAAGCTGAAGTGGCCGCGACACGAGGGTTGTCGCCGGATGACAAACTTTGGCGATATAACCAGCTCTTTGGCCGTTTGGCATTTCCGTAATATGAGCAGGCGCCGGTGGCGTCAACGCTGTATAAATATCCCCATTTGCCGCATTCTTCGCCTCTTGGATAAGAATCAGATCGACCGGGGTTGCTGCATAAAGCGCGTTGATCGCATTGATTTCATTTTGCAATTCCGTGGCTTTTTGCTGGCTTTCGCCCTTGCTGTTCCACGTGATAATTCTCAAATCTGGCATGGTTCACCCTCCGCCAACATGTCAAGAAATAATGTCTTCCATTGTTCTGCAATGTTGTCCCAATGAAATGAAGGAGCATTCGCATAGCAATAGGCTTTTTCCGACCAATCACCGAGTAGCTGACGATCCTCGTACAGACTTTGCAGAGCCTTAGCAGTATTGGATACAGATACAACGCCTGAATCTGTTCCCTTATCCTTGGCAAATGCTTGGCTTGCGCCCGGGTCCAATCTGGCATTCATATCGGATCGAACATCTTGCGATACCGTATCCACGAGCAGGCCGTGGGCCTGCCACAGTTCGCGACAGGCGCTGTGGTTGGGCACGATTTGAGCGGCCCCTGTTGCCGCATGCTCAAAAGCGACTAGCCCCCAACCTTCACCTGTTGATGTATTGATCCCTACATCGCTCGCGTTATAAATCAGGTTGAGTTGTTCGTCGTGCCATACATCCAATGTGTCCGCGGGCGACGTCAAGAGCAGGCGATGCGAGATCCCGAGTGAATGGGCGAGTTGGAGGACATCCACACCCATGTCCAGCGGCTTCATGTGCAGATGCAGCCACACATCCGCTTTGTTTTGCGCGAACTTGGCGAATGCTTCGAGTGTCAAGTCAATCCTTTTGCGCTGGCTGTTCCGGTTTGCATTCAGGACGATGAAGGCATCGAGCAAGTCCGGGCGTCCGGGAAACAGCTTCCGTCTGGCTGCGATCCGGCTCGCCTGTAAATTTGCTTTGTGTGGGTATCCAGCGAGTGGATAGAACTGCTTTGTGTCGACACCGTGCGGGATCGTCTCGATGTTATCACCCGTCGAAAATCTCATAGATGCATCTGCCGTCATACTGTGGGCGATCTCGCTTCTGCCGAACTGATTGTACGCCACGAGTCGATCCGCCGCAGAAAGCGTGGAAATTCCGAAAGGATCCGTACCAGAGGAGACGGGGAATTCCACGGGGCAGTAGTATGCCACTTTGGGGTTCCGCGTCCCCTCGAACCTTCGAATGATCGGATGATGGATGGCGAACAGGATGGGGTCGTGACACATCCACACCAAATGCGGCTGGAAAGATGCCAGCAGAGATGGACACTGTTCGTAGCCGTAGATATCTCCAGGCAGTCGGTTCGGTTCGAGAACCCAGCCGGCCTGCTGCAGGCGAGGTCCTTTGTAGTTCATACCAAAATACAGGATATCGAAAGTTGGGTGAATTCTACTCACGACACTTTGCAATACTCGTGCATAGCCGGTAGGTTTGACAGCTTGCCCGATGACGAGAAGGCGCGGCTTCGCTTGCACCATGTATATCACCCAAGGCCGATTGTGTACTTGCCGTTGTACGACTCGCGGTAAAAGAACACCTCTAGATTGGCGTTAATTTGGGAATCGCCGTGTGCGTTGCCGAAAAACTCCACACCTGTTCCTGGCCCGCTGTTGAACATACCGACCAGAACATACACAACGGGGAAGGATACCCAGCTGTAATTGTTGCCGACTTGGCTCCCAGGATCACAATTGTTTATCCAGTCAGCGACCGTTTCTCCTGCGCCCGCGCTCTCCAAAAAGCCGAACATCGCATTGGTTGGCGGCATATCGTTGTCCATACCGAAGCTGGCAAGTACGAGCACATTTCCATTTTTGACGAGATTGTTATTCTTCAAGTCAGTGAGCATCTCGTTGTACATATTTGGGTAAACTTGGCCCCAACTTTGAACCTTGGGTAGGGTATAGTACCGATTGAATAACACGGCGGAAGTGTCGCTGAGTTTGGCGCTGTCCAGCACAATGACTTGATACCCACAGGCGGTGGCAGCAGGCTCATTGGGGACAAGTTGCTCGCCAAGCGTGATGGTCGGCGTAACTGGCGAATCAACATATGGCCAGCTGATAATGTTGCTGGCTGTATAAATCGTCAATCTGGGATGCATCACCTGTCCGAAAGCCTGCCAGGCATCAAGCACAGCCTGTTCCTTATCACCGCAGAGTTGCCATATACCTGCTAGTTGAAAGTCTACGATGGCGGGATCCGTTTGCAGTGAGGCGGCCCATTGTTTATAGGCGCTGACCGTATCATTGCTTGGATTGGCCAAGTTCATCTGCTGAAAAGCAGCGACGGCTTCTGCTGTGCCACCTTGCGCAATCACGCTTTGCCGACTGTTCTGGCTAAAAGTCTGCCAATCCTGCGAAACGGAAACTTTGGAATCGATTTTTCCACTTGAGAATAATCCTTCATATTGCGCATTGAACAAGAAATCTAATTTTTGTTGCGACAATTCCTCTTTCTTTTCAATCGAACTTAAAAATTTTAATGAACCACCCAGCACGATTTTTTGTGTGTAGTAGACGCCATATTTGGTGAAAAACTGAAAGAAAATTTGTGTGTTGTTCGGTGTGACCTCATCAGGGAGCTGTGCGACTGCATGTTTAAAGTCGTCGTTTAAGTAATCACTTGTGTCATTCAACTCTAAAAACGCCAATTGGTTGTAACTGGTCTTATAGGAATATACGTATTGTGAATTTTGAGTAAATTCCCCGGAGTAGTCTGAACGAATCTCTCCGCTGAAAGCGCCATAAGAAGCTTCGACCCCTGCGTTGACTGCCAGACTGTTCTGCAAGTTTTCCCGCGATTCGTACGTACCTTCGTGAACGTATCCTTGTGTGTTTTCTACGGCAATGATCGGTTGAGGGACCAAGTAGTCTTTGCCAAGAAAAGTGAATGTCTCCTTTGGCGCCTTGCTAAAGTCGAACAAAGGTCTCAATAAACCCGAGATATCAAGGGTTCCATAAATATTAAATCCCTGTCCGACTGCGAAGCTCTGTGATAGGATAGGCGTGCTTTCCAAACTGCTGGTTCTTTCCATCTAAAAACCTCCCAATTTTTTGATGATTTTTACAGCACCCTATATCTATTGTCGGGAGAAATGATTTATGCGTAGTGACAATCGCTTGTCACGAATTAGATATAATCTACAAAAACCAGTGCATTTTTGACTTGACAATCGATTGTTGAACGCAAAATGGAGTTCAGATTTTCGAGTGGAGGCGTATCACTTTTTGCAATGGGATGTTGAAAATTGATGGAGGCGGCGTCATTTAAATAGGATCGATAAGGAGATTGGGATCTGTGAATTCAAAATGCCCAATTACCATTTTGCAACACGAGGCTGTCCCACGTGTTTTACGCACAATGGGACAGCCTCTGGATGTGAACATCGTTACGCTTGTTTCACCAAGTTCTCTGCCGTGCGGTAGGCTAAGGCAAGAATCGTCAACACTGGGTTTACGCCACCATTGGTCACGTGCACGGAGCCGTCGCTCACCCAGAGATTGTCGTATCCATGAACGCGACCGGAGGGGTCAGTGACGGATGTCGATGGATCAGCCCCCATGCGCAGCGTTCCCGCCTGATGCTGCCCAGCACTGAGTCCTTTACCTGGCAGCGTTCGCCAAACTTTGCGCGCGCCCGCAGCCGACAGCCAAATCTCCGCTTGTTCTGCCAACATCGCCGCAGATCTGAGCGATTCGGGATGGACACTGCCCGAGAGTTGAGCGACAGGCACGCCGAAACGATCTTTGACTGTGGGCGAGAGCCGCACTCGCTCGTTCGGGGTCGGGATATCTTGGATGGGGCCTTGAACTTGACCCGTCCGCAAGTAACTCTCCCGCATCGTTTCCTTACCTGCTATACCCCATCGCGCCGCATCGGGCGCAAGTGCGCGATACCAGTGAATGAGCGGCAGCCGGGTGAACTCGTTGGCCAGCATTCCACCCCCGACAATACCGTTGGAACCATGAGCAAAACGACAAGTGGCAATGCCGACTCCAGGGCCAAGGCCGTCTTGAATCGGTTCATCAAAGAGCGCGTAGGCGCCCGTATAGACATGGCCCTGAAGATTCCTTCCCACCAGTCCGTTCCGATTGCCAATCCCATCTGGTTCGGCATCGCTTGCCGAATTGAGGAGTAAGCGCGCACTTTCGATGGCGCCAGCTGCGACCACCACGTGCTCCGCTCGCACTTGCAGGCGTTGGATGTCTCCTGCCACTTCTCGCACCAAACGGACGCCAGTCGCGCGCTTTCCCGCCGCAGTGTCGATGCGCTCCACCATCGTGTCGCAAACCAAATCGCAGTTCCCTGTTGCAAGCGCTCTCACGAGCATCGTGTTGTGGCCGCCATTTTTGCTGTTTGTGGGACAGGCAAATCCTACACATTGGCCACACCGCCCACAGGCCGGTCGGCCATCGCGCTGAACTGTGTTAATGAGGAGAGGAACCGGCCCCACTTCCCATCCTAAATGCGCTGCTGCCCGCGCCAAACGTTCTACTTCCAGCGTTTTCGAAAATGGTGGCATTGGGTAGGGGCGCCGCCGCTTTCCACGTCCAGGATGGGCATCACCGTCGCCAGCAACTCCGATTTCCCACTCCACCTTATCGTAATAAGGCTCGAGATCTTCATAGGCAATCGGCCAATCGCTGAGTGAACTGCCATCTGGAATGCCATAGCGAGTCGCCATCCGTAAATCATCGGGATGAAAGCGCCATGCCTGTGCCCCATAGACCCTTGTGCCGCCGCCTACCGTCATTGCGTTGTTGTGGTAGTTTCCCTCAAAGGGCGCGGTGATCCGCTCGTCCCCATTCTCGTAAAGAAACGTGCGGGGGTTGCCTGTCGGCCCTGGTCCTGTGTTGTGACCGTATTTGCTAAGGCGATGATTGCGTGTGTGATCCCGCCCAACCTCACTGTACCGCAGCCAACTGCCGCGTTCGACGACGAGCACCTGAAGTCCCGCTTCCGCCAACACGGCTGCCGCGACCGATCCACCAGCGCCCGCACCCACGACGACAGCATCATAATGGGCCCGAAGCTGGTCGAAGTTTCGTTGCGGTAAATCCGTTTCTGGAACCGGTACATCGCTGTCAGAGACAGGCCCTGGGCGAAAGCCAATCATGTCCCATGATTTGCCCTCCAGATTCCCACCAGAATCAGGGCTTCCATAGTATCCTTCGATGACCAGACTCAAAAGCGTGGTAAAAAAGCGCTTCGCTGAAACGGGCCACGCTTGTACAGCATCGCGCTCAATGTCGTGTAACAGTCTATCTTGTTCATCGACCGACAATTGCGAAAATGATTGACCATAGCGGGCGATGGCTTCTGCATCTAGTGCTCGAAGTCCAGGGACAATGACATTCGTCCAGGTATCGGCATCCTCATCCACTCGACGTTTTACGTATTCCAGAACCCCGCCATCGGTCGCGGATGGCCACGCATCTCCCGGAATCATTCGGTCAGCGACCGCCGCCAAGACTTGGCGTACCTCGTCCAAATTGTGCTTCAGATTTTCTGCGCTCATCTAGGTCTACCACCTCCAGAATTCATTCCAATTCATTGTATATTCAAAGCGTTTATTATTCACCTCTTTAGATTTTTTAGATAGTTTTCATAGTCTACAGCCGTTCAATCAGCGCCAATATTTGGCCAGTTTAATTGTACGCCTTGTGTGCGAAGCAAACGTTGATAGTCTTGCAGATGATGGGCGGATGCATGCACGTCAGCGGGATCGACCTTGTAATCCAAGCAATAGGCCGCTAAATATCCGACCGACTCGCCAATGTTCCATTCGACGGGATGAAGTCTGTAACACCCATTCGTAATATGCGTAACGCCGATATTTTTGCATGCAGGCAGCAAGTTTTTCATGCGAATTGGCAGCAGAGCACCCAAAGGGATCTGGAATGGAGCAGAGGGAACGTCGATATAGTTGTCGTTGCCCGTGCTGGGGTGGAGATCGATATTATAATGGCCAATTCCGACACTGTCGGCAAAAGGAGCAGCTTTTCCACCACCGAGCATTTCCAGGCCCACGTGTTCTTCCAAGACGGTAAACAATGCCTTAATCCGGCGAGATTCGCGGATATATGGGTATTTGGCGAGTCCATCTTCTGTTCCGACGATGTCCTTTCGCAGGCGCAGACCTGGGTAGCCAAGACCTCCATCGGGGCGGGGGGCTTCCGTTTGCAGCCAATACAGGAAGGAGAGGCTCAGTTGGCGGCCGCCTTCCAGATGGCGGGCGACTTCTTCCTCTGGCACTTCACATATCGGCCCAAGGAGGTAGTCCACCTGTGGCCAGTTTATCAGGCTAATGTCGCTTTGATACGTACCCGGCGCAAAGTTGTCCTTGTCAATCAACCGTCGATATCGCCAAAGTGAATCGTTGTCAAACAATGTTCGTTGGCGCCGTTCCAGCGTGGTTGGTGTGGGATGTGCCCAATCAAACAATTTCCCAGTCCATGTCGGGGTGACCTCTGGCACGTAATCTCGCCAAAACGTGTACGTCTGTGGGCGGTCTATCGTGTGATTTTCGTCAGGAAAATAATCCAGCGCAAAACAAAATGTGAATGATTGCATGTTCAACGGTTGCGCTGGCCCGGTCGGCGCGTGCAATTCACCCGTTTCCTCCTGGGATTCGGCTCCAGTCACATACTCTGTCCCTGATAAGGGCAATAAATCGCCCAGTTCTGTGGCATCCAAGAACAACTGACCTGTGAGCACCCGTTCGTTTCCGCTAAGCGTGTCTTTGACGGTGACGGACTGAACTGTATCTCCGTTGACTTCCACTTTGGTGGGGCGTTGATTTAAGAATAACTTGAGCCTGCCGCTGTGATGGAAAGGCGCCAACATTTCATGTAACACAGCGAGCGCGACGCGTGGCTCGTGGCACAATCGACTGACATAGCCGTTGCCTGGATTGAGGTAGTGTTGTTTCCTGGCGTCTGCGGTCAGCGGATAGTTTCGCATATAGTAGTCGCGAACGCGCTTTCTAAACTGCTGATATAAATAAGTGCCTCCAAACAGTTCGATCCACCGATTTTCATCTGGCGGTACCGCCTGGCTTGTGAGTTGACCGCCAATCCAATCCGTCTCCTCTGTCATCAATACCGTTTTACCCAGTGTGCAAGCTGCAATGGCCGCTGCACAACCGCCGATGCTCCCACCAATGATGACGATTTCAGCATGTTCCTCCGTCAATTGAATCTCCTCCTGAACTATCAATGTTTTCAGAAATCAATGTTGACACCGTAATGGTAGCATAATATGATTTCCTTGTTAAGCGGTAACGGTACCGTTAACAGAAAGGGGTAATGCCGTATCGGCGACATGGATAAGAAAAATACGAACGATGGCAACATCAATATTTCCACAATTGCCAAGTTGGCGAACACATCCGTCATGACAGTGTCTCGTGTCTTGAACAACAAGCCGGATGTCTCTAAGAAGACGAGGCAGAAAGTGCTGGATGTCATCAAAGAGTACAACTATAAACCACACGCTTTAGCGCGAAAGTTATCAGGTGGAAAGACAGGCATCATTGGTATCGCGTTGTACACACAAGGTCAACCGTTGAGTGGCTTCTATGTAGAGGTACTGCAGGGAGTGCAGATGGAACTGGCCAAAAATGGTCATGATGTTCTCCTTTTGGCGCCATCACCGAATGATGAATACGGGAGACGCGTGGTTCAGACGAATTTGCTGGATGGCATTGTTCTCATGGGACCACATACATCGTCGCACGATGTGTTCAATTTACGCGAAGAGAAATTCCCTTTTATCACGATTGGCCGCCGTGTATTTGATGATTACACTGCGCCGTTTGTCGCGCCAAATTATGAAAGGGCTTTCCGGGAAGTAGTGGGGTACGCGGCCGAGAAGGAAGTCACCTCCATCTCGGTCATCATCGGCGGCCTAAATATCGATGATACTTCGTGTTTTGTCCAGGATAGAATTCGTGGGATCAAGAACGGCATGGCGTTGTATGGAGAGGGGCGACAGCTTTCTTTGGTGTCCGGGGTGTCATCTTTTGAGGACGGTTATGAGCACTTTTCGAAACTGGAAACCTTGCCGGAATTACTGGTGCTGGATTCATCTGAATATAGCTTTGGCGCGGTGATGGCGCTACGAGATAGAGGCATAACGACAGATGGGAGCCTCCAATTCGCGGGGATCAACTATGAAAATGCGTTCATGCAGCGCTACGAAGACGTGTTGGGGATTTCTATACCGCAGTGGCGGATTTCCTGGACGGAGCTTGGCGCACTTGCCGCACAGGATCTGCTTTCCCGGGTGACAGATGAAGAGGCGGAGTCCATCAACGCGCGATATTGTGACTTCTATCAACAGACTTAAAGAAATGGGGGACAAACCATGAGCACGATGAAAAAGAATGGGAGCCTCGCTGTTTGCTCTTTGTTGTTTCTGTCAGTTGTGACTGGCTGTGGAACGTCATCGACGAAAAATGGACAAGCAAATGGTGATGTGCAATTGACGGTGTGGATTCCATCCAGTGCGGATCAAAATAAGGTATATGAGCATGTCATAGATCAATTCAACCAAAAGTACAAGGCTCAACACATTTCGGCGAAAGCACAGTTTTTTACTTGGAGTGACTATCCAGAAAAACTGTCCGTAGCCATGAAGGGGGGCGTCGGGCCGGATGTGTTGTACAATGGCGCGGCGGCCACCGCCGGATTGGTGGATGCCAAAGAAGTTATTCCCTTGGACAAATACGAGTCGTCAGATGCCCAGGTGGCGAACATTATACCGGGGTTCGAAGACCAGACGAAATACAAGTCTCATTCATGGTTTGTCCCGGTTGATGGTTCTGCCATGCTGTTGGAGTACAGAAAGGATTTTTTCCAGGCAGCGCACCTGTCACCACCGACAACGTGGAGTGCCCTCTTAACAGATGCTAAGAAACTCACAATACCGGGAAAGCGATACGGCATGTTTTTGGGCACCTCAGGGATTTCACTTGAACAGACGTATTCTGAGTTTCTCTACGGAGACGGGGGGAATTTTGTCGATCCCGCTGGACAGAAAGCTACAGTAAATACACCCGAAGCAGTTCAGAGCATGAGTGAGCTGCAGAAATTTTTCACGAACGGTTCGGCAAGTGTCAAGTTTGTTCCACCAGCTGGTCAAGATCCGCTAGGGACAGGAAAAGCTGCGATGGAAATCCAAGCGCCGAATATGACATCATTCAAGCAATATTATCCGAATATTTACAATGATATCGGATTTGCCCCTTTTCCATCCGGCCCGATGGGAAAGGAGGACAATGTCACATATGGCGCGGCAAATGGGTTTTATATTAGTTCTGAATCAAAACACCCGAAGGATGCTTGGCTTTTGATTGAAGCATTTTTAAGCGACTCCGGTTCTTTAGCGCGTGATCTCGGGGCGATCCCGCCATTACAGAAAGATCAGCAGGCTGCTTGGATTGAGAAAGATCCCATATTGAAGAGCATGTTCACTGCCATCGGTCAATCCAAGGTGCAGGGTAACCCAAACATCCCTCAATGGATCAATGTTCGAAACACGTTTGCACAAATTGCGCAAGCAGCGTTATATGGCCAAAACGCTCAATCTGTTCTGGCCAAAACAAATCAAAGTGTACAGAGTGTTTTGAGTCAACAACAATAATCCTTCCACATCCTTTCATGTTGCTTAAATCATCTTCATCGCCATGCGTGATGCTTCCCTTGTCAGAAAAACATCAGAGTGTCAGTCAATCAGAGCATCGCGGATGGCGTGCTTGAATTCACCGACTTTATTTTCAGGACGAGAGGTGGGCCACGGATATGAGCGTGCGTCGAAGAGATGTTGAATTAAAGTCCAAGATCGACAGTACTTTTTTTGCGGAGTGGAAAGCTTCGTGGACGTTGAGGCACCGTCGTCGAGAGATGATTGCAGGTTATCTTTTTTTGCTGCCAGCGCTATTGCTATTTTGTATCTTCACTTTCCTGCCCATGATTGAATCTTTCTTTATCAGTTTTACAGATATGAGCCTAAATTCGGCAAGCACGCATTGGGTTGGGCTTCAAAATTACGCCTTGATTCTCCACAGCGCGGATTTTTGGGAATCATTTCTCAATACCGCCGTCTTTGCCATTCAAGTACTGCCCTTGAATATCATCATTTCACTGTTTTTGGCGCTCCTTGTTCACAAAAAGTTTAAAGGCGTCGGTTTTTTTAGAACGATATTTTATACGCCTGTTATCACTTCTATGGTTGCCGTTTCAGTGGCGTGGTTATGGTTATTTAACCCTTCTTACGGTTTGTTAAATAGCATTCTCGCAGATTTGCATCTACCACAGCAGTCCTGGTTGGTTCAACCGCATTGGTCATTAGAAGTATTGGTGCTCCTGCGTGTCTGGAAAGGCGTGGGCTCAAATATGATCATTTTCTTGGCTGGACTGAATTCTGTGCCAACCGAAATGCTGGAAGCCGCAGAGACAGATGGGGCGGGGCGTTTCAGGCGTTTTTGGTCCATCACTTGGCCGATGCTTGGCCCGACGACACTGTACGTCATTGTCTTAGGCACAATCAGTTTGTTGCAGGCCTTCACGGAAGTTTACGTCATGACGCAGGGCGGACCGCTTGAAACGTCCAGTACCGTGGTGTACCTCTTATTCCAAAAAACATTTCAAGCTTTTCAACTTGGTTTTGGCTCCGCCATTGCGTTTGTCCTGTTCGTTGTCATTCTGGCTTTGTCCATGATTAACTTGGTATTCGTACAAAAGCGCTTGAACCGCGCTTATTAAGGAGGAAGTACCTTGCCATTTAGAATACGAGCTGGACAATACGGACGTTTTTTCGTCCTGATTTGTGTTGCAATCGTTATGTTCTTTCCGTTTCTTTGGCTGCTTATCAGCTCTTTGAAACCAGATGATGAACTGTTTTCATCCTCATTTTCATTAGTACCGCATCATATCACGTTTCAGCATTACATTCAGGCCTTTCAAGAAGAACCTTGGGGGCGGTATTTTTTCAATAGCGTCCTCACTTCCGTCCTTTCAACGATAGGACAAGTGATCTTTGCTGCCATGGCGGGGTATGCGTTTGCGCGCTTGCGCTTTCCGATGAAAAGTGTGCTGTTTGGCTTTCTGCTCACGGGGTTGATGGTGCCAGCCGAAGTGACGCTTGTACCTGTGTTCCTGCTCGTCAAACACTTTCCACTCGTTGGCGGCAACAATGTGTTGGGGGCAGGCGGTTCCGGGTTGGTTGACACGTATGGAGGATTGATCATTCCCAACTTGTTCTCTGTTCTGGGTATATTTTTGATGCGTCAGTTTTTTATCACTTTGCCGAAAAGCATTGAAGAGGCGGCGCGGATCGACGGATGCGGAGAATTCAAAGTTTTTGCGAACGTGATGTTGCCCTTGGTTAGACCGGCGCTCATTACGGTGGCCATCTTCGCTTTCACGGGGATGTGGGACAGTTTTCTTTGGCCGCTTATCGTGTTGAATAATTCGAACATGTTCACAGTTCAGTTGGGATTGGCCAGCATGAGCGGTGATCCCAGCAGTGGTCCATCAGATTGGGGCGGATTGTTGGCGTCGAGTGTCATTGTCACGATCCCGATGTTCGTCGTATTCTTCGCATTGCAAAGATATTTCCTGGATGGCATTGCAATTGGAGGCGTGAAAGGATGACAATGACGAAATATGAAAAAAGCGCGCGGCAGTTTGCCACGCGCTCGTGTGCCTATTTGGCCGTGATATGAACCGCAAACTCAACTTGCGCCCTTTTTGCGCAACACAGCGGGCACTGTCTGGAGCAAGATCTTTAAATCCAGAAAATAAGTCCAATTGTCGATGTAACGCAGATCTAGATCCACCCATTCGTCAAAGTCGATCTCGTTACGGCCGCTGATTTGCCACAGACATGTGATGCCTGGCTTGACGCTGAGACGCCTGCGATGGTGTGCGTCGTATTGACTGACTTCAGAGGGCAACGGTGGCCGTGGTCCCACCAGGCTCATGTTGCCGACCAATACATCTAGAAACTGCGGCAGTTCGTCCAAACTGGTCTTGCGCAAGAAACGCCCAACCCGTGTTACACGCGGGTCATTCTTGATTTTAAATACAGGGCCGCCCATTTCGTTGAGGTGGAGCAATTGTGCTTTGAGCGCCTCTGCATCAACGCGCATACTGCGGAATTTGTGCATTTTAAATGGCTTGCCGCATCGCCCAGAGCGAAGCTGTGAAAAAAAGATCGGCCCGCCATCATCCAATTTGATGGCAATCATGATGCCTAGCATCAATGGCGACATCATGATGACGGCCAGCAGGCTCACGAAGAAATCAGTCATACGCTTGAAAACGAGTCCTTCTGGTGTGTGGGGCGTTTGATCCATGACCAGCCGCGGCGCGCCTGCACCTTGTATCAAGGTGCTGTGCGCAATGCGGGAAGAGATGCCATCCAACATCAACTCTACCTGCACGCCTTGGAGCTCGCACTCGCGAATGACTTGTTCAAAACTTGGATGTGAGATGGGGAGCGCCAACACCACGCCATCAATGGAATGGGTGGACAGCACCATTCGCAACCCCGAAATGGGTCCCAAGTACGGAACGGGCAGTTTGTGTTTTTCTTCCCCTAAGTAACCTAGCACGCGCAAGCCCAACTGTGGATTGGCCTCCATGTGATCCAAGTATGCGTATGTAGCGGAGGTGCTGCCAATCAATAACTGGATTTTGGTGTCTCTGCCTTTGGCGCGAACGAAACCGAGCAGAAATCTGATGACCAGGCGCACAAACAGCATCAATATGGTAATATCAATAAAACTGACTGCGAGAAAAGAGCGGCTGAGCGACAGCTTCAGAATATAAGAGACAAATGCAAAAGCGAGAAGCGCAACAATATTGACGCGTAGGACAATCGTCAGTTCGCGCGCAAATCCATTCAGACGGCGAACGGGATATTCGCCAATCATAAATGTGGAAAGCACCCAGCAACCAACCACAACAAGATATGTTTCGTAGTAATGGGTGCTTGTGAACGAGAAAATCTCGCGGTTCAAAACATGATTCATCAAAAAATACGTCAGATGAAACGACATGAAGATGATCACGATATCAAATAATCTACCTATCAATCGTCCGTTTACTGCGACCCTATACACCCTGTACAACCCTCCCTAAGTTGTATTCCCCTATTGAATAATTGGTGAATCCTATCTATATTTAGCTAAATTATACGCTTGATTACCTTAATTTCCAACGGTTATTTTTAATAGCTTGTATTTCGTAGGTAAGATAGATGTTCGTATGTATAGAGCAATTGCCTGATGTGCTATACCTGCCAGCCACGGGCGTGTTCTTCGATCAGTTTGATGAACTGGATCATCGCCGGACTCAGCCATTTATCCTTGTGATACGCCAACTGCGTCGTGACAAAATCGGCGCTGTGGCGCCAAGGCAAGGAGATGAGTCGCCTGCGTTCAAGTTCTTCCTCGACGGCGATTTTAGGCAAGTAGGACAGGCCGAGCCCGCTCATCACACAATGTTTGATGGCTTCAATGCTCCAAAAGTCGATGATGGCGGTGTTCACGCGTTCCGCTTTCAACCAATGTTCCAGCAGATCCCGATAACTGCCCGGCTCGGTCATCAACAAAGTCTCTCCGTCCAAATCGCTGGGGTCTACGGTCGATTGCTGTGTCAGTGGATGTCCGGGCGGGGCGATGAGCGAAAGCGTTTCACGGACGAGGTAGTGGACGCAAAGGTCGGTGTCCACCCGTTCCAAATCGGTGATGACGGAGAGATCCACTTCGCCAGATTTCAGTTTGCTGTGCAGTTGCCAGTTCTCACTAGGTTGAAGGATCAACTGCACATTCGGATAGCGTTTTTTAAATTCGTAGAGGACAGGCGGCAATCGGTAGACCATGAGCGATTCCGTTGCGCCAATGCGCATGGTGCCCGAAGGCTGCCCTTCCATGCTAGATGAAATAACGGCCTCTTCTGACAAGCGCAAGATTTCCTTTGCATACTGTAACAGCCGTTGGCCGTTTTCGGTCAAAACCACGCGTTTGCCCAGCCTGTCAAACAGCGGGCTGCCGATTTCCGCTTCAAGGGACTGGATGTGCGCGGTGATGGTGGATTGTGTGTAACCCAGCTTGGCGCCTGCACGTGTAAATCCTCCACTTTCAACAACCGTTGTAAATGTTTTCAAGTGCCGCATTTCCATTCACAAGCCGCCTCGCCATCCATTAATTTTTTCAATCGTTTTTATTGAAACCATCGATTTTATATCTTTATTCGCTGGCTCTATAATAACGGTACATACACAGAACGTACAGAGCGTGTCCGAGCGTCAGCACAAAAGCGAAGCGGGATCGGCCACACTCGTACAGCAGGGTGGCGATGAAGATGGCGTTTACAGCTTTGCACGAAGTGATTCGGCTTGCCGAAGAAGGTCATAAATCCATTGGACAATTGATGCTGGACGTGGAAAAACAGCAGTCGGGACGGACGGAAGCAGAAATCCTGTCGTTGATGTCCAAGCAATTTGACATCATGGAAGAAGCAGCGCGCAAGGGTGTCCATACCCCGGTGATGTCGCGAACCGGATTGACCGGAGGCGATGGTTATCGCGTACACGAATATTTGCAACGGGGCAATTCGTATTTGGATGCGGGCACACTCAAAGCGATGGCGTACGCGCTGTCGGTCAACGAGGTGAACGCTGGGATGGGGCGGATTGTGGCGACGCCGACGGCAGGTTCTGCCGGGGTACTGCCAGGTGTGCTGGTTTCCATCCTCGACGCTGGCAAATATACGCGTGATCAGATTGTGATGTCGCTGTTGACCGCAGCGGCCTTGGGGTTGGTCATAGCCAACTCCGCCTCCATCTCTGGCGCAGCAGGCGGATGCCAAGCGGAAATTGGCTCTGCGACCGCGATGGCCGCAGGCGCGGCCGTGGAAATTGCTGGTGGCACACCAGAACAAGTCGGCCATGCGGTGGGGTTATCGCTCAAGAATACACTTGGTCTTGTGTGCGATCCGGTAGGCGGTTTGGTTGAAATTCCCTGCATCATCCGCAACGGATTGCACGCGGTGACCGCTTTGGCTGCAGCGGACATGGCGTTGGCGGGCGTGAAAAGCATCATTCCGCCAGACGAGGTGATTCAGGCCATGTATGAGATTGGCAATGAAATGCCGGAATCACTGCGTGAGACTGGATTGGGCGGTCTTGCGGCGACGCCGAAAGGAAAAAAGCTAAAAGAACAATTGTTTGGCAAACCCTGCGAGGCAAGGTGAAGACCATGAAATATAACTCAGCGTTTGAGATTATCGGCCCGATTATGGTCGGTCCATCCAGCTCACATACGGCTGGCGCGGTGCGCATCGGCAACTTGGCGCGGCAGATTTTAGATGATGAACCGCGGCGGATCGAATTCCAGTTGATGGGCTCCTTTGCAGAAACGTATCAGGGGCATGGCACGGATTTGGCGTTGCTGGCCGGGGTTTTAGGTCTGCCGACGGATCATCCCGATGTGGCGAACGCACAGCAAAAAGCGGTTGAAGCTGGGTTGGCATATCATTTTAAAAAGGCCAATCTTGGTTTTTTCCATCCGAATACGGTAGCTATTCATATGGAAGGCACGCAGCGGCAGACGAAGTTGATCGCCAGTTCCTTGGGCGGCGGCAAAGTCGAAGTGCAGGAACTGGAAGGATTGCCACTCAAATTTACCGGTGAAAAACCGACGCTCATTTTGTACCACAAGGATGAAAAAGGTTTTCTGGCGCGTGTTTCGCAAATTCTCGATGCCGAGGGCCACAACATTGCGCGTCTGATGCTGGAGCGGTGGGCGCGTGGCGGCGCGGCTGTGACCGTCTGTGAAGTGGATGAACAAGTTCCCGCAGATATGTTGCAAGTGCTCAAAAATGCCATTCCCTGTCTCAAGGATATCCGTGTCGTGAACACAGTGTGATGGCGGCGTTCGACAAATTCCCTGGGAAATTTGTCGATGTGCTGAGCGTGATCAAACTTTTGCAAACGTTGCGATATGAATGCATTTTGAGGGTGAACCTCCTTCTACAAGAATGGAGGGATCACCCTTTTTTATTTGGAATATTAATCTAAAAAACGGTGTGAAGGATGCATCGGTTTATTTTTATGCACTTTCCTCTATCCGTCCACTTGAGCATGTTCTTCTTCTCTTTGGGGATTATACACTTTGATGGTTGATGGTTTCCAATGTATTCCGTTCTTGGGGCAACGCGCTTTTTTCAACTGACAAAATAGTTGACCATGTCTTTGAATCGCATTGTGATGCGGCCAATCATCTTTCGTCGCTAAATCCCCTATCTAAAATCATCCTTATTCAAGGCGGGAACTATGGAGCATTCCAAGGACACCATTACAATGACGCAATTGACGATGATTATGATGTTAGCCATTGGCTTGAACAATCATGTCATTTTAATTCCTCTTCTCCTGTGTGTTGCGGGACGCGATGCCTGGTTTTCGGTGTGTTTGACATCGCTCTTTGCGCTGATGTTGATGGGCGTGATGCAATATATCATTCGTGTTTCCAAACAGCATCATCTCGGTTCTTGGTTGAGAGCGCAAACTCGTCCAATGTTTGCAAACATGCTCCTTTGCTTGGTGGCGTTGCCTTTGTTTGTGACGGCTGTCGTCACGCTTCGTGACACAGTTTCCTGGGCGGAGATTTCCATTTTGCCGACGACGCCTAGTATCGTCCTGGTGGTTGCATTGGCAGCAGTTTGTTGCTACATGGCCTACGCTGGCATCACATCCATCGCGATTATCAGTGGGCTCCTCTTGCCTCTCGTCGTTCTGCTTGGTTTTTTCGTGGGCGCTTCCAACTTGCCGCATAAGGATGCGCCGTCGTTATTCCCACTTTTTGAGCATGGATGGCATCCGGTGTTTGCTGGGGCGCTTTATGTGAGCTCTGGTTTTTCGGAGTTGATAGCGCTGCTTTTCGTTCAGCATTGTGTGAAAACAAACATTCGCTATTGGATGTTGGCGCTCAATGTGCTTATCTTGGCGGGACTCACATTGGGACCTTTGTGCGGAGCGATTATGGAGTTTGGCCCAGTGGAAGCGGCAAATTTACGTTATTCGCCATTTGAAGAATGGCGATTGGTCACATTTGGCCATTTTGTGGAACATGTCGATTTTATGGCCATCTATCAATGGTTATCTGGCGCGTTTGTGCGCATCAGTTTTGCTTTGTTTTTGGTGATCGAGATTTTTGGTATTCATAGACAGCAGAAACGAGTCTGGTACCTGATGTCGCTGTGTGGTGTTGTCTGTGCGTTGTCTTTGTTCCCGCTTAGCAATATGGCGTTTTTTTACTTATTAAAGCGATGGATTGTGCCAGGAACGTTGTACAGCATAGGTGTAGTCGCTTTTTTTCTCGTCATCTTTGCTTGGCTGTCTAAACAAAAGAAGGTGTAAATGGATTGAAACATCAGTTGCAAGAAAAATTGAAGCAAAAGAAAGTCCAGCGTCAGATTCGTGCGAATCTTTCCGTGCTCCAAGACGTGTTTGCCAAAATTGGCGAAGTACGCTGGCGGCAAGTCACGTTGGGGAGTGTGCGTCACCCGCGCAAGGTGTTGCTGGTCCATTGCGATGGCATGGTAGATGGTGAGCGTTTAAACCGCGATATCTTGCCAATCATGTACGATTTTTTTCTCCAAATGGACGGCCGCCATATATCTGCCGAACGGCTGGAGGAAACCTTTCCAATTTCCTTACAGGCTACGGAACAGTTTTTCGATCCGCTGACTTCGCTCATCCTGCGCGGCCATTTGATTATCTTCGTGGATGGCATCGCGTTGGCGTACGTGGTCGATCTCGCGAATCCACCAAAGCGTCAACCTGATGAGCCAAGCAGTGAGGTCTCCCTGATAGGCCCCATGGATGGATTCGTCGAGGTATTAGACACCAATGTTGCGCTGATTCGCAAGCGTCTGCCGACTGATACGTTATGTACAGAATCGTTTACCATTGGGGTGCGGACACAGACCAAGCTCTGTCTTTTGTATATTGAGGACATCATTGATTCCGAGATTCTAGCGCAGATCAGGGGGCAGATTCAGAGCATCCACATAGACGCGGTATACGCTTCAGCGCAATTGGAACAACTGCTGAAGGGTTCCAAATCCATCGTGCCATTGTTCAATTATTCAGGTCGACCGGATTTTGTGGTTGGGAGCTTGGTGCGCGGTCGCTTTGCCATCGTTCTCGATGGGATACCCACGGTCATGATGGGGCCTGCCAACTTGTCGTTCTTATTTCAATCTGCTGAAGATGAGCATATGGTTCCGCCATTTATGATGTTGCAACGTGGGTTGCGTTTTGCCGGGCTGCTGATTACCTTGTTGGTGCCCGGATTTTACATTGCAATTGGAACCTATCACCAAGATCAAATTCCGCTGGCTTTATTGGCGACCATTGCGACTTCACGGCGCGGATCACCCTTTCCCACACCCCTTGAGGCGTTTGGCATGTTGTTAATGTTTGAACTCTTTCGTGAGGCAGGAAACCGTCTGCCTGGCAAGCTTGGTCAAACCTTGGCTGTCGTGGGGGGACTTGTGGTCGGTGAGTCTGCCATCGATGCTGGATTGACTAGCCCTACGCTGTTGGTGATGGTCGCCGTGTCCAGCGTCGCCTCTTTCACCATCACCAATCAGTCGCTGGCGGGTGTCGTGACCATTTTCCGCTTTTTTATCTTAGCTGCCTCATCTTTTTTGGGCGAGTTCGGATTTTTGGTATCCACCTTTGCTGTACTGGTGTATCTGTCTACCATCCGCTCTTTCGGCGTTCCATATCTCGCTCCCTTCAGCCCGTTTCAGACTGGAGATCTGTTCAAGATCTTTAAAATCAGATTAGGCAAACCGCGAAAACGACCTGCGATTTTACATACAAAGGATGGAACGCGAGAATGAAGCGCGCGAACAAATGCCCATGGCTCTACTGGTTGCGTTGGCGGCGAATTCATCTGCTATGCATCACATGTCTCTGTGCGCTCTTTTCAACAGGTTGTTGGGATGAGCATGAATTGGAGCACATGTTTTACATCCATGCGATTGGTGTGGATTATCAAAAGGGCCAATACGTGCTTTATGCTCAAATTCTCAATCCGCTGACGCTTTCCAAGGAATCGGCAAAAGCGGGTCCTCAAACAGGCGCATGGATCGGCACAGGCGTCGGATCGACCGTGCAATTGGCGTTGCATGATATCTATAGCACGACTCAACGGAGAATCTATTGGGGGCATTTGAGCAGCATTGTCATCGGTGAGCATGCCTTGGCGCAACAGGGGATTCAAGAGACACTAGACACGTTTACACGCTACAACGAATTGCGCTACACACCTTGGATATTTTGTACTAATGATTCTGTGAACAGGGTGTTGTCTGCAGAGCCCATTCTCGAATCTTCACCTGTGTATTCCTTATTGAGCGATCCCGGTGATGTCTCCAGCCAAAGTTCCTGGATTCCGCCATTTCGGCTGTATCGGGCAATCTCCAATCTCCAGGAACCGGCGCGACCGCATCTGCTACCTGAGATTTCGCTTGTGGAGAAAAAATGGAGGGATGAAGAAGACGGATCGAACCCAGAACTTGAAATATCGGGATATGGACTACTTCGCGACGGAAAAATGTTGGGGCGGCTCACCCATGATGAATTAAAGGGCTTTCGCTGGCTCACACCACGTACGCGGCGAACCATCGTCGCACTCTACGATAAAGGTAAGTTTGTGGCAACGCTGACGCTTGGCCGCCCTAAAAAACACATTCATCCGATACTGGGCAAGCGCCATCTCCAGTTTGATGTTGACGTGAGTGTGGGTGGAACGGTTTCGGAAATGAGACAGTTTGCTTCAGAAAAGCAGTTAGAGACCTTGGCGGCGGAACAAATTGAGCAGGATATTCGCGATACGTTTCAGAACGGGGTGGGGCTCGGTGTAGACATCTATGGACTTGCAGATTCATTGTATCGCCGAAACCCTCAAGCATTTCATCACGATTTAACCAACGAGGGGCGCTTGGTTCTTACATCATCTTCGTTGCGCCATGTGCAGGTACAGGTCTTTGTTCATGACACAGGCATGACGACTGAACCTGCGACCCGCTTCAATTCTTAGTTGACCGTGCAGCATTTCAATTCAACTGCGGCATGATAGATTCTAACTATTCGTTTCATAGTATATTTCTCTTCGACATCCACGCCCAGAGTCTGTACCATAGAATCAATAGGTGTTTGAGACTTGCGCTAGCGACGCAGCGCTTTCGGTGTTGTCGCATGTTTCGTAAAAAAACTGGTGTTGACGGGTGGACAGCGATGGGCAGTTATTGGTCTTTATTGGGCAGTGTCACATTGCCACTGTTTCTGATTTGCGTATTTGGGGCTGTGTTGTATCAATGGCGGCGTGTAGATACGGTCAGTCTGGCCGATATCAGCTTGTACATCCTCGCGCCTTGTTTGTTGATCACCGCGCTGGCAGGGGCGCAGGTGTCTGGCGGCAGCTTGCTTTCCGTGCTCTGGTTTACGGTCATTCAAACGGCGCTTTGCTGGATTGTCGCCGTCCTTGTCGGCCGGATTTGTCGCCTGCGCCCAGAGACGCGCGCTTCGATGACCCTGACGACCCTCTTTAGCAACTCCAACAATTACGGGCTGCCCGTTTTATTGCTTGCATACGGGACAAAAGGGTTTTCTTTGGGCGCGACCTATGTGGTGGGACAGGTGATTCTCGTCAACACGCTTGGCTTGTACATTGCCTCGCGAGCCAACGGCAGCCCGCGCCAGGCCATCAAAAAGATTGCGCAAACGCCGTTGATTTACGCAGCCATCATCGGGCTTGGCCTTTATTTTTTCGCAGTGCATATCCCGGCGCCACTGGAGAGTACACTCAAGTTGGCGGGGGATGCTTATCCGGTCATTGTTCTCTTGATTCTGGGCATTCAGTTGCGCAAAATTCAATTGTCAGGTATGCGACGCTATGACATCTGGATATCAGTTGGCTTGCGTGTGCTCATTGTGCCTTTGCTTTCGCTATTGACCCTGCGAATGCTTGGCATTCACGGATTGTTGGCGTCCATTCTGTTTGTGGAATCGAGTATGCCAGCGGCCATCAATGCGACCGTGTTGGTCGAAAAGTATGGTGGTGATAAGCAGAACGTGGCATTGACTGTGGCCATCACAACCATTTTGAGTTTTGCCACATTGCCGCTTTTGATGCGCCTTGGATGAAATCATGAAGTTGGTCGGTGGCAACACGCATAGATGTGCTTCGCGCGCTGCCACGATTCGTCGACTGCGGTTTGTGAAGGCGAGGTGAGGGCCCATATTGGATTGTCACCGCGATACAGCGGTGGATCTCATTCGCAGGAGCACGCCGATGATGCGCACCAAAAACATGGCGATGGTCATGAAGATGAAAGCGGGCCCAATCACAGAGATGGACAGGTGATGCGTTGTCATAAACTGATAAAATTGTTGCGGGTAATGCTCTGCCACTTCAATGAAACCAATGCGAATGCCGAAGGCAATCAACCAGATGATCAGATACAAGATGCCTGATTGTGTGAAAAACTTGCCATTTTCATCACGACCGACTCGCATGCTGGTGAGCAGCAACAGGCCGAAGACGATACCAAGGGCGGCGCTGATCAAGAGTACAGGGACGTTATTTCCCGACATCGGGATGGTCTTTAAATATTTGAATCCAACGAATGCGAGGATGATGAAAGGCAGCGCCATGCGAATCGGATTGACGCGCCGCCGTCCAAATTGCGTCAACAAAATGATCGCCGCAATCACGCCAATTTCTATCCAAGTAGATGATGTCATGATTTCAAACCTCCACAGTGTGACTGAATTTGCTATGAATCGCATTTTAGCAGGAGCGTTGGTTTAACGAATCTGTTCAGAGGTGGATTCTTGAGCGGATTTGGTCTATCTGGAGATAGAGAACACCCTTTTATTTAGGGATGTACAGGCCAATCAAAGACTAGATGTAGGCATCAGCAAAACGGATCGATCTTCAATTTTTGATAAAACAAAGAAATGGCAATGGCGTATATATTATATATGATTTAAAATGTGATAATCTGTAGAGATCACTCGGCTACTTCTAAAAACCGCAAGAAAACGTGGTGATGCCGGTGAACATCTCATACGAGGAGGATTTTAGAATGGAATTTGGATGTTGTATTGATGCTGCGTATTTGCCACATGTCCTCACGAGTGGGTTTGATTTTGCCGAACTGAAATGCGGTGTGACATTACCTGATGAACCAGAGGCAGTGTGGCGGATCGAACGGCAGAAACTGCTGGCGCACCAGGTGCCGATTCAAAGTTTTAATGTGCTGCTGCCGGGGGCCATGCCCGTGGTTGGGCCTGAAGTGCGGCTTGATGCGTTGCGCGCTTATCTCGATATTGTCTTTTGCCGCATGGCTGAATTGGGCGGGAAGAATGTTTCGTTTGGATCCGGTGGTGCGCGCAAAGTGCCGGAGGGGTTTGCTCGTGGGCAGGCTGAAGATCAAGTAGTCGCATTCATTCAAGTGCTGAGCGAAATGGCGGACACGTACTCGATACAGGTGAACGTGGAGTTTTTAAATCAAAAGGAGACCAATCTGATTACGAGCGCGACAGAGGCTTATCGCTACACCCAACGGGTGAACCATGACAAAATCAGAATCCTTGCCGATCTCTACCACTTGATGGAGGAGGCTGAACCGCTGTCAGATTTGTATCAGACTAGAGAACATATTGGTTATGTGCATGTGGCGGACACAAAACGGCTGTATCCGGGCAGTGGGACATATCCATATCAGGAATTTTTTCAAATTTTAAACGATATCGGTTATGTTGGTCCGGTGTCGGTGGAATGCGGTTGGCAAGACACTGTGCAGGAGATGAAAAAATCTGCTGGATTTTTGAAGCAAATCAGCAGTCAATTCTCCTGAATGGCGATGTGCATGTGATAGAATATTGGTAGAAAAATAGCAATTGCGCTAGGTTGAGCTTCAAATGACCTATTGACGCAGCACCAAGGTGCCGAAATGTTTTCAGGGTAGGGCAAATCATCTTTACAATGGTGTCAAATGTATCGTCGTTCATAAGCGGGAGAGGCGTGCTTCTCTCGCTTTCTGGCAGGGGCAGCATCGATGCGCAGGTGCAATGTATGCGACGATACAGCATTGTAAAGCGGATTTGTTTATTTTAGAAAGGATATTGTTTTGTGAAGAAATGGATCGGGCTGGGCGTGGTCATCCTCTGTGTGATTGGTGGGGGAGGATGGTATGCAGAGCATCGGGTCAAACAAGCAGTGGGCAATCAAGTTGTGGCACTGTTGAGTCAGCCGAAAGGTCAATCAACCAATCAAGAAATCAATCAGTTGATTCAGCAGTATCAAAAGAGCGGTGGCCAAGATGTGCCAAGTACGGGGAAATCGGTGGATACAACTGGCAGCGTTACCGCAACTGGCGAAGGAAACGAGAGTGGATCGACAAAATCCACGGGCATACAGACGCAGGCAACGGACCAGGCGCATGGCGGGACGCAATCTTCGTCAACTCGTGGAACAGGGACAGAATCTTCAACTGCTTCGTCATCTGCATCCACCCCGCAGTTTACGAGTCGGGCACAGGTTGTTCAATATGCAATGAGTCACTTTACGGCTGCGGAAATTGTCCATTACTCAGCGATGTATGCAAAGCGTAGCTCGCTTTCATCGCAGCAGAAAAATGAAATCAAGGAAGAAATTCTATCCCATTTTACGCCGGCTGAGCTTGCGGCGATGGAAGCAGCTGCGCAAAAAAATCCATGACGAGCGCTTAAAACGCGACGATTCTCTATGGAAACCAATGATTTCAGTCCTCATGGCATCTATGGGCGTGGAGCAGGGCCATATTCTTCGTTTTCCGCGGCCATGCTCCAATGGGGGCCATCCTCACTACAGGATTGACCTGTCAGGAACGGCGGAATAAACGCGTTGTCCGTTTTGCGCCCTTGCCCTCTATTTTCACTTGCTCACACATTTCATTGTTCCATATTGCGTTGGCGTTCGACATCAGTTCCTCGGCCACACTGCTGCCAAGTTGAAGTGATATGTTGTCATAAGCAGTCATCAAATCCGGTGGGCGGCTAGTGGTGTTGTGCGCGTCTGACGCGATGACGCTGATTTTGCCCTGGCGCAAGAGCGACCAAGCCAATTTGGCAGATTGATGTGCATGTTTTTCCGCTTGTTGAAAGCAAACGGCCGTCGCTTGCAAAAGGAGTCCGGCGTCCAGTAAGGTATCAGCGAGCGCTGGTTTTCGCTGCAACGCCAAGTTGCGCTCAGGGTGCGCCATGATTGGACGATAACCGCGAACGATCAGTTCGTAGACGATGTCCAGTGCTTGTGAAGTGATTTTTGGCGTCTCAAATTCAACCAATACATAATTTGTCGATCCCAATGTATGAACCGTTCCTGCTTGAATATCGGCAATGAACTCAGCAGAGATGCGATTTTCCGCACCTAATGCCAATTCTAAAGAATGACTGGAGCGCGCTTGTGTAACAGCTGAAAATCCTTGTTCTAAATCACTTTGTTTCACATCAAAATAAGGACTGTGATAATGGGATGTGCAAAAAACTCGATGAACACCGGTTGAATGGAATGTCGCCAAAAGTGCCTGCGTCGCCGTGAGGTCCTCGGGACCATCGTCCACACCTGGGAGCACGTGTGCATGAATATCTGTAATGATATGAGTCATAAAATCATCCTAGAAAGTATTGTATTTACTAAGAAGCCACGCTACCTAAATAAATTGTATCATGATGGGTGTGCAACGAGTCAGTTTCAAAATGATTTCGGGCAGATTCTTGATGCAATTCATTATAGTAAAACAACTCACCTGACTGTACAATAGGATTAAATGGTATGTGCCAAATAAAAAATACGCGCGTATATCAAAATCTTTATTAGGGGAGAAAAGGGTTATGGAAACAAAAAGAGTCTATTATTATTTTTGTGATGAATGTGGAGCTGATACGGCGTCTTATGAACGGTACAGGAGTTGTCCTTACTGCCATGGAAACAAGCGGAAATTCCGTTTGATAGGGGAGGCGGATAGCACCTTTGACGCTGAAATTGCTGTGGTGCTTGAGCAGAACCGCGAGAGATGGGATGCTAGTCACCCAGCCCATGGACGTAAAACGCGTTGAATTTCTGTTTAATATTTTGAAAAAACAATCATCCACTCTGTATTGTTTTTTACATACAAAGACCCGTCAGGCGCTTGTCCTACGGGTCTTTGTATGTAAATGAACGTCCTTGCAAAATACCCTACTTGTTTTCGATGGTATAGTCAGGGATGGTGCCCAAGACTGGCAAATTCAAATATCGTTCAACATCTTCTTCTTTGCGCAGCCGATTATCAAGATATTCCATTAAGAACGCCAAACCGATACTGACCAGCAAACCGAGAATCAGTGCAATGGCGATATTCAACTTTTTGTTTGGCGACACTGGGCTTGGATAAGCTGCGGGAGCGGCCTTATCTACAATTTGTATGTTTTGCACGTTCATCAGTTTTTGCGCTTTGCTTTGAAAAGCAGTCGCCAGCGCGTTGGCAATTTGGGCTGCCTGAGCTTGATTTGGCCCGTATACCGATAAATCAATGACCTGCGATTGAGTCGGTGACGAGACGGAAATCATCGAATTTAATTGCCCAGTGCTGTAGGGCAAATTAAGCTGTTGAATCACAGTACTTTCGACTGTACTGCTTTCGATGATGGCGCTGTACGTGTTTACTAAAGCTTGATTGGCTTGGATATTCGACAATTGCAGACCTTCATTGTCGGTGAGTTCTTGGTTGACCAACAAAGTGGTACTGGCTACATATTGCGGTTGGATAATATAAAATGAAAAAATGGCGCTAATAATCATAGCGATGAGCGGTATGGCTACCACCATAATCCAACGCCTGCGAATAATCACCCAATATTGTCTTAGTTCTATCTCTTCCATGTTCTGCCCCTTCTCGAATCAAAACGCTAATTGGCGTTTGAAGCGTAATATTGATAATAATACAAATCGCCTTTTGAGCGTTTCATTCGGTTGAGTACTACCCCTAAAATGCGTGCATCTATCTGTTGTAATGCATGGACGGCTTTTTTTACGTGCACTCTGTTCGTTCTTTGTGAATCAATGACAAATAGCACGCCATCGGCTACTCGGTTCGCCACCAAAGCGTCCGTCACGGTCAGCACAGGCGGCGTGTCGATGATAACCAAATCAAACTCTGTTTGGCATTGTTCGATGAAGTCGCTAAATAGTTGGCTGGATAAAATCTCAGAGGGGTTCGGCGGAATCGGACCACTCGGCAGAATAAACAACCCTGGCGTTTCAGATTCAATGACAGCCTCTGCAAAAGTATGTTCCTTAATTAATAAGCTGGTCAAGCCAGCTAGATTGGAAATTTGAAAGGCCTGGTGAATCTGCGGCTTACGCATATCTGCATCTATCAGTAAAACACGTTTCCCCGCTTGGGCTGATACAATTGCTAAATTACTTGAGGTCGATGTCTTGCCCTCGCTCGGAACTGTACTAGTAATCAGTATCACCTTTGTGGTATCAGCCACACTCGCAAATTGAATGTTTGTCCTTACATTTCTATATGATTCTGTAATTGGAGATCTCGTGTTGGTTTGTGCAATCGGCTTGCGACCGCGATTGCGAATGCTCAAAATCTGACACACCCCTTCGTCACTTTGGACACAGCTAATCCCCAAAATTCGACATGAATACCCAATATCCTGCAAGGAATATGGAGTGAAATTTATGAATTTTGGGGTGCAAAAGAGCGCGCAAGTATCACTTTACATAGAAGTCAGTAGCAATAGGATTGAATATGTTGGAAAATGGGATTGCAAAATCAACTGAAGTCTCGGTCAAAACACCATCCTGCTGGCGCGTGCTTTACAGGGCCTGGCGATTTTTACATGTCCGCTTTACCGTCCGAGTCATTTTTTTTGGCGACTACACATAGGGCAATTGCTAACAGGCAAGCACTTCCACAGACGATAAAAGCACATGCAATCCATACATATACCATTGTGTGACACACCTCTCCTATTTGCACACGACATAACGGAGGTATAAATACGGCAACTAGCTGGCATATCAGGAAACTGAATGAGCCCCTATCGCTTTGCGTCATCCCTTTTCAGAATTTTTGCTTCGTTCGTATGTGTGTGACGCCTTCATTTTAGCGGCGGCAAGTAAGCTTGTCTAGCAAGTTGTGGTAGAATGATCATATTTCATGCAGGGTGCCATCTGATGCTCGTCATCTTATGGAGGCAAGTCGCTTCATACAGTCTTGTAAAGATAGCTTGAGCGGGGGTGGTTCCCAGTGCAGCAGCGTGTGTTTTTTGTGGTTGCCTGGGCTTTTGTGTTGTTTTATTTCACTTGTTCACTTGATCCATTCACTTTGCACATCAGTGGTTTTCACTTCCAGCCGCACCCCCACTTCAAATCATTGCTGAAATTGGATCTTCATCCGTTGCACCCGTTTTGGTTGATCCAAAAAATCGGTCATTTCAGCGGTTTCTTGATCATGGATGCCCTGTTGGTCAAACTGTTTCGCCGTCGCAATGCAGCGGCGATTGTGACCGTGCTGTTTGCCATCACAACTGAAATTTTTCAATTGTATTTCATGCGCGATGGACGTCTGTACGACATGGTGATTGATTCACTCGGTGTCGCCTTATCCTATTTTTTGCAAGCGAGATCGCGTATTCGTTAAGTTCGCTCGCTGTGCCTGTGGCTGAAGTTCAGGGGAGTTTCGCCAGGATGTCCTTTTGGCATGCCTTGACCAAGGGAATATAGCGTGCTGCGGTGTCGTCATCGAAACGATAGACTGGGGCGGTGACACTGAACGCGCCATACAGGACATTGTTTTTGTAGAGCGGAGCAGCCATGCACCGCACCTCGGCCTCGTGCTCACAATCGTCCATGGCATAGCCTTGTTGCGCGATTTGCTGCAACATCTGCCGCAATGCCATTTCATCTGTCACTGTATGCGCCGTGTATTTGTGCAGTTTGGTGCGCGCAAAATACGCGTCCAACCGTTCTTCACTCCAAGTTGAAAGGATGGCTTTACCGATGCCAGTGCAGTACAACGGCGATGTGTTGCCAACGCGCGAATGCATGCGGACCGTTTGCTTACTTTCCAGTTTGGCCACATAAACCACCATGTCTTCGTCCAGTATCCCCAGATGAATGGTCTCCTGAGTTGCGTGATTCAATTCTGCCAAGGCGTTTTGCGCGAAGGTTCGGATATCCAACTGGTTCAGCGCCTGATGCGCAAGGCGCACGAGACCAGCGCCGAGCGTGTACGTCGCATTCCGCTCAGATTTGTGCACAAAGCCGACCTGTTGCAAAGTGTCCAGTAGTTTATAGACAGTCGACCGGTTCATCCCTAAGTCGCGCGCAATTTCACTGACTCCTTTGGCATGCGGCTGGTCTGCGATGTATTTGATGATGTCCACACCTTTGAGAATGGCCGTCCCATAAGGTGCATTGGTTTGCGCTTGCTTCATATCAGCCACGCTCCATCCCTTGCCGTCAACGTTCGCATCCCAGTGTGATAAAGCATGCTAGTTTTCGATCACGCCGGATGCCATTGTCAATCGTTTTCAACTGTTTTATAGTAACGCATAGAAATAGGAGAAACAACGTTTCTTATATGGAAACACAGGCGTGATCGCAGAGGATGGCGCAAGCAAAGGTCTTGACTTTATTTTCACGACGGGAGTGTGCATGTCTGTTGGAAGTGGTCACATTTGGCGAAAGCATGGTGCTGTTCACGCCGGACAGCTCTTCACTTGAACAAGCGACAAACTTTACGAAACGCATGGCTGGCGCAGAGGGCAATGTTGCGGTTGCGCTTGCGCGCTTGGGGCATCAGGTCGCCTGGATCAGCAAATTAGGCGACGATGGCTTTGGTCGGTATATCGTGAAAACGCTTCGCGGCGAAGGCGTGGATGTCCAGCATGTCCAGTTCGATCGCGATCGCCCGACTGCGGTGTTTTTTAAGGAACGTTCGGAACTTTATGGCACGAATGTGCAGTATTATCGGAATCATTCGGCGGTCAGCCAGTTGGCGGTAGCAGATGTTCCCTTGGCTGATTTTAAAGAGATCGGATTTTTACACGTGACGGGGATTACACCTGCGCTTAGTGACTTGAATCGCCAGACGGTGCTTACCATCTTGCAAAGGGCGAAAGCACAAGGGATTCGGGTGTCATTTGACCCCAACATCCGTTTCAAATTGTGGTCGCAGGAAACCGCCATACCGGTTTTGCGCGAGATGGCGAAGTATGCCAGCGTCGCCCTGCCAGGCTTGGAAGAAGGAGAATTGTTGACAGGGAGCGACAAGCCGGAAGCCATCGCGGCTTGGTTTTTGGCGCAGGGGTGCGAGTTGGTGGTGGTCAAGCTGGGCAGCCAGGGCGCATATTATCAGACGGCGGACACATCGGGCTACGTCGACGGTTTTACGGTAAAGCTTGTCGATGAAGTCGGCGCTGGTGACGCATTTGCAGCTGGTTTGTTGTCGGGCCTGTTGGAGCATGTGCCTGTTGCGGATGCCGTGCGACGCGCTTGCGCGCTTGGCGCCATTGCGGTTTGTGGTGTTGGCGATTATGAATCATCGCCGACGCGCGCTGAACTGACTGCTTTTCTCTCCGGGCAGACGACCGATGTCAAACGATAAATGAGAGGTGCGACGCGACATGAAGATTGAGAAACTGGAATTGTTCTTAGTTCCGCCCCGCTGGCTTTTTCTCAAACTGACGACAGACGATGGTTTGGCTGGATGGGGAGAACCGATTGTCGAAGGGCACGCCGCGGCTGTTGCTGCGACGGTCAAGGAGATGGAGGATTATCTGATTGGCCGGGATCCGGGGCAGATTGAAGACATTTGGCAGGTGTTGTACCGCGCTGGATTTTATCGCGGCGGTCCTGTGTTGATGAGTGCGATGGCTGGGATAGATCAAGCGCTATGGGACTTGCAAGGCAAGCGGCACCAACTGCCGGTGTACGCGTTTTTTGGCGGCGCTGTGCGCGACAAAGTGCGCGTCTACTCCTGGATTGGCGGCGACAGGCCATCCGACGTTGGCGTTTCGGCTCGTGAAAAACTGGAACATGGGTTTACAGCGATAAAAATGAACGCCACTGAAGAGTTGCATTATATTGATTCACACGCCAAAGTGGACGCGGTGCTGGAGCGCGTGCAAGCGGTGCGCGATGCTGTCGGGCGCGACTTTGGCATTGCGGTCGATTTTCACGGCCGCATCCACAAAGCGATGGCCAAAGTGTTGGCGAAGGAGCTGACGCCGTTCCATTTGATGTTTATTGAAGAACCAGTGCTGCCGGAAAACAACGAAGCTTTGCGCGAAATCGCGCAGCACACCTCGACACCCATCGCCACGGGGGAGCGGATGTACTCGCGCTGGGATTTCAAGAAGCTGTTGACCGATGGGTACGTCGATATCATTCAACCAGATTTGTCGCATGCAGGCGGGATTTCCGAGACGCGCAAAATTGCGGCGATGGCCGAGGCGTACGATGTCGCCGTCGCGCCGCATTGCCCTTTGGGTCCCATTGCATTGGCCGCATGCATTCAACTGGATGCTTGCACCCCCAATGTGTTTATTCAAGAACAGAGCTTGGGCATTCACTACAACAAAACCAATGATTTGCTCGATTACTTGGACGATCCCACGGTCTTCCGCTACGAAAATGGATTTGTGCCTTTGCCGACAGCGCCTGGTCTTGGCATTCAGGTCAACGAGTCGTTTGTGCGTGAAGCTGCAGCGCAAGGACACAATTGGAAGAACCCGGTTTGGCGCAACGAGGATGGCACTGTAGCTGAATGGTGATGTTGGAGGGAAGAAAAATGAATTACGTATATAAAGAAGGAATCGCGCTGCAAAATGAGATAGAGCAAACCGTTGTGCCAGATACTGCCGTTGCGCTGTGGCAGCTTGGACAGGCCGGCATCGTGATCAAAGGGAGTGCGCCCACGTCCGATACTGGCAACGTCCCGATGGTTGCCGTCGATCCGTTCTTGTCCGGCACCAACAGAGCGGAGAACCCCGATAATGAGTTTATCCGCGAGTATAATCCGCCCATTGAACCAGAGCAGCTTGCGCAATTGACGGCGGTGTTGATTACGCATCACCATGGGGATCATCTCGATACGAAGACCATCACGCGCCTGCATCACGCGGCCAAACATGTGAAGTTTGTCGTGCCGGCGCCTCACGCTGAAATCTTGCGGGACGCGGGTGTGGCTGACGAAGCTATCATCTCAGCGCGGGCAGGCGAAAAGCTCGAACTGCCTGGCGTTGGCGTGTTGCCGATTGCCGCTGCGCACACCGTCTATGAGCAGGACGAGGCAGGGGATCATCTCTATCTTGGCTACTTGATTGACATGAGTGGAATTTCCATCTACCACAGTGGAGACACGGTCGTGACAGATACGTTGATGGACACGGTTGTGCCCCTGCGGCCGCAGATTGCGATTTTGCCTGTGAACGGCAGTGACTACGAGCGGACAAGACGCAATATTGTCGGTAACATGAGCGCGCGTGAGGCTGTTGATTTCGCGGTGGCCATCAAGGCGGATTTGCTGCTGCCGAACCATTATGATATGTTTCCCAACAATCGCGACAACCCGGCTCATTTTGTAGATTACCTCTTCCACCAACAACGTCAGCAAAAATTCCACATGCTTGCCGTTGGTGAGCGGTTTATTTATCTGCCGTGATCGACAAAATGTGTCTGGAGGACTGCGAGCAATGAGTGAACTGATACTTTCGCGTTTGCGTCAAACCGGCGTGGTGGCGATTGTCCGCGGCGTCGATGGGGATGTGCTGCCGACGTTGGCAGAGGCGCTTTATGCTGGCGGCGTTCGACTGTTGGAAGTGACACTCAACACAAAAGGCGCGTTACAGTCGATTGCCCAATTGGCTGCCGCGTTTGGCGACAGGATGAGCATCGGCGCAGGAACCGTGTTGACAGAGGAAGCGGCTCGTCAGGCGCAAGCGCACGGCGCTCAGTTTTTCGTGACGCCGCATGTCGGTCAAGACGTCATTGCCTACGGCGTGCGTATGGGCATCCCGGTGATGGCTGGCGCGATGACGCCGACTGAAATCTACACGGCGCATGTGTCCGGCGCCAGTGCGGTGAAGGTCTTTCCAGTCGGTACGCTCGGAGCAGGCTATCTGCGGGAAGTCCGTGGCCCGTTTGATAAAATCCCCCTGTTGGCGGTTGGCGGCGTGACGCTTGCCAATGCGCAGTCGTTCTTGGCTGCCGGCGCGATTGGCTGGGGATTGGGTGGCGGCCTTCTCGACAAACAGGCGCTGGCTGCTGGTGATTTTGCCAAAATGAAGCAAAACGCAAAGGCGTTTATTGATGTGTACCATCGTTTTACACAGATGTCCCCTCATCCAGAAAATTAAATCTGCGCTTTGTTGCCGCGCCATGTGCGATGCCCGGATTGATTGGCAGTTTTATGATGCTGCTGGTCCTGAATGCATCGCGCATGGCGGTCTCCTGAAAATGCCTCCTGTCCAGCATCACCAAAGCGGTCAATCGTGTCTTTCAGTACCGTACCTCGCATCTGCGGCAAAATTCGGCCTATTTCGCTTGCGCTTTGCATACAGTCAATTAGGGCATAGGTGGACGTGCTTCACCTTATCTTGACGGCAAAGATGGGATTGCAATGTTATTGCGCCGAAGAAAACGACGGGAAGAACAATTGCTGCTTGAACTGAGACAACTTGTCGAACTCCTGCGTCACGAAGCTGGGAAAGAACAGAAGCAAACCGTACAAATTCAGATTGATGAGCTTCACGTTGAAAAGCTGCAGATGGATGAACTGATGTTTCGCTTAGACAAATTGGACATTGAAGAGTTGAGCGGCGCTTTGAACTTAGGGAACAATTTTGGCACCAAAGTGTGGCATCCGTCACAAACTGATCATCAGGTGAAGGCAGTTGATGCCAAAGCGGTCGATACCACATCAGAGGCGATTCCTGCGGAGCAGTGCGACGCGAATGGCGCTGGCGCTGATGATGAACGACAAACTTGGAAGCGGACGGGGAGTGGCTATGCCATCGTCTTGCACTAGGGTGTCGCATTATTTACGAGGTAGAAACGAGGAGATGGCCTTGAAGCGGATTTTGTCACCGACATTCGCCATTGGCACGATTCGAATCGGGCAAATTGAAGGGGCGTCCTGCCTCAATATGGGAAACAATTGGCCGACAAACTTTCGCAGCACGAAAAAGCATACGCAAGGATTCGGGACGGTCAGCGGGGATCACAATACCGTTCGCGAAGCCAGATCGCTGCTGAATGATTCGGATGTGATAGACACGTTGAGTCTGGGAGATGAACCGACGCCAGACTGGTTTATGAACTTTGTAAAAAAATTGAGCGACGAGTCAGATGACCAGGATTCGATTGTGCGGGGAGATTCACGCAAAGCGCGGCGTGACGGGCACTGAAATACGATGGAAATCGCCATGCGTGATGCGTCCCGCATCGGTAGAATCACGAACGCACCAGTCAGCAAGGCATCACGGATGGCGTACGCAAGGGTATCGACTTTATTTACAGGGGAGACGTGAGGGATGAAGTATGGCAGGAAAAAATCAAGGTGGTTCCTTTAATCCGTTCGATATGCTGCGCAACTTGGGTGATTTGCGTGATATGCGAAAAGTGCTGGGCGATGATTTTTTTAAGGGTATGCCGTTTCCCAACATCCAGCAGGGCACTGCATACGAGGACGACGATGATGAATCGTTTCCTCGAGTTGACGTGTACGAGCGAGGACCGGAAATTGTCGCCATCTTCGAAATTCCAGGTGTGGCGCGGGCATCTGATATCTCGCTGTCAGTGCGCTCGGATCACATCTATGTGCGTGGCACGATTGCGGAGGCGGGATTTCGCGCGGACCACGTGATCATCTCCGAGCGGCATCATGGTCCGTTTGAACGGCATGTGCCGCTGCCTGTACGGGTGATTGCAGACAGGGTAAATGCGACATATCGCAATGGACTGTTGATGGTCCGTCTGGAAAAGTACGGACAAGACGATCCCGAATCGCAGAACTTTGTCACCATTCAATTTGAGGACGACAGCGACAACCAAACCCGCAGTCGCGGAAAATGACGCCTACCGTGGGAGAAGCTTATCCGCTTAGCGTGATCAGCAGCGTGTTCACTGACGTCTGAAAGCGCCGCTGCTTTGTTTCGTCGCGATGTGCTGACGAACAAAAACGTTCGAAAAAAACATCCCCTCTGGCAACGACTCCACCGTGAAATGACTTGTGTCCAAAGACCGCCATGCGTGATGAATACCGCACCAGCAGAATCATGTACATGCCAGTCAATCAAGGCATCGCGGATGGCGCGGCACCAAAGCGCCGATTTAACTTTCGAGGTAGAAGCGTTAAAATGAATCATGACATATATCACGCGGTCTGCAACGCACAGCGCTAGCGCAAAAGAAAAACACACGAGTCAATCAGAGGATTCGCAGAGAGCGGCGTTTGGAAAGCGCTGAGAAGGGATGACGGTGGTGCATACATGCAAAATGAACTTGAACTGGCTGCGACGCATCTAGTTGCAAACGCAATTGACACGGTGCGCGAACGAATCGCAGATGAGGCTGTGATCACGCGTCTAAACGAAGCAGAACAGCAGTATCTGACGCGGCGTGACAAGCACCCGCAGGCGGCCGCAGATGAACTCCAAGCGCAAATTGAGTTGGATGCTGCGCTTTGGCCGTTGCGGCTCTATCTCGCTGATGCGCATCTGCAATCAGGCGAAACCAATGGATTTGAACATGAAGTTCATACGGCGCTTGGCAAGTCGCGCGATCCGTTCGTCGTGGTTTCCATTTTTATGTACATGACGCGCTTGTTTGTGATGCGGAGCCGCAGTGCTGAAGAAGCTGTCGTATATGTGCGAGAGGCCATCGAAACCAATGTCGGCATTGCGTCCTATATTCGCGGCATTTACATTCAAACACTCCTTGAAGTGGAAGATTTCGAAGAGGCGTATCGGCAGATCCAGATATCTATTCACGAGAACAATCCGATGTTGACGATTGAGGGACTAGAAATTTGGCCAATTTTGATGGCGCGTTTGGGTAAATGGCAGGACCAGGATGAAGTCATTCGCGACATTCGCATGTTCGCTGCCGAGCAACTGCAAGAATGGGAACGAAATCAACTTGTACAAGCATTGGTTGGAGATGTAGCGGAACGGGAGCAAGTGGGGGATACCGAGACAGCCCGTTTTTTACTGGAAGTGGCTCGAACTATCGATGATACACACCCTGCAGTCACAGGGTATTTGTCGATTGACGTGCAAATGCCAAAAGGATGGTGGCCTGTACAGTAGCGCAAGCGCATGCGGTCTCATTTAAGTCGGCGGTGTTTATATTGTCGCTGTACATGTGGCGAGGAACGATGGATGGCGCGCATGTCATTTTGATGCAGACTGCGATGCGTGATGCATCCCACACCAGCAGAACGAAGCGACTCCAGCTCATCAAGGCATCGCGAATAGCGCACACCAAGGTGCCCTATGATTTTCAGAGTAGCCAAAGTACATCCCCCTCGGTATTTGGCCGAGAGGGTTTTTGCGGCAACCAGATTACGCCTTGTCTTCGCCAAGCGCGTCCAACATCGCTTGGGTAAAGCGCAATGCTTTTTGCACGTTTGGATCTTTGAGCATCTTCAGCAAGGAGAACACGTTGTACTTGGTCGTATCCTGTTCGGAGCGTTCTTTCGCCACTTCAAATGCACGGTATCCTTTTTGAACTGTGCCAATGACGGGCTGTACATACCCTTGCGCCATTTTGACGGCGCCTTCCATGGTCGATCCGTCTGTTACAGCATCTTCAACAGCGCCATATACGCGGTCTACCAAGCGCAATAGTTTCGCCAATGTCGGCAAGCTGTCGATGACTTTCACCAAACTTTGCAATGTTTCTTCGTTTTTGGTGAGCGCTGACATCAGTTCTGCCAGTTCAGGCATTTTTTCCAATACGGTGTTAAGCGACAATTGCACATTTGGATCTAGTAGGATGTCAGAAACATCTACTGTCTGGTTGGTTGCCTCTGCCACGTTCACGATTCCTCCTTGCGGTCTGCACACCTTTGAGTAGCATGTACTAGGTACTTTCTTCCACTTGCGGGACACATAAAATTCAATTCACCGTGACGACCAGGATGGTCTCCTATCTGGTCAGTGCGGTGTTAACAATTCCACTCCACAGTATAGTGGACACATGATACGTTTGTCTAATATATTGATGCAAAAATTCGAACAAAAGTTAGTCACTTTTTCCATGAAAATTTGTGTATACGTTGCCGATCTAGTTTGATAAGATTTAGTGTGCGCAATCTCCACACACTGGAGTGATTGGTGATGGACGCAAGTCATTGTTGTAAGAAATTTGGAACAAACGTGCTTGGCGCCGGGTATGCAGAGCATGAACGTCCGTATCATTTTGTAGATGGGGCCGGTTTGGACTGCTACTTGTTTCGGTTACAGACAGACGGGGCTGCCCGTGTCGTGGTGGATAACCGCGTGTTTTGCGCCGAAGCTGGTGATTTGTTGATGTTTGCGCCTGGACAGTCGTATGAGTTGCACATTGATGTCGATCGTGATCCACAGATGCAAACAGTTTATTCCACGGACTTATACCTATTTTGCGATGGACACTGGTTGGACAATTGGTGGCACTCGCGCAGTCGTTCCACCCATGTAAAGTTATCCCTGCAGGAACAGTGCGTACACTTGTGGCGCCAGTTGATTGAGGAACATCGTCGCCCAGGCGGCGCAGACGGTGAGTTGTCCGACTACCTGCTGCGGGCGTTGTGTCTGACCATCGACCGCGTGGCGCAAGATGCTGCGGTGGCAGCGCCGATTCCACTCGCCGCCGAGCGAATGCGTTGGTTTATCGAGCGGCATGCGCCGGAGGACATCACGCTCCGCGAGGTCGCGGAAGCGGCGGGCATCAGTGTTTCGCGTGCGGTGCACATTTTTAAAGATACGTATCAAGAGACCATTGTGCAGTATCTGCTCAATGTGCGATTGCAGATGGCATGCGACCGGATGCGCTTTAGCACCTTCAACCTTGAACAGATTGCAGATTTGTGCGGCTTTCGGAGTTATTCCTACTTCTACCGCGTCTTTCGATCCCGCTATGGAATTTCCCCTCGCGCCTTTCGCGAACGTGCACAGTGAGGATGGCTGTGCACGTTATTTTTGCCCTTTTTTTGGTTTCAGCCAAATCCGTCAATAGTTAACCATATAGGTCATTCTTTTAGGGAATGCTTTATGGTTAAATCACTCTTACGCTGTCTTGGTGTTGCAAAATTTGAAAGGAGGACTTCTGGTGAACGGAGTCTACCGACGTCTGGGCAAGTTTTATCGCCCGTTTCTGCCCTTGTTATTTGTGAGTCTAGGGCTTCTGGTGGTGACCACGGCACTTGGTTTAGCGTATCCGTACTTTTTGAAGACGATTGTGAACCAAGTGATCCTCCAACACCAGTATGGAGAACTTTGGTGGCTGACAGGCGCGATTCTGCTGGCGGCTTTTATCCAAGGATTCTTCAACTTTGGCCAACAGTATCTAGGTCAACTGTTTGGCGCTAAAACGGCTTTTGACCTACGCAATTCGCTTTACAAAAAGCTGAATCATCAACCGTTTCGCTATTATGACAATGTTCACTCAGGAGACTTGATGTCTCGTATGACAGCGGACTTAGATGCATTTCGGATGTTTTTGGCATCTGGCATCAACAACCTGGTCAGTCTCGTGCTCACGGTGGGGATGGGCATCGGTTTGATGCTCACGATGAACTGGATTTTGGCATTGGTCATCACTTGTTTAGTGCCTTTTCTCGCCGCGACAGCACTTCGTTTTGACAAGCAAATTCACCCGACATTCCAACGCATCAGGCGGACATTGGGCACACTCAATTCTGGGGTGCAGGAAAATGTCATGGGGATGCGAACGGTCAAGTCGTTTGCAAAAGAAGGCTTTGAAATTGACAAGTTCAACCAGCGCAATGATCTTTATTTTGCAGCCAACATGGATGCGACCAAATTGTGGCGCAAGTTCTTCCCGTTGATTGAGTTGACCGGGAATATCGGTGTCGTGTTGATTCTCATGGTTGGCGGCTGGTTGGTCATGACCAAGCAGATGAATCTGGGTGATTTGGTCGCGTTTTTGAGTGTCGTCTGGTATATCATCGGGCCAATGTCGCAGTTGGGCTTCTTTTTGAACAACTGGACGCAGGCGACCGCAGCTGGTGAGCGCTTGTTGGAAATTATCGAGTCACCGGACGAATTGGCTGCAGAAAAGCAAGGGTATCAAGGCAAACTGACAGGGAGAGTCGAATTTAAGGATGTCACCATTCGGTACGGCGAGATCGAAGTGCTGAAAAATGTCAGCTTTGTCGCTGAACCGGGTGAGACGGTCGCGCTCTTGGGACTGACCGGGTCAGGCAAAACGAGCCTGGTTTCTCTGATTTCGCGCTTTTACGATGCGGGCGAAGGGGAAGTCTTGATTGACGGTGTCAACGTAAAAGACTGGGATAGGGAAACATTGCGGCGGCAAATCGGCGTGGTGTTCCAAGAACCGTTTTTGTTCTCGACCACCATCTTCTCCAACATTGCCTATGGACGTCCGGATGCGACAGAACACGATGTCGAAAAGGCAGCGGGGATTGCCGATGCGAAAGAGTTTATCGACAACTTGCCGGAAGGGTACTACACACTCGTCGGCGAACGGGGTATGGGGCTGTCTGGTGGACAAAAACAGCGTGTGGCTTTGGCACGCGCCATTGTGCTCAACCCGTCCATCCTGATTCTGGACGATGCGACCAGTGCTGTGGATATGGAGACCGAGTACGAAATTCAGCAGTCCTTACAAAAAGTGATGGCTGGGCGTACGACATTCATCATTGCGCACCGCGTTTCTTCGCTCAAACGGGCCGATAAGATTCTGGTGCTCGACGGTGGACGCATCGTCGATGTGGGCACACATGATGAGTTGTTGCAGCGTGAAGGTTTGTACCGTCAGATTTTCGATATGCAATTCCAAGATTTCGCGTCGATGAACAAGGTTCCTGTTGCGACGGGTACAGACGGTTCATGGCGCGGTTGAGGGAAGGAGGCGTAAAAGGATGAAAGAAAGTCAAGAAATGCTGCGTGCGCCTTTTATTTACCGGGATGACGAAGCGTTGGAAAAGAAGTTCCAGCTTGGACAGATGCGTCGTCTGTTTGCATATATGAGACCGTATCCCGGCATCATCTTCGGCGCGTTGGGCGCGACGTGCGGCAACATCTTGGTGACGTTGTTAGCGCCATATCTGGTGGGGCACACCATCGATACGGCCATCAGCCATCATCAGCCGCGGTTGCTCTTCTTGGATGGCGTCATTTTGCTCGTGCTGTACATCATCAACTTTTTTGCGTCTAAATTCCGCATTTACATGACCAATCGGCTTGGGCAAAGTGTCATTCAGGGGTTGCGGCGTGAATTGTTCAGCCACGTTCAGACATTGTCGAACGACTTCTTTGACAGTCGGCCAGCTGGTTCCATCCTGGTGCGGATTATGAACGACGTCAATTCACTGCAAGATTTGTTCACCAACGGTGTAGTCAATAGCATCACAAACATGTTTACACTCATTGGTATCATCATTATCATGTTTACACTCAATTGGCGTCTTTCCGTCATCACCTTGGTGATTGTGCCGTTCATGTTCCTGCTCTCGCTGCGTCTGACGGTGCAAATTCGCCGATCATGGCAGCAGGTTCGGTTGCGCTTAAGCCGAATCAACGCGCATTTGGCCGAAGGCATTCAGGGGATGCGCGTCACGGAATCATACACTCGTCAAGAGGAGAACCAGCAGTTTTTTGAGGGCATGAACAAGGATTACATGAATCGCTTCATGATTGCCCAGCGCTGGAGCATTCCTTTTGGACCGCTGGTCAATTTGACCAGCGCCCTTGGCAGCGCACTCCTGTTCTTTTACGGTGTACACCTGTTGCGCGCAGATCTGGTCACTGTCGGTTTGCTTGTGTCATTTGCCAATTACATCGGCAATTTCTGGACGCCGATTGGCCAATTGGGGCAGGTTTACAACCAACTGCTGGTCGCCATGGCGTCTTCTGAACGGATTTTCCAATACCTTGACACCAAAGCGATGATCAAGGATTCGGCACAATCCAAACCGCTGCCGAAGATTCAGGGAACGGTGCAGTTTGAAAACGTGGTCTTCGAGTATGAGAC
This sequence comes from Alicyclobacillus fodiniaquatilis, assembly GCF_042678105.1. NCBI lineage: Bacteria > Bacillati > Bacillota > Bacilli > Caryophanales > Alicyclobacillaceae > Alicyclobacillus > Alicyclobacillus fodiniaquatilis. Next base: position 54,699 of record NZ_JBHUCX010000018.1, read on the forward strand.
AGGGCGGCGGGCGCTGAATGATGTCAGTTTCACTGTTCAGCCAGGGCAAACCATCGCATTGGTCGGCCACACTGGCGCAGGCAAGAGCACAGTGATCAATTTGTTGTCCCGGTTTTACGATCCCGTCAGCGGTCACATTCGCATCGATGGACACGATATCCGCGATGTCGATTTAGACAGCTTACGTTCGCAAGTGGGAATGGTGCTACAGGAAACATTTATTTTCTCCGGCACCATTATGGATAACATCCGCTATGGCAATCCGGCTGCGACGGACGAGGAAGTCAAGGCAGCTGCGAAAGCCATTTACGCGGATGAGTTTATCCAGGGGTTGGAGAACGGCTATGAAACAGAGGTGCGTGAGCGGGGGAGCCGCTTGTCGCAAGGTGAGCGGCAGTTGATTTCGTTCGCACGAGCCATCCTTGCGGATCCCCGTGTGCTCATCCTGGACGAAGCGACGGCCAGCATTGATACGTACACCGAGCACCTGATTCAAAAAGGGTTGCAGGTGTTGCTCAAGGGACGAACCGCTTTCGTCGTGGCTCACCGCTTGTCAACCATCCGCGACGCGGATCAGATTCTCGTGTTTGACAACGGTCAAATTGTCGAGGCTGGCACGCATGAAAGCTTGATGGCAGACGGTGGATATTATTACAGTCTGGTTGAAGCGCAATACCGATTCTTGGCTTGAGCACGTTTGTGGGATGTGTCTTATGTTTTGCTTTCTGTGTCATGGTTCAAAAGTGCTATAATGCAGATCAGCCCGGTGGTTTATCCGGGCTGATTTTATGTGCGTGTTTGGAGGCAAATGACAATGCACCAAAAAGTAAATACCAATCGGTCTTTTTCTCCTTATATCACCTTCTCGCGCGAAGAATGGCGCAATTTACGCGCCGCCACGCCATTGCCTCTCACGGAAACGGAATTGATTCAACTCCATGGTTTGAATGAACGTTTCTCACTGTCCGAAGTTGAAGATATTTACCTGCCTTTGTCCAGGTTGCTCAATTTATACGTCGGCGCGACGCAGAATCTGTCGAAAGTCACACATGCATTCCTTGGCCATTTGGGGGCGAAAGTGCCCTACATCATTGGCATCGCCGGCAGCGTGGCCGTCGGTAAAAGTACGACGGCGCGGATTATCCAGGCGTTGTTGTCACGCTGGCCCAACCATCCAAAAGTGGATTTGGTCACAACCGATGGCTTCCTTCTCCCGAACAGCGAGTTGGAACGGCGCGGCATCATGCATCGCAAAGGCTTTCCAGAAAGTTATGACACGCGTAGATTGATCCATTTCCTCGCCGATGTGAAATCTGGTAAACCGGAGGTCATCGCCCCGGTTTATTCGCATTTGACCTATGACATTGTGCCAGAGGAGCAGATTGTGGTTCGGCAGCCGGACATCGTCATTCTTGAAGGTGTAAACGTACTGCAGACGCCTCGTTCGGGGGGCGGATCGCGCAGAGTGCAAAACGTCTTCGTATCCGACTTTTTCGATTTTTCGATTTACGTGGACGCCGAAGAGCGCTTCATCCGCGAGTGGTATATCGAACGCTTTCTCACTTTGCGCGAAACGGCGTTTCGCGATGCGAAATCCTACTTCCACCGCTTCTCTCGACTGACGGTTGCAGAGGCGTCAGAAATGGGGGAACGCATATGGGAAGAGATCAATGCGAAGAATTTAAAGGAAAATATCTTGCCGACAAAAGCGCGGGCGCAATTGATTTTGAAAAAGGGTGACCAACACATGGTCGAGCAGGTTCAACTGCGCAGGCTGTAGATTTGTACGTTGCACAGCAACGCGCTGTACGGTAAACTATGTCTAACGGGACGTATCTGAGTATCCCAGGGACGTCTGATGTCCCGATGGTCCCTGGCAATGGGGGACCTGCATGGAAAACTTACATTGGACAGCTGTCCGCAGGGTCGTACCCGAACTGATGGATGTGTTACAGCGACGTTTACGCGTCTTGCAACGTGTGCATTTGTTGGGGCCCATTGGTCGGCGGGCGCTGGCGCAGGCGATGCATCAGTCTGAGCGCACTTTGCGCGCGGAACTGGATGTCTTACGGCAGCAGGGCTTACTCATCAGCTCAGCGGCCGGCGTGTCCCTTTCTGAAGAAGGTAGCGCATTGTTGGCGGAACTTGAAGCGGTGGCTGCAGCAGCGGCTGGACGCGCGGATCTGGCGCGTACGTTGTCCCAGATTCTCGAGATTCCGAATGTGCTGATTATTGAAGGGGATAGCGATACCGAGCCGTGGGTCAAAGAGCAGTTGGGATTACAGGCTGCACAGTACCTGCAAAATGCCGTAGAAGACCATGATGTCATTGCGGTGACAGGGGGAACGACTGTCGCTGCACTTGCGCGCAACATGCCTGAGAGCAATGCGCGGCACGGCCTGCGCGTCGTACCTGCACGTGGTGGTGTCGGTGAAACGGTCGCTTACCAGGCCAACACCATTGCAGCGATGTTGGCAGATAGACTGGGTGGCACATCGCTGATGTTGCATGTTCCGGATAGACTTTCGCCAGGGGCGTTCGAACAACTGTTGGAAGATCCCTATATCCAACAGCGCTTGCCCATCATCCGCAGTTCGACGGTGGTCGTGCATGGGATTGGTGATGCGCTGAAGATGGCGCGAAGGCGGCAGGCAAGTGCCGAAGAAATGGCACAGCTCGAGCGCGATAAAGCCGTGGCAGAGGCGTTCGGCTATTACTTTGACGAACACGGGCAAGTTGTCTATTCGATGAAGACCCTTGGTCTGAGATTGTCTGATATCAGTCATGTGCGCTTTGTTTTGGCGGTCGCTGGTGGGAAAGCGAAAGCGACAGCGATTGTTTCGGCAGCAAAGGCGTACCGCATTGATGCGCTTGTGACAGATGAAGGCGCGGCAAATCGCCTGGTTCAACAATATTCTCATGCGTGAGGAGCGAAAAACATGGCTGTAAAAGTAGGCATTAATGGATTTGGTCGTATTGGACGCAATGTATTTCGTGCAGCACTGAACAATCAAAATATCGATATTGTCGCAGTCAATGATTTGACAGATGCAAACACGTTGGCAGCTCTTTTGAAGTACGATTCTGTACATGGGATTTTGCAACAGGACGTACATGCAGAAGACGGTGCACTTGTGGTAGGCGGCAAAAAGATTCAAGTGTTCTCCGAGCGCGATCCCGGCAACATCAAGTGGGCTGACGCTGGTGTGGAGATTGTGGTTGAATCCACAGGTTTCTTTACCGACAAGAACAAGGCGCAAGCCCACATCACTTCTGGCGGCGCGAAGAAAGTGATCATCTCGGCGCCTGCAAAGAACGAAGATGCGACGTTTGTCATGGGCGTCAACCATGAGACATATGATCCGCAAAATCACAACGTCATTTCCAATGCTTCTTGTACCACCAATTGCTTGGCGCCAGTCGCAAAAGTGATTGACGATTTGTTTGGCATCGAAAAGGGCTTGATGACGACCGTTCACTCGTACACCAATGATCAACAAATTCTCGACTTGCCGCACAGCGACATGCGTCGTGCTCGTGCTGCAGCTTTGAACATCATTCCGACCTCGACTGGTGCGGCGAAGGCAGTCGGTCTGGTATTGCCTCATTTGCAAGGCCGTTTGAACGGTATGGCAATGCGCGTGCCGACACCGAATGTCTCGCTCATCGACCTGACCGCTCAGGTGAAAAAATCGGCGACTGTTCAGGACATCAACGGCGCGTTGAAGAATGCTGCAGAAGGCGCGCTCAAAGGCATCTTGGCTTACACAGAAGAGCCGCTAGTCTCCCGCGACTTCAACGGGGATGCGCATTCGTCCACCGTTGATGCGTTATCCACAATGGTGATCGACGATATGGTGAAAGTCGTTGCTTGGTATGACAACGAATGGGGTTACTCCAACCGCGTTGTCGATTTGGCAACCTATATCGCATCGAAGCTGTAATTGACTTTTTCAGCCCGACCCGTACGCAAAGCGCGTTCTGGTCGGGCTTTTTTGATGAAAAAAAGGACCACCTGCTTGCTGGTGGCCCATGTGCTTACTTGAGCTTGTAATTTAGGATAGCGCGTTAGCCCTCGCGGATGATGGTTTGATCCCGACCGGGACCCACAGATACAAAGCGCACTGGCACGCCGACCCACGCTTCAATCTGGCGGACAAATGCTTGCGCATTGGCTGGCAATTCGTCGAACGACTTGCAACCAGAGATGTCCTCGTCCCAGCCTGGCAGCATGGTGTACTCTGGTTCCACCTGCTCCATTTGATATGTCTGCAGCGGCCACTCATGGCGCTCACCGTTCACCCGATATGTTTGGCAAACTCCGATTTCCTTCAGACCGCTCAACACGTCCATTTTCATCAAAGCCAGTTCTGTGTAGCCATTGATCCATGCGCCATAACGCAGTGTCGGGATGTCAAGCCAGCCGCATGCGCGCGGGCGTCCCGTTGTAGCGCCGTATTCATGGCCATGCTCCTGCAGATAGCGCCCGTATTCGTCGTGCAATTCTGTCGGGAAAGGCCCCTCGCCGACCGCAGTTGTGTAAGCCTTTGTGATGCCGGTCACGCGCTTGAGCGCCGTAGGCGGAATGCCAGCGCCGGCCGGGATGCCGCCAGCGATTGGTGAAGAGGAGGTGACGAATGGGTAGACGCCCCAATCGAGATCTCGCATGATGCCAAGCTGGCCTTCGAGCAACACGTGGCGTCCTTCTTGCTCCGCTTTGTACAAAAGCGGCGTGGTATCCTGGATGTACGGCAGCAAGCGCTCTCTCGCCGCGATGAGCTCATTCCACAAGTCATCGAATTGTCCGTATGCCGACAGTTGTGGAATGCGATTCAGTTTGTTTTCCCATGCTTGGCGCAAGCGCTGTTCAAATCGATCCAGCTGGCGGAGTTCACCAAACTGCAGGCCGAAACGACCGACTTTGTCCTGATATGCAGGCCCGATGCCCTGCAAGGTGGTGCCGACTTTTTTCGCGCGTTGCTCTTCTTCCCACTTGTCTTGCCAAATGTGATAAGGCAGCACCATATGCGCGCGTTCGGAAATGACGAGCGAAGATGTATCGATGTTTGCCGCTTCCAATGTCGCCAATTCATTCATCAGTTGACCTGGATGAACGACTGTACCAGCGCCAAGTACGCAAATGGTATGTTTGTGAAAAATACCGGAAGGCACTAGGTGGAGCGCAAAATTGCCATGTTCATTGACGATGGTGTGACCTGCATTGCCGCCGCCTTGATAACGAACGACGATATCCGCCTGTTCGGCTAAATAGTCCACCATCTTGCCTTTGCCTTCGTCTCCATATTGAGCACCAATAACCGCGTGCATCATGGTAAATCCTCCTCAAAAGCTTTCCTTAGGGTTCTCTTAATTAGAAGAAAATGTGATGTCGTCGATGATGTGTTTTGAAATTTCTAGTCTCCTTCGGAGCCCCACAAGTAGTGTACGGTTTCTTCTTATATGTGTAAAATGAATGATGTGTATGTAATTTATACGGAAAGTGTATGATACATAGCGCGTGATTTCTGAGAGACCGTCATGGGGGATGCATCTCGTATCAGCAGAATCGTGAAAATGTCAGTTAATCGAGGCAGCGCGGATGGCGCGCACAAGGTATCGGATCATTTATAGAGTAGAATGGAATTTGTAAAGCGTGGTATGCGAAGATGCTCAATCACTATCGGACGTTTCTTTGCGTTGTGGAGCAGGAGACGTTATCCAAGGCCGCCGAGGTGCTTCACCTGACGCAGCCGACCATTACACGCCAAATTCAGCAATTGGAGCGGGAGACAGGCGTGCTCTTGTTTGACAGGGTGGGCAAGCGGCTGATGCTGACGCGCGCAGGCGAGCGTGTGCGCGATTATGCAAGCCAGTTGCTGATGACAGAGACCAGGATGTACGACGAGTTGAATCAATTGACAGATCCGGAACGAGGCGTTGTGCTGATTGGCGCTGGGCTTACGCCGACGATTTACCGCTTGCCAAGCGTCATTGCCCGTTATCGGCGTTTGCACCCTGGCGTTCGCTTTCAGGTGATAACGGGTTCTTCTAAGCAAACTGTGACACGACTGTTGGAGCGTGTCATCGATGTGGGACTGGTCACCACAGCGCCGGCGCATATGGCCGAGTTGGCGAGTATTCCGCTCTGGCGCGATGATTTGCTGTTGGTCGCGTCACCACAGTACGCCTTGCCGTCGTCACCGCTCAACCGCACAGAACTGGCGCAGTTGCCGATGGTCTTGATGCGCTCGGAGTCAGGGCTGCGGCAGATTGTCGAGCAACAACTGGTGCCGAACGAGCGATTGAATATGGTGTTGGAAACAGATAGCTTAGAAGCGATTAGTCGTTTTGTCCAAACAGGGTTGGGGGTGGCCGTCCTGCCCAAATCCGTAGTCCAGGATGACATTTTGGCAGAGCGTTTGGTGCAACTTTCATTGACGGATGTGACGTTGGGTTATCGCACCATCACCGCTGTGGTGCGGACAAGCTCTAGTATGTCCGCTGCGACGAAGGCATTTACCGATGCGCTGCCACAACTTGCGCGGGAAGCGGAATTGGAAGAGCTAAGTTAAGATAAAGTGAGTTGATATCAGTGCGCGTCTTGCTAGTGGAGGATGAGCCGGGGCTCGTAGAGTTCTTGCGGCTGGAATTGGAACTGCAGGACATTGAGATCGATGTGGCGACGGATGGAACTACAGCCATTGAGGTGTTTCAGGCGAATGATTACGACCTCATCCTGTTGGATATCGTGCTTCCAGGCATGAATGGGATCGAAGTGTGTACGGCGATTCGCAGCCAAAGTTCCGTTCCCATCATCATGCTCACCGCGCGCGGTGAAGTGTCGGACAGAGTGACAGGCCTCGACGCAGGCGCAGATGATTACTTGGTCAAACCGTTTTCCATCGAGGAGCTGTTCGCGCGCATTCGGGCCTTGTTTCGTCGACAAAACGCTGCGCAAAATAGCGTCAGCGAGACCGTATTGGAGTTTGGCGATGTGACCGTCTACTTGGATACCCGTCATGTCACCTTCGCAGGCGAAGAGGTTGAGTTGACTGCACGCGAGTACGATTTGCTCCTCTTTTTGCTGCGCCACCCAAATCAAGTTTGGACGCGGCAGGAATTGTTGCAAAACGTCTGGGGCTTTCACGGCATTGGAGACACCAATGTGGTTGATGTATACATTGGGTATTTAAGACAAAAGGTCGATCCCGCCAAGGCGTTTGTCAAGACGGTGCGTGGTCAGGGCTATCGCTTTGAGTTTGAGGTGTAACCCATGAGTCGACAAAGTTTGAAATCACGCCTAATATGGTGGACGATTATCTGGGGCGGCGTGATTTTGATGGTCTATACGTTCGTTTATATGACCACTTTTCAGGATAGGAATTTTCAATCATTCAAACGCGTGTTACAGTTGGAAATCGAAAATTTGGTGGGTCAAGGCGTCAACAATCTGGCAAACAATGAGATGACAACCGATTGGCAACGGTATGTAGAGGTCACGGATTCGGCCATCTATCTGACAGATAATCAGGGGACAGAATTGTTTGAAGTGAAAAGTCCCTTGTTTAATCGCGTGAAAATGTCGGACATGATCAACAACCTGGCAAAGGAGCAGATACCGCCACCAGGGAAAGACATCACCACGGTCTTCTGGCGCTATCCCTACAAGTGGCACGACAAAGACGGATCACACCAGGTTGTTGCCGCGACCAGGTATGTCAAATTCCTCAACGGGACCACCGGGGAATTGACCCTGTTTAGTTTGACGGATTCGCTGCGCCATCAAATGTGGCAGACTTTGCGCCTGTTGTTGGCGATTGACTTCGTCATTTTAGGCTTGTTTGCGCTGGGCATGCACAGGTTGATTGTCCGCGGGTTAAGACCGCTCGGCAAGCTGATGGAAGGCATTCAAGCGGTTGAGTGGAAACAGTCTGAACGCCTCACGCTCAATCGTCTTCCCGCCGAACTGGCGTCTTTACAGCAGTCCATCAATCACCTGTTGGCGAAAATCGACACGGGGGTGCAGGAACAAAATCGCTTCATTGCGGATGCGTCGCACGAGTTGCGAACTCCGTTGGCCATTATCAATGGACACGCCAATCTGTTGCGGCGCTGGGGAAACAAAAATGAGCGCGTGTGGGAGCCTGCCGTGCGCAACATCGTATCGGAAGTCGAACGATTGCAGAGATTGGTCGATCACCTCTTGTGGATGGCGCGGACAGAAGACGCTTCTGCGCCCAGCGTGCCTGGGATGACCAGCACAGAGCTGGAGATGTTGTTCAATCAGATTCGCGATGACGTCGTCATCTTGCGTCCGATGCTTCAGTTAGATTACATGGTGCATTTGACCAAAGACACGCGCGCGTACATCGACAAGGATGACCTGCATCAGATTTTGCTCATTTTGATTGATAATGCGCAGCGGCACACACCCGACGGCGGGCGGATCGAACTGATGGCGACGGGGGATGAAATGGCGGTGCGCTTCACGGTGTCCGACAACGGCGAAGGGATTCCGCAAGATGTGTTACCACATGTGTTTGACAGATTTTATCGAGCTGACGACGGCCGCGGCAGGGGCAAGGGTTCTGGGCTTGGGCTGTCCATCAGCAAGAAGATTGTCGAGATCTATGAAGGAAAGATCTATGTACATAGTCGCGTGAACAAGGGGACAACGGTCGTCATTTTGATCCCGATGCAGCGTCGCCTGCAAGACGGCATTGCGGCGGAGACTGACACGCGACAAAAGGGGGCAGCGGACAGTGCTGGACAGAGAAATACTCGACTTGATGCCGAAGCGCATTCAAGTGACAACCAGTGAAGATGAAGCAGACAGCAGCGCCAACATTCTTTTGGATGATGCACTGGCGCGCGAAGTGGGCAAGGGCATTCGCCCGCCTACTGTGCGCGTTTGGCGGCACACAGCTGTGCGAGGGCTTGTCGTCAGCAAACGCGACGCAGCGGGGGAAGCGGGCGAGCGTGCCGTACAGTTGATGGCCGATGAAGGTTGCCCCATCATTGTCCGGCATACAGGCGGCACAGCGGTGCCGCACGGTGAAGGCGTGCTCAATTTGTCGTTCTTGCTGCCACGCCAAACGCAGCAGGTGTCGACCGACAGCTACTATCAGCTGCTTTGCCAGCCATTGCTCGATTGGCTGCGCGGCATGGGTTTGACAGAGGTCGCGACAGGGGCCTTGCCGGGGAGTTACTGCGACGGCAACTACAATGTGCTCGTCGACGGTCAGAAGCTCGTGGGGACGGCGCAGGCGTGGCGCGGCGGCCTCGCTGGGACAGCTTCCAAGCATCCCGGGTATGTGTTGGCTCATGCTTGCATCGTGATCGACGTCGATTTTGCCTGGGCAACGGCGGCCATCAATCGCTTTTACAGCGAAATTGGGGATCCCTATCGCGTCGAAGAGGCTACATCGACGAGTTTGCTTGCTTTACTTCGCCAACATCGCCTCGCGACAGATTATGACGCGCGATGCGCGCAACGTGATTTGGTCCGTTTTCTCCAGCGGTATTATACGGAGCAGGGCATTCAAGTCGATTTGTCTTGACTCGGATGCGGCGCGCCGATGGGCAATTCCACTTTCACAGTGGTCCCGTGGCCCAGTCCTTCGCTGTAGAGCGCGATGCGGCCGCGATGGGCGTCCACAATCCAGCGGGCGATGGACAGGCCAAGCCCAGTGCCTTTTTGTGTGTGCTCGCGCGATCTCGACGGATCCACAGTGAAGAAGCGATCGAACACGCGCGGGATGTTCTCCTTGGCAATGCCAAGTCCCGTGTCTTCTACCGTCAGCACAGCGAGGTTTTTGTTGGTATTCAATTTGATCTCGACCCGTTCGCCAGCCTCCGTGAATTTCATGGCGTTGTCCAACAGAATCACCAGCAGTTGGTGCAGTCTATCCCGGTCGCCAATGATTTCTACGTTCTCTGGCGCATGTACGGCCAGGGTGATGCCCTTCATCTCAGCGATGGTTTCATATAGCTCGTGTACGTGTTCAACCAAATTTTTCAGATTGACCGTCTCTTGTTCAATCGGCATCCGCTCCGAGTCGGAACGGGCGAGTGTCAGCAAGTCTTGCACCAGTTTGGACAGCCGTCTTGATTCGCCATGCGCGTTGTTGAGCCACTCCAGATTTTCGATGACCGATTCGTCGGTGTGCTCCATGACAATGCCGAGATTGGACTGAATCACCGCCAGCGGTGTGCGCAATTCGTGCGACGCGTCCGACACGAATTCAAGTTGGCGCTGCCAGGCGATGCGTATCGGGCGCAACATCCGTTCGGCAAGGAAGAAGCCGACGAGAATCGCCACGGCGAGCCCGCCGAGTCCCACTGTCAAAATCACGCGTTTCAGCCGCGTCAAAAATTGAAGTTCCGGCGACGCATCCATCATGGTGGCGATGTATGTTTGACTGCCGTCCGCCGCGACGACCGGCAAGTAGTAGATGCGATAATGGTTGTCTCCCACCGTCAAACTGAACCACTCTTGTTTCTTGCTGGCGGTTGGCAGCGCCTTTATCACCGCGTTGGCGTTCGACGGTGTGATGAACTGCAATTGCACATCATCAGGCAGGACATAAATACCTGATTGCAACAGATGTCTGTATGTGTTTAATGTCGGTGGATTCTGCAAAACCGTCAATGCTGAGTTTTTCAAATTCGCATCCAGATTCCGTGTTATATTTCCTCGCACAATGGTATAAACCGCGATGGACGAAATGCTGTACAGTACAACCAGCAGCAACACGGCCAACAGGGTGATTCGATAGCGCAATCGTTGAAACAACAGCATCCCTCTTTGCTTTGTGCGACTTTAACCTGCGGCGTCTTGGCGCGCGCCATCCGCGTTGTTTTGAATGAATCTTCTCTACATCTTTCTGGTTTGCTTTTGCGGATGGCACATGGCGATTACGTGTTTTGTGGATTCGAATGAAAAATGTAACCAACTCCGCGCACGGTGGCGATAAATGACGGCAGGTCAGGTATGTCAATTTTTTTGCGCAAAAAATGCACGTAGTTTTCTACCGCGTTGCCAATCACATCGGCGTCGGGTCCCCAGACCCTGTCCAGAATGATCTCCTTTGAAAGCACTTTTTCCTGGTTGCGGATGAACAACTCCAATAGTTGAAATTCTTTCGTCGTCAATGTGAGCATGTCGTCATTGCGCGTGACGGTCCGCGTGGTCAGATCTAGGCGAAATGGTCCAGCTTCCATCGCATCGGTGCCCGCCAACTGCCCTGTTCGACGCGTCAATGCGCGCACGCGCGCCAAGAGCTCCTTGTTGTCAAACGGTTTGACCAAGTAATCGTCAGCCCCAGCGTCGAGTCCCGCGACCCGGTCTTCCACCGTGTCCTTGGCGGTTAAGAGCAGAACGGGTGTGTGTATATCGTGTTTGCGCATCTCGCGCAGAATCTCAATGCCGGTCATCTTGGGCAGCATGATGTCGAGAATGGCCAAATCATAACTGTTGGTCATCGCCAGATCCCAGCCTGTTTCCCCATCGTGGGCCATGTCGACGACGTATTGGTGTTCCTTACACAATTGCTTCAATGCAGAGGCAAGTTTGCGCTCGTCCTCAACTAACAAAATCCGCATACGTGAATCTGCCCCCTTATCAACTTTATATTCAAATTAGATGGATACATGGCACATGATAACAGCTGATTGCTTTTCCGATTGCTTCTGCCGTCATGCCGCGTGCCCGCAGTCTTATTGATCCCTATTGATATTGTACAGGTTTCAAGGCCGCAGGACACGCGACAGCCGGCGCTGTGTGGTGCGGTGGAGGCACCGACGCTCAGTTTACAGGCCTTACATTGATTTTGATTCGAAAATGATAAAGAAACCAACGGACAGCGCATGTGTCTTTGTGTTAAATTTTCTGTCAATTTGATGGTGAGTTTTCTCCGTGTGAGATAGCACGAAATATACGGAGTTGCGATTTAAAGTTCAGAACATCGCCGGATCGACAAGATTTTATCAAGCGGCAAGGGGGCAAAATGGCGTCCAAAAAAGGCCCAAAAGCCCTCTGATGTCATGTTTTTTTACGTAAGTGGAAAATAAGAGAATTCTTAAGAAACGCTGTTAAAGTCGAAAATTCCCGTTATAGCGCGGATTTTCGCATGGCTAGTGGGAAAAGACCATTTTGTGGAGCCTTTACAACCCTATTGTGCCTATATACAATCCGCATATAGAGTTTAATTGTCTGTGAATTTTTATTTCATAGAAAGAGGCGGAGAATTCACAGGGACCGGAAGCCAGGTACGGGTGTATCTGACTTGAGGGGGGAGTTCTGGTGGCAGAATCATTACTGTCTATTCGAGACTTGCGCACCTATTTTATCAGTAAAGATGCTGAAGTGCGTGCAGTCGATGGCATAGATATTGACGTGAAAAAAGGGCAGATTGTTTGCATCGTTGGTGAGTCTGGCTCTGGAAAGAGCATGACATCTCTATCCATCATGCGTCTGGTGCCGCAGCCACGCGGCAAAATCGTGTCCGGTGAAGTGGTGCTTGACGGCAAGGATTTGCTCACTTTGACCGAGACGCAAATGACCGCTGTTCGCGGCAATGACATATCGATGATCTTTCAGGAACCAATGACAGCACTCAATCCTGTCTTGACTATAGGGGATCAGATTACGGAAGTTTTACACCGACATCAGCGTTTGAGCAAGCGAGAGGCGCTCAAACGCGCCGTCGAGGTGCTCAACGTGGTTGGTGTGCCGCGCGCCGAACAAATTGTACATGAATACCCACACCAGTTGTCAGGCGGTCTGCGGCAGCGCGTGATGATCGCAATGGCGATGGTGTGTGAACCCAAGTTGCTCATCGCCGATGAGCCGACGACCGCGCTCGATGTGACCATCCAAGCCCAGGTGCTTGAATTGATGCACAAAATGCGGGAAGACTTTGGAACTGCCATTATCTTGATCACGCACGACTTAGGTGTTGTGGCTGAAATGGCCGACCATGTCGTGGTGATGTACGCAGGACAGGTTGTGGAATCGGTCAATGCCGATGAATTGTTTGATGAGCCGCTGCATCCATACACAAAGGGATTGTTGCAATCCATTCCATCGATTGATGAAGAAAAGGATGTTTTGTACTCCATTCCTGGTACGGTGCCGGATGCTGCGAATTTTCCTAAAGGATGTCGCTTTGCGGAGAGATGTCCGATTGCGCAGCCGAGTTGCTTTGAGAAGATGCCAGCGTTGCGCGAAGTCCGCAATGGCCATCACGTGCGCTGTGACCTCGTGGAATAAGGAGGGATTGAAATGTCGGAAAATTTGTTGGAAGTTACCAATTTGAAAAAATACTTCCCCATTAACGCAGGTCTGATGAAACGGACTGTCGGTCATGTGAAGGCGGTCGACGGGGTCTCGTTTACTGTCGCGCCTGGGGAAACACTCGGGATTGTCGGCGAATCTGGCTGTGGCAAATCGACAACTGGACGAATGATTATGCGCGTCATGGACTCCACCGAAGGAAGAATCATTTTTGACGGACAAGACATTACTAAATTAAAGGGTCGCGGCCTGCGCAACATTCGAACCAAGTTTCAGATGGTGTTTCAAGACCCTTACGCGTCTTTGAATCCGAAGATGACGATTCGCGAAGTCATTGCAGAGCCACTGTTGGTCAATCAAGTTGCGTCCGGCAAGCAGGTTGTCGATCGCGTTGCGCATTTATTGGAAACAGTCGGATTGCGCCCGGACGACATGCTGCGCTATCCGCATGAATTTTCTGGTGGCCAACGGCAGCGTGTCGGCATCGCGCGAGCTCTTGCTCTAAATCCCAAAATGATTGTCGCGGACGAGGCTGTTTCCGCACTTGATGTCTCCATTCAGTCACAGGTGCTGAACCTGATGGTTGATTTGAAAAAAGAGTTTAATTTGTCCTACATTTTCATTTCACACAACCTTGCGGTTGTTCGTCACATCAGCGATAGGGTGGGCGTCATGTATCTTGGACAAATGGTGGAAGTCTCGCCAAAGTCCGACCTGTATGAGAACCCACTTCATCCATATACGATTGCGCTATTATCCGCAGCGCCTGAAGCGAAACGGAAAGAAAAACGAGAACGCATCATTCTGCAGGGCGATGTGCCTAGTCCGGCCAATCCGCCCAAAGGTTGCCCGTTTCACACGCGTTGCCCAAGGGTAATGGATGTCTGTCGAATTCAGCGTCCGGAACTGCGTGAAATACGACCAGGCCACTTTGCGGCTTGTCACCTTCATTAATCCGCGGTCCGGCGATTGAAGATATAAATCGCTATGTACTTAAGGGGGCAAATTCGTTGAGCAAGATCAAAAAGACAACACTTTCGACAATTGCTGTGGCAGCATCGGTTGCTATTGTGCTGACTGGGTGTGGCAACTCCACATCTTCGAACAACAACAGTGGCTCAAGCAACAATGCTGCTGCAGGCAAGCCTGTCAACGGCGGCACACTGACGATGGCCGATACGACCAAATGGGAAGATATGTTTATCCCGTATTTGAATGACGCTTCGCCGACATTCGCCATGTGGGAACTTTCCTTTGAGCCCTTGATGTCCTATGACAAGAACTTGAACCTCACGCCGAACATCGCCAAGTCATGGTCCTATTCCAAAAACAAAAAAACTTTGACCATCAAGTTGGATCCGAATGCGAAATGGTCTGATGGCAAGCCAATCACATCGGATGACGTATTGTTGTTCATGAATTTCATCGCTTCGCCAGCATACAACAAGACCTTCCAAGGTGACTATGGCTACATGGTGCAACCGGTTGTCGGTTCCGCTGATGTGATGAGCGGCAAAGCTAAGTCATTTGCCGATACGGGTGGCTTTAAAAAGATCAGCAACACGGAGTTCCAATTGAACTTCACGAACGTTGATGCTGCTGTGTTGGCTGCCGATGTGTCGAGCTACACGCCGTTGCCGTCGCACATTCTCGGTAAAATTCCGTTCTCCCAATGGCAGAACATGTCGTTTGATAAAGTGCCTACGGTCGTGGACGGCGCATTCATTCCGAAAAAGGTCAACGGCCAAAGCAGCATCACGTATGATGCCAATCCGAACTACCTGCACGGCAAGCCGCACATTGCGCACGTTCAATTGAAATACGTATCTGAGGATGTTTTGCCGAGTTTGATTGAAAATGGTCAAATTGACATGAACATCGAAGGCAACAACTTGGATACCAATTCATTTGTCAAGATGGAAAAGGATTCAAATCTTTCAACTGAAGCACAACCGGCAATGTCCTATGGCTATGTCGGCATGAAGTTGAACGAATCGAAGTTCAAAAGCGTGAAGCTTCGCCAAGCGATGAACTATGCAGTCGACAAACAGGCAATCATCCAGGGCGTCTACAAAGGCTTGGGCAAACCGGCTTACGGTCCGTTGCCGTACTTTGACTGGGCAGCTGCACAACCTTCAGATGGCATGAACACATACAGCTATAATCCGACGAAGGCAAAGCAATTGTTGAATGAAGCTGGGTTCACGATTCCAAAAGGCCAGAAGTACCGGATTGACCCAGCGACGGGCAAAACGGCAAAATACACGTTGGTTTATTCCAGCGGTAGCGCGGAAGTACAGTCCATCTGTACAGCAGTTGCTCAAAACTTGCAAGCGGTCGGTTTGGATGTACAACTCGGTACGCCGCTTGACTTCAATGTCATGCTCACCAAGTTGGAAAACAACTCGCCTGGTTTGGATATGTTTTTCTTGGCCAATGGTGTCGGCACGGATCCAGATCCGCGTGGCACATGGGGCTCGAATGACCCGCAAAACTTTGGCCGTTGGGTCAATGCGAAGAACGACGCTTTGATTGCGGAGACCTACAGTGCGAAGGCATTTAACAAGACTTATCGCAAACAGGCGTTTATCAAGTGGCAGTTGAACGTGAACCAGCAAGTGCCGCAGTTGTTCCTGTATGATCGCGATGACACGTGGGCATACAACAAGAACGTGCACATTCCTGCTTCTTCTTGGATTCCTGGCGGCTATACAGGCATTCAAAACTGGTGGATCAGCCAATAATGACAGAGAAATGATTTCGGCGGTGTCGGAGGCGGGCGTCCCCAAGTCCGACACTGCTCTTTAAAAAGAGGTGAATTTATCATGGGGACCTATATTATTCGCAGGTTACTCGGTATGATACCCATGCTGTTGGCAATTACAATCTTTATCTTCCTCATGATGCACGCAGCGCCAGGTAACGCCATCGAAAGTATGATCAATCCTAAAATCCAAGATATTCAAGCTTTAAAACAACAGTTAATTCAAGAAAACGGATTGAATAAACCATTATATATTCAATATGTTGACTGGCTTTGGAACTTTATTCGCGGCGATTGGGGTTACAGTTTCGCGCAACACGTTCCAGTCACGCAACTTGTCTTGCCAGCGCTTGGCAACACACTCATCTTGGCCGCACTTGCAGAGGTCTTCATTTTGATTATCGGTGTGCCTTTGGGCATCATGCAAGCGCGTAAGCCTTACTCGACATTCGACAACTCGGCATCTATCGTGAATATTATTCTCTTCTCGGTGCCTTACTTTATTATTGCGATATTCTTAATTTATCTGCTAGCCATTAAGCTGAATGTCTTTCCATCGCAAAATGCGATTGGTTCCGGCCCAAATGCGGGTTCTGTCCTTGACCATCTGTATCACGCGTTTTTACCGGCGTTTTCCATCGCACTTGCTTCAAGTGCTGTATACAGCCGTTATACACGAGGCTCCATGTTGGACATTGCTCGGCGTGATTTTACTCGCACAGCGCGTGCGAAAGGTCTGCCGGAGTCCGTTGTCTTTCGCAAACACGTCTTTCGCAATGGGATGATTCCGATTATCACGCAGTTTGGTTTTGACATCGGCGGCTTGGCCGGTGGCGCCGTGATTTTGGAAGGGTTGTTCGCCTACCAGGGAATGGGATATGTGACTCTGCAAGCGGCCCAACAGCGGGATTACAACGTCATCATGGCGACGAGTCTCATCATCGCTGTCTGCGTTTTGCTCGGGAATTTGATTGCGGACATTCTATATGCAATGGTGGATCCGCGTATCCGCTACGACTAAGAGGGGAGGGGACAAAGTTGGCGGTCAATGTTTCAGTTTCCAAGGACAAAGAAAAAGTGGTTCAGGGCAGAAAAACAAAAAGCCCGAACCGTTTGGCATTTGAACGATTTATGCATAACAAACTGGCAGTCGCAAGTGTGATCATCCTTGTGTTGATTGCACTCATGAGCATCTGCGCGCCGCTCTTGACGCATCAGAGCGCTTGGCAGACCTCATTGTTGCAAACCGATTTGCCGCCTTCCATCCATCACCTGTTGGGGACGGACGACGAAGGAATTGACCTGTTTGCGCGCGACGTTTACGGTGGCCGCGCCGATTTGCTCATCGGTTTTGTCGATACCATCATCATCATGGCTATCGGCATCATTCTGGGGGGATTGGCTGGCTATTACGGGGGCTGGGTAGATGCTGTTATCATGCGGGCTTGTGACTTTATGTTCAACTTCCCGTTCATTCTGCTCATCATCGTCATCGTGGCCATTTTCAACGTGTCGAACATATGGTTGCTCATTCTCGTCATCGCGTTCACTTCGTGGCCGGGCATCACTCGTTTGGTGCGGGGATTGTTCTTGAGTATTCGGGAAAGTGAATATGTCTTGGCGGCGCAAATCTCTGGCGCAAACGTGTGGCGGATCATCTTCCGGCATCTGTTGCCAAACAGCTTAGGGCCATTGGTTGTGAACGCCACTTTGTTGATGGCTGGCATGATTGGTGCGGAAGCGGCACTCGCCGTTGTCGGTTTTGGGGTTAAACCACCGTCTCCTTCGTGGGGGAACGTGTTGTCCGGCGCTTTGAACTTCTTGACGCTGCAGACGGAGCCGTGGGTTTGGATACCGCCTGCCGCACTGATTACGCTCACCATTTTGTGCATCAACTTTATTGGTGATGGATTGCGCGACGCATTTGATCCGTCATTCGTAAAATAATCGTATATCTCCAGTTGAACGTTCTGGGCTGCCTGTTAAAGGCAGCCTTTTTTGTCGCAGCACAGTTGTCAATGTATGGATTCTTCATTTTCTAAGGGCACAAAATCATGCAGGGGGATGTCGCTGGCAAAGTGGCGGTGGCGAATACACTCATAATCGATGTTCAGTTTCATTTCATTTGATAACGGCGTTGTGGTGGAGAGCAGAATTTCCTTCACTTCGTTTGTGGCGACATGACATACATGAAACCGATGGCCTTGAAATGACGTGACGGCTTGCAACGGCTTCTCGTGGATATGTATTTGGATTCGCACATTCAGAGCCGGGCCTGTGCCATAATTGCGCACCTGCAGTCGATATACGCCGGATGACGCTCTTTCTACATCATCTAAGGAGAGAATGGGAAGGAATGAGTCACGTTGGCTCCTCCGTAATTGATACAAGGAACAGATGGCCATGGCCAGTGTACCCAGGGATGACACAATGGTCGCACATTCAATCATGTCCAATGTGTGCCACAATATCGGTTGAGTCTCCTTTCGCGCTTCTGCGGTGAGTATGTTTAATTTGCGCAACCTGCATTGAACTATGAGTTCAGCCTGATGTAACTGAAACAGGTGCGTTTCACGCGCAAATGTTGCCGATATCCGTGCATGTTTTTCCTTCTGCCGCGCACTTTATGGGTGTATGCTCGGAAGGAGAATGTCCATGTACGGCAGTATCGTGTCCCTGATTCCGTTTTTTGTCGTCATCCCCATTGCACTGTGGACAAAGCAAGTGATTCCAGGTCTTGGCGTGGGTTTGTTGATAGGTGCATATCTGGTGCATCCATCCTTGTTTGGCGGGTTGCAGTCAGCGATTACATATGTCGTAAAAGAGGCGGCGACGAGCAGCAATTTAAACCTCGTATTGTTCCTTTACGGGTTTGGCTCATTTGTCGGACTCATACGTGCGACTGGTGGTGTTACAGGGTTTTCCGCGTGGGTCACCAAGCGTGTCCAGACAGAACGCGGCGCTTTCGGGTTGACATGGGTTTCCTCCCTCGCCACGTTCATGGCGCCTGATTTTCGGATTATTACCATCGCGCCAGTGGTGAAGCACGTCTTTAACAAACTGGGTGTCAACACGCAAAAAGTCGCTTATGCAATTGATGTCACTTCTACTCCATTGTGTGCTGTGGTGCCGCTGGGTACCGCATTTGTCGGCTATATGGTCGGTTTGATGCACACGTCGCTGGATCACACCTCAAGCACTTATACGCCTTACCGTTTGTTTGTCAGCAGCATTCCCTTCAATTTCTTTGCTTGGGTGATGTTGGCCGTGGGGTTTGTCATGACGTTTTTTGTTGGCAAACGGCACGAAAAATCCGCCGAGTCGACAGAGCGCGCGGATACAATCCAAGCGCATCGGCGCAGATTGTCGAGTGTGCGCCATGCGGGCGCCATGGTGACGGCGGAGACAGGCGCAATTGGCGGCGTGGCTCGCGGCGTGATCAACCACAAAAAAACAAAAGATCACCACGACAACGAAATCCCTGATCCGATGGAAATTGTTTCTGGTCGCGTGCAACCCAGCGCCGTCAATTTGATCGTGCCCCTTTGTGTTCTTCTGTCGTTGACATTGGGCCTGACATACTGGTCTGGATATAGCAATGGCGGACGTGGCGCATTTCAAGCATTGGTTCAGGCAAACGCGTCGGCCGCGATGTTGCAGGCGTTGGTGGTCACTTTGTTTTTTATGTTTGTCTTTTACGCATTCCGGCGACAGCCCATCAGTCGGACCATGTTTGGCTTTATGCAAGGTGGCAATGAAATGATGTCCGTCATTGTGCTGCTGGTGTTGATTTGGGCAGTTTCAGCCGTGTCTAGTGATTTGGGCTTTTCGCAATTCTGTCAGCGAGAAATCACGCGCTTTGTGCCACAGATGTTCATTGTGCCTGCGCTGTTCGTGTTTGGCTGTGTTATTTCCTATTTTATTGGCTCATCGTTCGGCACCTGGGGTATGTTGATGCCACTGGGCTTTTCGCTTGCTGCTGGTGGAGCGGGCAACTTGCCGCTCATTGCTGGCGCAGTGTTTGCCAGCGGGACGTTTGGCGGGTTTGCCTCACCGCTAAGTGACAATACAGTGGCAATGGCTACAATGATGAAATTGCCTGTCATGTCCTATGCCAATTACAAAACAAAAAGTGCGGCGCTTGCCGCAGGTATTTGTGTGGTCTTGTATCTGCTGTTTGAGTGGCTTTTTTAGCCAAATGTGCGCACGAGCTGGGGCATTTTTCACGGTAGACGACTTGCCCCAGCTTTTGTAGTTGCAGTATCTTTAAAAGGTTCACGATTTGTAGGGAAAGGAGGAAGCAAGATGAATACGAAATCACTTTTAAGGGATTTCATCAGTCGCAATAAATGGGCTTACCTAATTTCTATTCTTGCAATCATCATCTCTGAGTTTATCAATGTGCAGTTTCCCAACATCCTAGGCGACTTCACCAATGCACTGCAAGCGCATCGACTCACGTATCACAGTATCCTTGTGTATACCGGGCTGTTGTTTATCGTCGGCGTTGTCTACGTGCTGTTCTTTGCGACGGGGCAGTATCGCAACGGCAAGCTGGCGCGGCAATTTGAATTTTTGCTCCGCCGTCGCTTGTTTGAGCACTGGGAGCGCTTGTCGACCGAATACTTTCGCAGACACAGCATCGGGGATTTGCTCAATCACGCAATGAATGATGTGCGCCAGGTGCGTGAGGCAGTCTCATCTGGTTTTAACCAACTGACGAACGCCATCTTTTTGATGGTTGCAACGTTGGTGATGACGCTGAGTACCGTCAGTTGGAAATTGACTTTGTTCAGCGTGATTCCACTCTTGTTCATTCCGTTCTTCATCGTCTGGTTTGGACCGCAGATTCGCAGTTCGTCCCGTCGTGTGCAAGAAGGGTTGTCGGATATGTCAGAGTTGGCAGAGGAAAGCATCAGTTCCATCCGGCTCATCAAGGCGACGGCGAATGAGGAGATTGAGGCCAACCGCTTTCGCGAGCGTGTGAACGAAATTGTCAAGCGGCAGATGGACATGTTCCGTCGCAGCGCCACGTTTCAGGCGGTCATCCCGACAATGAGTTCACTGAGTTTTGCCATCGCGCTTCTGTATGGCGGCTATTTGACGCTTTCAAAGCAAATTGAATTGGGTTCCTTCGTCGCTTTTACGCTGTATTTGGGTATGTTGGTGCAACCGGTGATGCAAATCGGGTTTGTCATCAACAACTTTCAGCGGGCCTCAGCTTCGTTGATCCGCTTGCAGGTGCTGCTATCCGAAAAGCCAAGCATTGCTGATGTCGAACATCCAGTGGATGTAAATATTCAAGGAGACATTCAAGTCAATGTGTCTGGATTCCGGTATACGGATGCGAAAGATGTGGCGTTAAGCGACGTGTCCTTTGAGCTGAAGCGTGGTCAGACACTGGGCGTTGTGGGACGCACCGGCGCCGGGAAGACGACGTTGGCAAACTTGCTGCCTCGCATTTTTGATCCTCCGGAACATAGTATCTTTGTCGATGGACACGATATTCGCGATATCCGGCTTGCGACCTTGCGGGAGGCAATTGCCTATGTGCCGCAGGATGGATTTCTCTTTTCCACCACGGTTGGTGAGAACATCTCCTTCGGGAAAGCGGATGCCACACAAGAGGAGATTGAAATGGCCGCCAAACAAGCTTGTGTCTATGACGACATCATGGATTTTCCCGAGCAGTTTGACACGGTCATTGGTGAACGGGGCGTCACTTTGTCTGGGGGACAGCGGCAGCGAACGGCCATCGCTCGCGCGTTTCTCAAACAATCGCCCATTCTCATCATGGATGACAGCCTGTCGGCCGTGGACATGAAAACGGAAAAGAAAATCATCGATGCGCTTGAGCGCGTCCGGCGGGATCGAACAACCATCATCATTGCGCATCGCCTGTCAGCTGTGCGACATGCAGACTTGATTCTCGTCCTGGAAGAGGGACGGGTCGCTGAGCGCGGTACACATGAAGAGTTGCTTGCACTTGGCGGTTTATATGCAAAAACGTATCAAATGCAGCAAGAGGGGGCGCCGCTGGAACAATGAGCACAACCCAACCTGAATCATCTCGTACATCTGGTATGGTCAGCCTAGCTCGTCTGTTGCCATATGCTCGACCTTATCTTTGGCATTTTGTGCTGGTGCTGGTCTTGGTCGTGATTTTTAACGCAACCTCTGTTTTGCAGCCTTATCTGGTCAAGGTGGCGATTGACAGTGACATTTCAAGCAAACACCCGAACTACCATGGGCTGATTGTCATCTCCGCCGTCTATATCGGTGTGGTCATCATCGGTGTAGCTGCCAACTTTGCGCAAATGCTGTTGTTGCAGTTCGCCGGTCAAAGCGCCATCAAAGCGATACGTATCGCTTTGTTCGAGCACATTGAAAAGCAGGCCATGCGCTTTTTTGATCAGCGGGCGATTGGTCGATTGGTCACAAACGTATCCAACGACACGGAGACCATCAGCCAATTTTTCACCAATTTCTTTTTGAGCTTGATTCGCGACGGATTGTCACTGGTGATGATTATCTTCATGATGTTCCGGCTCGATGTCCGCATCGCCAGCTATGCGATGGTCCTCATTCCCATCATTTTTGGGATATCACTGGTCTTTCGCGGGCAGTTGCGACGGGCTTATCAGGCGACGAGAACGCGGTTATCCACATTGAACGCGTTCTTGGCGGAAAATCTCGCGGGGATGCGCATCATCCAGATGTTTCACCAGGAACGTCGCCAACAACAGGCGTTTCTCGCCTTGGATGTGTCGCATCGGGACGCCAACATCAAGGAGTATCTTACGTCAGTTCGCTTTAATCGTTCTTTGGAGATTTTGGGAAATCTCGCGATTGCTGCAGTCGTGTGGATTGGCGGCGAGGCAGTTTTGAAAAACGCCATTGACTTTGGAATACTGTATGCATTCATTCGTTACATTCAACAGTTCTTCCAGCCGATCAACTCCATCACCCAGAACTGGAACACGCTTCAGTCATCGATGGTGGCGGCGGATCGAATTGGTTCAGTGCTGGTGATTGAGCCGGAAATTCAAGATTTGCCGGCAACGGTTTCAATAGATACTGGACGAATTCAAGGACATGTCGCGTTTGAGCATGTCACGTTTGGCTACCTGCCAAACCAGCCGGTGCTCAAAGACATCAATTTCACAGTCGAGCCTGGGCAGTTTGTCGGTGTTGTCGGCGCCACGGGCGCGGGCAAAAGCTCTGTCATGAGTCTCTTGACCCGTTTTTACGAACCACAAGAGGGCGTCATCACATTAGATGGAAAGCCCATTCAGCAATACAAGCAAAAGGACCTGCACGCTTTGATGGGCATTGTGCAGCAGGAAGTTAGTTTGTTCACAGGAACTGTGTTGGATAACATTCGCTTGTTCCGTGAGGATATACCGGAAGAAGTGGTATATCATGCGGCAAAGGTGGTCGGGGCGCACACGCTCATCGAACGTTTGCCTGATGGATATCACACACAGTTGTATGGCAAAGGATCCAATCTATCAATGGGAGAACGGCAACTGATCTCCTTTGCGCGCATTGTCGCTTTGGATCCACGTGTGTTGATTCTCGATGAGGCGACTGCCAGTCTTGACAGTCACACAGAAGAATTGGTTCAACGGGGACTCACCGCGGTGGCGAAAGCGCGCACGACATTGGTGATTGCGCATAGACTGTCGACCATTCGCCAAGCTGACAACATTCTCGTCTTCGACAAAGGGAATCTCGTTGAACAAGGCACACACAGTGAACTGGTCAGTTTAGGCGGTTTATATGCACAATTGGACGCAGAGAGTGGCATAGAACTGCCGTACTCCTCTTGAGCAACTGTGCTATGATGTGTTTGTTTCTAAACATCGTAAGAGATATCATCATGGTTGCTTGACGTGAAGGGGAGTTATTGTAAATGCTGAAACCACGGTCCGTTCGCGAAGTGATTCAAGCCGGCTGGTTTTTATACCGTCGGCGGTTTCGCTTCGTCCTAACGGCTTCTTTGTCTATTTTGTTCCCATATGCCATGATTGCGGCCTATGTTCAGGCGCATTTCACGATGTTGTCGTCTGATGAAATGCAGCAGTTGATGACGGATGTCGGGTCAAATGCGCAGACCAGCTCACTTTTAAGTGTGTTGCCGCATGGCAGTGAGATATGGTTTATCGTCTTGGGCTTGATGTACATGTTGCTGGTGGTGCCGCTTTTGCAGGGCATTTTGGTTCATATGACGGCGCAGATCATGCTGAAAAAGCAAGACGTGACAGTGAGCGAGGCCGGCAACTTGGCATTTCGCCGTCTCTTGCCCAATGTGGGCACACTGGTGCTGGTTGGATTGATTTACGTCTTCTTCATCGCGGTATTTACGTTGATCATCTTCCTGATTTTCTCTTTGCTCGGCAGTGTGTCACAGGCGTTGGCGTCCGTGATCGTGGTGCTCGGCAGCATTGCGCTGTTTATCGGCGTGATTTGGTTTTTGCTGCGCGTGTCCATGGTGTCGCTTGTGGTGGTGGAGGAACACCGCAGTTTTTTTGGCGCCATTCGCCAATCATTTCGTCTAACACGTGATCAGGCAAAGCGATTGTTTGGCTTTTTCGTCATGTTGTTTCTCATTTGTCTGGTCATTGAGACTTTCCTTTCATTGATGGGGAGTGTTTTCTTTCCCAGTGCAGGCGGCGGTTTGATGATTGATTCGCTCATCAGTATTTTCCTGACGCCGTTCGCGATGCTGTGTATGTCTGTGATGTATGTCGATTTACGCATCCGCAGAGGTGAATGAGGTGAACGCTTGAGGTGGTTGCGCGGCGTTGAACGCCTTTTCCGACTTGAATTTTTGTTGCTGCTCATCTGGCTATTGGTCTTCGCGGTTCGCGCTGGCTGGCCCATCGGGGATCCAGATACACCATGGCACATTGCGACAGGTCAATATATTCTGGCGCATCATCGGATTCCCACGACAGATCCGTTTTCCTGGTCTATGCGCGGTCAGCCTTGGGTCACACAAGAGTGGCTGTTTGAAGTCATGTTGGCTTGGCTCTTGCAAACATTTGGGTTTGCTGGAGCCTGGTTTCTAGAGGTTTTTTTGCAAACCGTCACGGTGCTCGTATTATATCAGGCCTGTTGTGTCCTATCGCGCGGTCAGCGGGTGTTTTCTGCCATTGCAGCAAGTCTGGCTGTGGCCGCAGGTCTCTCCTTTTGGGTGTTGCGCCCACAGTTGATTTCCTATACGATGTTCGCGCTGTTTTTTTGGATCATCGTCCACGTTCAACGCGGCAAACTGAAAATGCTTTGGCTTGTTCCTCCGCTCGTATGGATATGGGCCAACGCCCATGCTTCTGTCAGTATTGGCATCCTCATGTTGGTGTTTGAGGTCATTGTCAGTTTCGTGCCGCGCGTTGGGCGACTCGATAGGATGCCATTGCCGTCGCGCGCTCGAGGATACTTGCTGTTGACGGCAGCCGTATCGGTTATGATCGGTTTCCTCAATCCAAATACATATCACGAATTCACGTATGCGCTTCTGTCCAACAACAATTTGATGGTCAGCAGCATCAATGAGTGGCATTCGCCTGATTTTCATTCACAGTACTACAAGTATGGCGTCATTCCGTTTGTGGCCGCCGTGTTGTTGCTGGTCATCATCAGAAAAAAGCCATTGCCGCTCAAATATCTGTTGTACTTTGGCGGCAGTTTGGCATTGACGCTGGTCTACCAACGATTCATGCCCTATCTCGCGATTGCTGGCGCACCGCTGATCGCCCTGATGACAGCCGACTGGCTGCGCGGATTGCAGCGCCCGATGCGGGTGCTCCGGTATGTGTATGCGATTTTGATGATAGGGGCCGTCGTAGACTTTTCGACCCAGATGCCCTCTTTGCGCGGACCGATACAAGATCATTTAGATCCCCAGGCATACCCCATCGACGCTGTGAAATATCTAAAGCGTCACAATGTTCCTGGGCCGCTGTTGAACGCATACGACTTTGGCGGGTATCTGATTTTGAATCACATCCCGACGTTTGTCGATGGAAGAACCGATATTTTCTTGCACAAGAACGTGTTTGCCGACTACATGGATTTGCAAAATTTAGCCTGGGATGCGCCGGAACTGCTGGACAAATATCACTTTAAATCGGCCTTGTTGCCCTATGGCTATGCGCTGACCGTCTATCTGACCAACAGCCCGGATTGGCATATTGTGTACAGCGGTCCAAATGCAGAGTTATTTGTGAAAAACCAAAGTTCATAAAATCGTGACGGACGAATGCCCAATGTGCTGCTTGTTGCATAGGATACACAGACTTATTGGCGGCAGGGAGTGAACGAAATGCGCGTCCATCGCGTTATACAAGGTGAGACATTACGCGACATTGCGAAACAGTACGGCGTATCCGTGCGTGACATCGTGCATGTGAATGAACTTTCGTCCCAGAACGTGATCGTCCCTGGACTTGGATTGTTGATCCCGACGAGAGAAGGATTTGCCGTTCAGTCGTATGTGATTCAACAAGGAGATACAGTTGCTCAAATTAAGCAGAAATTTGGTGTGTCCGATGAGATCTTTCAGGCTTGGACGGGGCTGAAGGCCAGCCAGACGTCATTGCCTGTAGGGACGCGCATTTATTTGCCAGTGCGCTCTGCATCAAAGCGAGCGATTGAAGTGAATGGGTATTTGACGCCTTCAGGCACTACCTCAGACGAAAATATCTTAGCAAACGATTCTGACGCGACGTACGTCAGCGTGTTCAGCTATCAAGCGCGCGCAAATGGGACGTTAGTCCCGCCAAAGGACAGTACGGCGTTGGTCACCGCGAAACGCTATCAAATCCAACCCTTGATGACAGTCACGAATTTTGACGGAAACACATTCAGCACGAGTCTGGCCCATACACTTTTGGCCAACGCTTCATTGCGCACGAAATTTATCAGTCAGATTTTATCCACATGCACGAGTAAAGGATATGCTGGTGTCAATGTCGATTTCGAACATATGCAACCGGCGGATCGACCGTTGTACAATCAGTTTATTCTCGATCTTCGCGATGCGGCGCACGCGCGGAAACTGACGGTGTCCATCGCCATGGGGCCAAAGACGGCTGATAATCCGAATCAGTCGTGGATGGGGGCGTTCGACTACAAGACCCTTGGGCAAGAAGTGGATTATCTGATGCTGATGACCTATGAATGGGGATGGGTCGGCGGACCACCGATGGCCATCGCGCCAGTCAATCAAGTTCGAAGTGTGCTCGATTACGCGACATCTGTCATAGATCCACAAAAAATTCTCATGGGCTTGTCCCTTTACGGCTACGATTGGCCTTTGCCGTATGTGCAAGGGAAGACGCGCGCCAGTGGGATCTCCAATAACGATGCACAGAATTTGGCAGTGACCGAACAATCGACGGTCAATTGGGATGTGGCGTCTGCATCGCCGTGGTATGAGTATACCAGCGGCGGGATAGAACATCGTGTTTGGTATGATGATCCATTGAGTGCGGCCATCAAATTGTCATTGGTGAATGAATACAACTTGCGAGGCGTAACTTTGTGGGTGTTGGGGAACGAGTTTCCACAGCTTTGGTATCTGCTGCAAGATCAGTTCACAGTCAAAAAGCTATAGGAGTTTATTGGAAAAAATGAAAGGTTACAGCCGGATTTGACGTGAGGGTTTTGGCAAAATCCTCACGT
The DNA here is from genome assembly GCF_042678105.1 of Alicyclobacillus fodiniaquatilis. Classification (NCBI taxonomy): domain Bacteria; kingdom Bacillati; phylum Bacillota; class Bacilli; order Caryophanales; family Alicyclobacillaceae; genus Alicyclobacillus; species Alicyclobacillus fodiniaquatilis. The sequence goes on from NZ_JBHUCX010000018.1 coordinate 82,448, forward strand.
CTTTCAATTTATATGTCCACAATCGCCCCGTACGATCTCGCTACAGCGAGCGCTTGCGTCATATCTAATTTGACGCCGTGCAGGTCTATGTCACGAAAGTTGACACCATCCGTGCGTGCATCCCGCAAATCAGCGCCTTTTAGTTTTGTCTTTGTCAAGGTTGCCATAGACAGGTTGGCGTGGCGCAAATTGGCGCCTTCGAGGTTACAGGCGTACAAATCCGCATAATGTAAATTCACGTGCTGCAAGTTGATTTTTTTGAGCATTTGCAGGCGCAAACTGGTATACGACCAGTCGCCGCCATCGATGGTGACGCTGCTCATGTTGGCTTGATCAAACCGCGAACCGGTCATCTTACATTCGCGAAAACTGACCATGAACAAGTTTGCGACATAGAAGTTGCAGTTTAAAAAGGCGCTGGTCTGGTGAATGGAAGCGTTGAGTGTCGCCGCCTGAAAATCGCAATGGGAGAATTGGCAACGTTCGGTCTCTATTTCATTTAAGCGCAGTCCGCGAAAGGAACAGTTGTGAAAACGGCAAGCTTTGAATGTGGCGGTGGAGAAGCCGTCATCGTCAAAAACAACATCGGCAAATGTCTCGTTCTGGAATGACTGCATGAGGCACCCCCATTCCCAGTGAAATGTTTTGAAGAAGCAACCCGATAAAACCCATTGTCCAATCATAGCATCGCAGGTGATGTTGGATCAAAGATTAGAAAGATTTTCCTGGTGCATCGGACAGGCTATATTGACGGCGATGGGTATAATTTTCACCGGGAATATCCGCTTTTAAAGTGATATACTGGCCAGGTTCATATTGTGCGATGGCTTTACCGTCTTGTGGACGCAGATAAAAGGACGTGATGACGTCGCTCTCCTGTTCTTTTTTGAAAACGATAAATGGACGAAAACCAGACCAACCGCCGGACATTGTTTCAGTCTGTTTATACATGTCATGCTCAACACCGATGAAAGCGTCAGCGATGAGGCCATAAGCTTCTGCCCACGCATTGATGATTTCGTCTGTTGCTGTGTCGCACAGCACATCCTCAATGGCCTGAAGCAGATTTTCGCCAACGATTGGATAATGCTCAGGCAATACGCCGAAACCGCGATGTTTGTATGCAATTTTTTTCACGGCTGGCAAACAACCGTTTATAGAATCGGGATATAATTTGTTCACCGTGCACTTCCAGCACTGGAACAGTTGATTTGATCACATTTCTCGTCGCTTCACTCAGCATGGTTGTAACCTCCGTGTCCGATACTTGTGAGAGCCGTTGATGTACATCAGTGATTGATTCGACGTCATTATAAGTCATGTTTTTGTTTAAAGATATATTTTAAATACATCTTTATTGGTAGCTTTTTGTCGATTTGAACGGTGTGGATGACGGAGAATAGGCCACACCTACCGAGTGCAAAAACAGTCACTTCAATTTAGAAAGGTTGCGTGAAATAAGGTGAATTTAACGCTTTTTACCGACTATTCCTTACGAGTGTTGATTTATCTGGCGACACAAGAGGAGAAAAGGCTGGCGAACATCCAAGAAATTTCAGATGTTTATCGAATTTCCAGCAATCATTTGATGAAAAGTGTGCATAAATTGGGGAAACTTGGCCTCATCGAAACGATTCGAGGCCGCAATGGCGGAATCCGCTTGGGTAAGGATCCGAGTGAAATCAACATCGGTTGGGTCGTGCGTCAAACGGAGGAAAATTGGAATCTTGTCGAGTGTTTTGACACAGAGAATGGCAGTTGTGTGCTCGATCCCAGTTGTCGGTTGAAGCATGTACTGCGACAGGCGCTCAATGCCTACCTGGCTGTGCTGGATGCGTATTCCTTGGCTGACTTGGTCGTTGATCACGCCGCGTTGCGCCGATTATTCGAACAGGGTCGACCTTGAAATCGATCCTCAAATGTAAGGCGAGAGGTGAAATGTAGTGTGTTTGTGAAAGGGATTATCGCTTGAAGTGACGAATAGTATGCCAAATGGTCAGTCGAATTGCGACGTTGGTGGTCATTCATACCTCCAACGTGCGCAAATGAATCGTGGTGGATCCATGAAACCAGTGTTGAGTCAACGCCATTGTTGAATTTCCGATTGTTTTTTGTATGCAAATCACCAGGGCTTGTTGGTTGTGATGAAATCAGCCAGTTGTTGGCTTTCATCACGCCGCTGTCGGCGCCGGGCTGTGCGTTTGATTGCGGTCTCGTGTAATTTGCGTTCTTCTTCTGTTTCTGGAACCACTTCTGGCACTTCAATCGGAACCTTTTGTTGGTCTAGGGCGACAAAGGTCAAGAATGATGTCGCGGCAATCCGCCGTTCACCTGTCAGTAAATGCTCGGCGATGACTTTTACGAACACTTCCATTGATGTGCGTCCAGTCCATGTGACAAAAGATTCTAGGCAAACCGAGTCTTCCATCCCAATAGGGGACAAAAAATCGACCGAATCTGTCGATGCTGTAACCACTGGATTGCGTGCATGGCGCGTGGCGGACAGGGACGCACAATCATCTATATACGCCATCAATTTGCCGCCAAATAGCGTATTGTGCACATTTGTGTCTGGCGGCAGGACATGGCTGGTTTTAATGACGCGCGATTCTTTGCAGAATTTTTTCTCTCGATGCATATGGGGACACCTCGTACCCTACTCAAGCGTTTGCGATACGCTAGATGAAATGTGTGCAGATTGCGCAGATGACGTCTGCATCAATGTTTAAGTATAGCAAAAGTGAGGCCGTTTAATCCAATTCATGTAATACCATGATCACGCCAGCGTCGATGGCATGGAGGACGCGTTTGATCTAAATGATAGAAAATGAAATCGCTTTTATTGGACCCGGAGGAGTTGAATGGCTTGTTTGACGTTGTTGGTCTTGGTGAACTACTCATCGATTTTACCATTGTTGGTTCGAATGCATCTACGCCGCGAAGCATTCGTGGCTCTGCTGGGGGCGCGCCAGCAAATGTGCTGGCCGCCGTGACTCGTTTGGGCGGAACAGCGCGATTTATCGGCAAGGTGGGCAATGATGAATTTGGCGCCTTTTTAGAAGGCTCGCTGCTGGACGCAGGCATTGACACCGAGGGATTGGTGCGGGGCGATGAAGCGACCACATTGGCGTTTGTCCAGCTGGACGCGCAAGGAGAGCGAACCTTTTCGTTTGCGCGCAATCCTGGCGCAGATACACAACTTGCGGTCACTGAAATCTCCGATCACTGTTTAAAGGATAGCAAGGTGTTCCATTTTGGTTCATTGTCATTGACAAACGAACCGGCGAGATCGGCAACATGGCACGGTGTCGAGCGCGCGCGCTCGTATGGGTGCCTCATTTCGTTTGATCCCAATTTGCGCCCGCCTCTGTGGCCGTCCCTTGATTTAGCGCGGCAGATGATGCTGGAAGGAATCAAATTGGCTCACATTGTCAAATTGTCAGAGCAAGAACTTCAGTTTCTCTTTGGCACAGATTCAATCGCGGATGGTTTGAAGTCTATACAATCACTCAACCAGACGGCGGTGTATCTGGTGACGCAGGGGGAACAAGGTTGCACGTACGCGACACCAGATTTTACTGGGCATGTCGCTTCCATCGCTGTGCAACCAGTGGACACCACCGCCGCTGGAGACGCGTTTCTAGGCGCCTTTTTATATGCGCTGACACGTGGTGGTTCTCAAGCATCGCTGCAAAGTGAAGCACAAATGCGCAACCTCGTGCGTTTTGCCAACGTGGCAGGTGGTTTGACGACCACCAAGTCTGGAAGTTTTTCTGCATTGCCTGGGTTGGCCGAAGTGGAAGCGATGTTATAATCAGAATCACATTGTACACGCTGTTCTGCTGTCTTGTATTTCACGTCAGCGCCCATACGGTGTGAAAAAGGGCGTTGTACGCCTTGACAGGCCTAAACCACCGTTGTATAAATAGACAAAATATTGCTCCCGAAAAGAAAAATGAAAGAGTTGTTCTGCTTTGATGTGTGGGAGAGAGGAGAGTCGCCGATGGATTTGCACATTGGACTGCTCGGATGCGGTACGGTCGGAGCGGGAGTTGTTTCACTTGTTCGTCGGCGTGCGGGCAAAGTCGCTGATATGACTGGGTCGCGTCCTGTAGTGAAAAGCATTCTTGTGCGGGATGTATCGAAAGATCGCGGCGTGGTGTTTGAGCATGAACGTCTGACACAGGAGCCGCGCGATGTGTTGGAGGACGAAGACATTCAGGTTGTGGTGGAAACCATTGGCGGCATTGAACCGGCAAAAACATACATCCTTCAAGCGTTAAGTCGTGGAAAACACGTGGTCACAGCAAACAAAGATCTCATTGCATTGCATGGTCCAGAGATTCTGCGCGTGGCTGCGGAAAATCATGCCAGCGTTCTGTTCGAAGCGGCGGTGGGTGGCGCCATTCCACTCGTAGGACCACTCAAAGAGAATCTGACCGCAAATGAGGTCACAGATTTAAAGGGCATTATTAACGGTACGACCAACTTTATTCTTTCCGAAATGACAACGCGCCACATCGATTTTGAAGAAGCGCTCGATATGGCCCAATCGCTCGGCTATGCTGAGGCTGATTCATCCAGTGACGTGGACGGGCTAGATGCCGCGCGCAAACTTGTGATTCTATCTTCAATTGCCTTTCACACGCAGGTCCACCTAAGTGATGTCAAGGTCGTCGGCATTCGCCACATCACGGCGACAGATGTGCGCTATGCCGATGAATTGGGATATGTCATCAAGTTGTTGGCGGTCGGACGAGATCACGGAGGAGAACTGACCTTGTCTGTGCGGCCGACATTGATTCCCAAAGTGCACCCACTGGCACATGTCTCAGACGCCTACAACGCGCTATATGTCCGTGGGGATGCAGCGGGGGATTTGATGTTCTTTGGCCGCGGTGCTGGGCGCATGCCCACAGCCAGCGCTGTCGTGGGAGATGTCATCTCGCTTGTGCGCAATCTAAAGCTTGGCTATGTGGTCAGTTCACCAAATGGAACCATGTCCTATAAGCCCGTCGTTGAACGGGAAGACGAACGATATAAATATTACTTCCGTTTGATCGCGCATGATCAACCGGGGGTCTTTGCCGCCATTGCTCAGTTTTTTGGCGAAGCAAACGCAAGCATGGAGACTGTGCTGCAAAAGCGTGTGCATGGCGGATGTGCTGAAATTGTCATCGTTACGCACGAAATCCCAAGTGCCAGTGCCCGGCAAATGCAATTGCAACTACAAGACATTCTTCACATTCATTCTGTTGAGTGTGTGATGCCTGTGGAATCGGCCGCCGAGTGATACTCGGAAGGCCGGTTTTTTTGCGTATCCGTCCTCTATCGATACGTTAGAAAAGCTCACATACGCCATCTGCCCACAGTTTCCGCGCAGCGCGACGGAGTTCGATGAAAAATTTTTTTGAAAATTCCCTTTTGCTAGTTTTGGTCTGATAGTAAGCGTTTTCTGTTTGAATTTAGAAAGCGTTTACAATGAATTGGTCATGACATACGCACATTGACACGTACATATACCCGTACTACAATGACCAGCAAGCCGATAAAGCGCGCCACATAAGGATTTTTAGGCGAATGCATGGCAGATTAGACCGGATTATGTGTTATTTGTTTGAATATTCTAATCCCTAAATTGCACGACGGTCTGAATCAACAGGAAAGGGGTGCTCTTGCATGGCTTCTCAGATTTTTTTGAATGGGACTTTCGTCAATCGTGAAGATGCAAAGCTATCAGTATTTGACCATGGACTACTATATGGAGACGGTATTTTCGAAGGGATTCGCGTCTACGACGGGAATGTTTTCAAATTGCGTGAGCACATCCGACGTCTGTATGATTCTGCAAAATCAATCCTCATACAAATTCCCTATTCTCAGGATGAAATGCCGGAGTTGGTATGCGAAACGGTTCGGCGCAACCAGCTATCGAGTGCCTATATTCGACTTGTTGTGACACGAGGCAATGGCGATTTAGGGTTAAGTCCGTATCTTTGTCCTACCGCGCAAGTTTTCATTATTGCTGAACAATTGAATATGTTTGCCCCATCTCTCTACGAAAATGGCATAAAAGCGATCACGGCTGCAACCAGGCGAAATCGCACCGATGCATTGAATCCGAAAATCAAGTCACTCAACTATTTAAATAACGTGCTGATTAAGATAGAAGCACACGCCGCGGGCGCAAACGAAGCGCTCGTTTTGAACAGTGAAGGCTACGTGGTCGAAGGGTCAGGCGAGAACATTTTCCTCGTCCGCGATGAGATCCTTTATACGCCACCCGCCTATTTGGGTGCGCTTGAAGGCATTACCCGCGCGACTGTGATGGAGTTGGCGGCTGAGTTAAACCTCACTGTCAAAGAGGAGCCATTCACAAGACACGATGTGTACGTCGCTGACGAAGTGTTCTTAACGGGCACTGCGGCAGAGATGGTGCCTGTTGTGGAAGTGGATGAGCGCGTTATCGGCGATGGACGGCCAGGCGCTGTGACAAAAAAGTTGCACAAAGCGTTTCAAGTGTGTACCAGACGAGATGGTGTACAATTGTATTCAAAAGAAGAGATTTCATAGGTTTGATTGGCGTTTTTTTGCATTAGTAAGGATTTCTTTAAACAGAGAACAGGAGAGACCTAAATGCGCAGCGATATGATCAAAAAGGGAGCAGACAGGGCCCCTCATCGCAGTCTGTTGTATGCGACAGGCGTGCGGCCTACTGATTTGCCGAAACCATTTATCGGCGTGTGTAACTCCTATGTCGACATTGTTCCAGGACATGTACATTTGAAACAATTTGCGGAAGTGGTCAAAGATGCTATCCGCGAAGCTGGCGGCATCCCGTTTGAATTCAACACCATCGGCGTGGATGACGGGATTGCCATGGGGCATATCGGAATGCGCTACTCACTGGCCAGTCGCGAACTGATTGCGGATTCGGCAGAAACGATGATCCAAGCACACTGGTTCGATGGCGTTTTCTACATCCCCAACTGTGACAAGATCACGCCGGGTATGCTGATGGCGGCTGTGCGAACCAACGTGCCCTCTGTCTTTGTCTCGGGCGGGCCGATGGAAGCAGGTAAAAGCAGGAGCGGCCACAATCTGTCCCTGTCGAGCGTGTTTGAAGGGGTTGGTCGCTATCGTTCAGGCAAGATGTCAGAAAGCGAGTTAAAAGAACTGGAAGAATCTGCGTGTCCGACGTGTGGTTCCTGTTCTGGCATGTTTACAGCAAATTCAATGAATTGTATTATGGAAATGCTCGGTATTGCGCTCCCCGGAAACGGAACGATTGTCGCAACATCCCCAGAGCGGCACGACCTCATACGCCAAGCAGCACACCACCTTGTTCGCATGATTCAAGAGGATGTCCGACCGCGTGACATTATTACAAAAGAGGCAATTGACGACGCGTTTGCACTGGATATGGCCATGGGCGGATCGACAAACACGGTATTGCACTTGATGGCCATCGCACATGAGGCGGGCATTGATTACGACCTCAAGCAAATCAATGAAGTTGCCAAGCGTGTGCCTTATCTGGCGAAGATCAGTCCGGCTTCTGAATACAGCATGCAGGATGTGAACGAGGCTGGCGGCGTGGCTGCAATTATGCGTGAATTATGCGAAAATACAAACGCAGTGAACGGTGAGCGTATCACCATCAGCGGCAAGACAATTGCCGAAAGTGTGGCGCATGCGGAAATTACGAATGATGTCGTCATTCGCCGCGTGACCAACCCGTACAGCGCTGAAGGTGGCTTATCTATCTTCTACGGCAATCTCGCGCCTGATGGCGCAGTATTGAAAGTCGGCGCTGTGGACCCAGACATTGAAACGTTTGAAGGTTCTGCCATCGTCTTTGACTCACAGGATGCGGCGCAAGCCGGCATTGACAGTGGCGAGGTCAAGGCGGGACACGTCGTCGTCATTCGCTACGAAGGCCCCAAAGGTGGCCCTGGCATGCCAGAGATGTTGGCGCCCACTTCGTCCATTGTCGGTCGAGGGCTGGGGCGAGATGTGGCGTTGATCACAGACGGTCGCTTTTCTGGCGCAACGCGCGGCATTTGCGTGGGACATATCTCACCAGAAGCTGCGGAAGGTGGTCTGATTGGCTTGATTGAAGATGGGGATCTGATTCGCATCGATATCAAAGCGCGGACCATCGAACTAAAAGTCGATGACGAGACGCTTGAAAAGCGTCGGACATCGGTTGTGGCGCCGGACAAATCTGTGAAGCATGGCTATCTCGCACGCTACGCGCACTTGGTTACATCGGCGAACACGGGAGCTGTCCTTAAAATTTAATTGGAGATTCACTGGAGAGGAGGAAGGATGATGGGTGTCATGTCAGAAATCAAAGACATTGCAACTGAATCCACGAGATCTACGAAACCAAAAATGCTAAAAGGTGCAGACATGTTGGTCGAGGTTTTGCGCAGAGAAGAAGTGGAGGTCATTTTCGGGTATCCTGGCGGCGCTGTTTTGCCGCTCTACGATGCGCTTTACGAGTGTGGCATTCGGCACGTGCTGGCGCGCCACGAACAAGGCGCGATTCACGCGGCAGAGGGCTATGCGCGCGTGACAGGACGACCTGGTGTCGTCATTGCCACTTCAGGCCCGGGTGCTACGAATTTGGTCACGGGTTTGGCTGACGCGATGCTGGACTCGTTGCCGATTGTCGCCATTACAGGGCAGGTTGCACGCTCTGTCATCGGCTCCGACGCTTTCCAGGAAACGTCCATCATCGGGATTAGCACACCTATCACGAAACATAACTACCAAGTGCAGTCTGCCGCCGAAATGCCAGCGGTATTTAAAGAGGCGTTTCACATTGCCAATACAGGGCGCAAAGGTCCGGTGCTGATTGATATCCCGAAGGATGTCGCTGGCGAACTCGCTCCTTTTCTCTATGAGGATCCACCGCAGTTGCCAGGGTATCAGCCGACGATTGTGCCGCACGTGATGCAGATTCGCAAGATGCTGTCCGCAATGAAGACGGCGAAGAAACCGGTCATTCTGGCGGGCGCAGGTGTTCTGCATGCCGGTGCCAATGAACTGCTGACAGCATTCGCGCGAAAAACGGGCATACCAGTGGTGCACACACTGCTGGGATTGGGCGGTTTTCCAGCAGATGACCCGTTGTTTTTGGGAATGGGCGGAATGCACGGCAGCGCTGCAGCGAATGCCGCACTGTACGAGACGGATTTGCTCATCAACTTCGGGGCGCGCTTTGATGATCGGTTGACGGGCAATACTGCTCACTTTGCACCGAAAGCGACCATCGTTCACGTTGATATCGATCCGGCTGAAATCGGCAAGAACATCGTCACACACATTCCGGTGGTCGGTGATGTCGGCGAGGCGCTTCAACTGCTGTTGAATGATGCATTGTCGCCGCTTGCGATTGAGGCGTGGCGTGAGCAATTGATGCAACTTAAGGCTGAGTGCCCGTTCTGGTATGTCCAGGATGGAGAGGTTATCAAACCACAGCATCTCATCGCCGAGATCGCCCGCATGACGGACAGAAATGCGGTTGTGGTCACCGATGTTGGCCAGCATCAAATGTGGGCGGCGCAGTTTTATCCGATGGAAAAACCGGATCGTTGGGTGACTTCGGGTGGACTTGGGACAATGGGCTTTGGTTTGCCTGCAGCCATCGGCGCGCAAATTGGCAAACCTGAAGATCTGGTGGTCGCGCTCGTCGGGGATGCGGGTTTTCAGATGACCTTGCAGGAAATGGCCGTCATTGCCGAAATGGGTCTTCCCATCAAAGTAGTCATCGTCAACAACGGTGCGCTTGGCATGGTGCGCCAATGGCAGGAACTATTCTATGAGGAACGGTATTCGCACTCCTTGATGGATTGGCAGCCTGACTTTACAAAACTGGCGCAAGCGTATGGCTTTGCATCGTTTCAAGTGACGCAATTGTCCGAGTTAGATGATACATTGACAGCGTTCTTGAATACAGCTGGTCCAGCGTTGCTTGACTGTCGTGTCGCACCGAGGGAGAACGTCTATCCGATGGTGCCCAGTGGTTGTGGATTGCATGAGATTGTGGGGGTGAAACCGTGAATCGCGTGATTTCCATCATTGTCAATAACAAGGCAGGCGTACTCAATCGCATCACAGCGCTGTTTATGCGCAAAGGGTTTAACATTCAAAATTTGACTGTGGGGGCCACGGAGGTTCCTGGCCTTTCCCGCATGACCATTGTGATGAACAACATGAATGACGCGGCTTTGGAGCAGGTCATCAAGCAGTTGCACAAGCAGATAGATGTCTTAAAAGTGACGGATTTGACGTCAGAGGCGATGGTTGCCCGCGAATTGGCTTTGATTCAAGTGAATAGCCCGATTCAACAGCGTGATTGGTTGACTTCACTGATTGAGCCGTTTCGCGCCAGCATCATCGATGTAGGTCGTGACACGGTCACGGTACAGGCGGTTGGCAGTCCGGAGAAAGTGGATGCTTTAATCAGTCTGCTGCGTTCCTTTGGCATTAAAGAGTTGGCGCGCACTGGGTTGACTGCTTTGCTGCGAGATACAGCTGCTGTCACGGAGGCAAGACGTGTAACAGAGGGCCATGTCATTTCAATTTAATGATGATGCCATCCCTATTATCCATCTATGAACTAATTATCACATTCTATGAGGAGAGATTGACATGACGAAAGTTTACTACGATGCAGACATTGCGGTACAGCCATTGAGTGATAAGAAAGTGGCGATTCTCGGTTACGGTTCGCAAGGCCACGCGCATGCGCTCAACCTGCGCGACAGCGGGTTTGATGTGGTGATTGGTTTGCGTCCCGGTGCATCGTGGCAACGTGCCGAAGCGGATGGTTTTACTGTTTTGCCGGTCGGCGAAGCTGTAGAAGCCGCAGACGTCGTGATGATTCTCCTGCCAGACGAACGCCAAGTGGCCGTTTACGAACAGGAAGTCAAACCGTATTTGAACAAAGACAAAGCGCTTGCGTTTGCGCATGGCTTCAATATTCATTTCACCCAAATTCAACCGCCTGCCGATGTCGACGTGTTTTTGGTTGCGCCCAAAGGGCCTGGTCACTTGGTGCGCCGTGTTTATGAAGCTGGCGGCGGTGTTCCGGCTCTTGTGGCTGTTCAACAAGATGCAAGTGGTCAGGCGTTGGAATTGGCCTTGGCTTACGGTCGCGGAATTGGCGCATCACGCGCAGGTATCTTGACAACCACATTCAAAGAAGAGACAGAGACCGACTTGTTCGGTGAACAGGCTGTGCTTTGCGGCGGCTTGGCTGCACTTGTCAAAGCAGGTTTTGAAACATTGCTTGAGGCTGGCTACCAACCGGAAGTTGCATACTTTGAATGTCTGCACGAGATGAAGCTGATTGTCGATTTGATTTACGAGGGCGGCTTGGAATACATGCGTTATTCCATCTCGGACACAGCACAATGGGGCGATTTCACCAGTGGGCCGCGCGTTGTGACTGACGAGACGAAGGCTGAGATGAAACGCATTTTGGCAGACATTCAAAGTGGACAATTTGCCAAAGGGTGGATTCTTGAAAACCAAGCAAATCGTCCGATGTTCAATGCCATCAACCGCAATGAGCAGGAGCATCCGATTGAGGTCGTTGGCCGTGAACTGCGGGCGATGATGCCATTCATTAAATCGAGCCGCCAAGCTGTTTCTAGCACAAAAGCTTGATAGATTGTTATCCCGCTACGAGATAATGCGATGGGGACAGGGGGCGCCTGTCCCCACGTCAAGAGACTTCAAGGCAGACCGTGAATCACCAATGATTTCTAGTTGAAGAATGGATATGCTTAAAAGAATTGGTGATTTTCACGATGGGAGGTTGCGAGTAGAGCAATGGGAAAGACATTGTTTGAAAAGATTTGGGATGCGCATGTCGTGACGCAATTGCCGGATGGACAAAGCTTGATTTACATTGATTTGCAATTGGTGCATGAAGTGACTTCGCCTCAGGCATTTGCTGGTTTGCGCGCAAGCGGACGCAAGGCGCGTCAGCCGCAGCAGACATACGCGACGATGGATCACAATGTGCCTACAGAGAATCCGCACGATGTCAGAGACGAGATCGCCAAAAAGCAAATTGAGACCTTGGTTGCAAATTGCGAGGAATTCGGTTTGCCGTTGGCTGGGCTCGACAGCCCTCATCAGGGGATTGTCCACGTCATCGGACCTGAGCTCGGACTCACGCTGCCTGGAAAGACGATTGTTTGCGGCGACAGCCACACTTCGACACACGGCGCGTTTGGCGCACTTGCGTTTGGCATTGGGACAAGCGAAGTAGAGCACGTGCTGGCGACGCAATGTCTCTGGCAGGTCAAGCCAAAGACCATCCGTGTTCGATTTGAGGGCGAGTTGCAGGATGGGGTGACATCCAAAGACGTCATTCTCGCTTTAATCGCAAAGTACGGCGTGCATTTTGGCGTTGGGCATGTGATTGAATTCGCAGGCAGCTTGATTGCGCAGCTCACGATGGAGCAGCGCATGACCATGTGCAACATGTCCATTGAAGCTGGCGCGCGCGCAGGGTTGATTGCGCCAGATGAAGTGACCATTGCCTATGTGAAGGATAGAGTACACGCACCTCGTGAGGCGGACTGGGATACTGCTGTGGCAGAGTGGGCAGAGCTCAAGTCAGACGAGGATGCGCTGTTCGATCAAGACATCGTGTTTGATGTGTCATCTCTCTCGCCGCAAGTGACGTGGGGCACGCATCCTGGTATGGGCGGCAGTGTAAATGAGCCGATTCCGGATCCGGCTGCATTCGAATCGCAGGTAGACCAGAAAGCGGTCGCACAGGCGCTCGATTACATGGGCCTTCAAGCGGGCACGAAATTGACGGATGTGGAAGTTCAACACGTGTTTATTGGTTCTTGCACCAATGCCCGGATTGAGGATTTGCGCGTTGCCGCCGCAGTTGCTCGTGGCAAGCATGTGGCTGAAGGCGTGCGCGCACTGGTTGTCCCTGGGTCAAAATTGGTGAAAAGCCAAGCGGAATCAGAAGGGCTCCACACCATTTTTCTCGAAGCTGGATTTGAGTGGCGTGAACCTGGTTGCAGCATGTGTCTGGCGATGAACCCGGATATCATACCGGCTGGTGAACGTTGTGCGTCCACATCCAATCGCAACTTTGAGGGACGCCAAGGACGCGGTTCGCGCACGCACTTGGTCAGCCCGGCGACAGCAGCGGCAACGGCGATTGCAGGTCGCTTTGTGGATGTCAGCAGTTGGGATGTCGTCAAAGAAGGAGGACTGACACGTGGAACCACTCATTCAGCATAAGGGTAAAGTCGTCTGTCTCAACCGTGGGCATGTGGACACGGATCAGATTATTCCGAAGCAATTTCTAAAGCGGATCGAACGTGATGGATTTGGGGAGTTCTTGTTTTACGACTGGCGTTTCCTTCCATCTGGCGAGCCAAATCCCGATTTTGAGTTGAATGCGCCTCAGGCCAAAGGGGTCAGCATCATGCTGGCAGATACGAATTTTGGTTGCGGTTCCTCTCGTGAGCACGCAGTTTGGGCTTTGAGCGATTACGGTTTTAAAGTCATTATTGCCCCGTCATTTGGGGATATCTTCTTCAATAACTCCTTTAAGAACGGTTTGTTGCCGATTGTGATTTCACAAGCGGCGCGCGATGATTTGGCGGCCAGCCATGCGCGCGGAGAGTGGAATGACATCACGGTCAATTTAGAGGAGCAGTGGATTGAGACCGATCACGGCGTGCGTGTGGCATTTGATATCGATCCACACAAAAAGCATATGTTGTTGCTTGGTTTGGATGACATCGGCTTGACGTTGCAGTATGAATCGGAAATTGCAGCATACGAAGCAAAGCGCAAGGCATATCAGTACGTATACTAGAATCTGTACTTCTGCATGATGGAAAATCTCAAATAAAATGTGATGAAGTACGTCGCTGTTCACTCGGTTTTTGACTTTGAGTGTCGGCGGCGTGCTTTTGTCTGTGCTACACTTACTAGGAACGGGGGCCAAGGCGTGATCGAGCAATTGGTGACTCAAGCAATACATTCCGTCTATGCTTCATATGGACGTGTCTCAAAGCAAATTGAACGCGGTTATGATCGGGATGTCAGGCATCCAGAGTGGACCCGTTGGCTGTTGAATCAGTTGGGCAATCCAGATGCAAACCAGTTCAACGTTGCGGTGACTGGGAGCAAGGGCAAGGGTTCGCACGCCATTTTAATGGCAGCTATCTTACAGCGACTGGGCCTGCGTGTCGGCTTGTTCACGAGTCCGCATTTGGTCGATTTTCTTGAGCGCTTGCGTGTGGATGGGCAGATGATAGCTGGCGAACAGTTTGTTTCATATGCAAAGCTTGTGGAAGATGAGGTTAACCGCGCACCGTTGCCGAACGGGCAGTATTTTGGGCCAGTCGGTTTATTGGCGGTGATGGCTTCTCTTTATTTTCGCGATATGCAGACAGACGTCAATGTCTTTGAATTGGGCCGTGGCGCACGCCACGATGACGTCAACCAAATTCGTCATCGGGGCGCGTTGTTAACGCCTGTTTTTCCGGAACACTTGGACAAGCTGGGACCGACGTGGTTGGATGTCGCAGATGAAAAATTTGGCGTCATCACACCAGATGTCAAATGGTTGATCAGCTACACGCAAGCGTCGTTTGTTGAGGAGCGACTGTTGGCGTTAGGCGCCGCTGGCGCCGACGTGGCGCAAGGGCTGTCGATTGCATCGCTGGGCCGCGATTTTGACGTTTCAGTCGCTGAGGAATCTGACGGAGGCGGGAAGGTCGCAACGGTGACTACCACCTGGCGCGGTAAGATATTGCGTGCGAAGATTCCTGACAGTTTGTTTCCATTCGTTGGCAATGTCGCGGTAGCGCTGGTCGGAGCTGCGCATGTGATGAGAGACTTAACGGGCACAGTGCAAGATGTGGATGTAGAGCTGACCGGTCTACGTCTCGCTGGCCGCTTACAAGTGATTCAGGATAAACCGACTTGTCTGCTCGATGGCACCATTCACAAAGAAAATGCGAAGTTTATTGCCAAGTGGCTCCAGGCGCGTGAGAAGACGGGAAAAATAGGCGCCATTCTCTCACTGCCGGACGGGAAAGATGCGCCGGGGGTATTGGAGGAACTTGGGTCTTACTGCGATTGGCTGCTGTTTACACATTGTACAAACAAACATATGCGCTACACGCGTGATTTTCAGCAATTGGGCTTGCAATACGTGAATCAAGTGGATGTGGAGCCAGATGTACATAAAGCCATCGCCATGGCTCTGGACAAATCACGTGCTGAAGACGTGCTCATCTTCGCAGGTACACAATCTTATGTTGGCGATGTGCTGCGCGCGTTTGAGACGCCGACAGAGTCCATTTGGATCCCTTGAGTAAAATTTGTTACAGGAGGAATGCCGTCTGATTTGGCAATTGATTTTATTAGGCTTGGCGATGGGGGCGAATAATGCGTTGGCGTCCATCGGGCTAGGCACATCGCAGTTGCCGCGCAGGACCCAATTTCGCACGGCCATCATCTTTGCGATTTTTGAAGCGCTTATGCCGGTCATTGGCATGGCGGTTGGGGAATCATTGGCTGGCGCCGTGGGAAATAAAGCGCGTCTGATTGGCATCGCTGTCCTGGTTGTGATGGGTGTCTACAGTTTGTTCAAACGAGATGGGGACGTGGATGAATCTGACAAGGTGGCCAAAGCGCATGGCGCGCGAATTGTCTTTTTGGCCATCGCGCTGAGCTTGGACAATCTGACGGTGGGATTTGGCGCAGGGATGTTTCATGCGCCGCTTGGCTTGGCCGCGTTGGTTTTCGGCCTCGTCAGTCTGGGGATGACCATTTTAGGCCTGGAACTTGGACGAGCTATGGGAAAATCTTTGACGATTTCCGCGGACAAGTTGACGGGTGTGGTTTTACTGATTGTGGCTGGTGTCATGGCTTTTGTCTGATGTTGCATCGTCTTTTCTGTTGTTTTAGGAGTGATCTGCACATGGTGACTCCTCACTTTTGGGGTGTTTGACATTATGCTCAAAACAGCGCGTTTTTGAGCTATTTGGAACTTGTAGTATAATGTCGAAGGAGATTCGTGAAGTCCGGTTACGCATATCGCATGCAGCAACAGCTCTTCACAAACGGTAAGAGGGATGAGGAGGTACCTTCATGGCAAATGAAACCACGTTTAAAGCCGGGTTGGAAGACGTCATTGCCAACACATCTGAAATTTGCTTTGTGGACGGAAAAGAAGGCCGTCTGATTTACCAGGGGTATGACGTGCATGATCTCGTCAATGGCGGGTCCAGTTTTGAGGATGTCGTCTACCTGCTGTGGCATGGCAAACTTCCCACGAAATCGGAACTTGACGCTTTTAGTAAAGAATTGGCATCGCAACGCGAATTGCCAGAAGAAGTTTTGAAATTTTTGTACACCATTCCGAAGAATGCGAATGCAATGGCCGTGTTGCGGACAGCGGTGTCCAATCTCGGCTTGTACGACAAAGACGATGGCGATGAATCCATTGAGGCGAATGTTCGCAAAGCAACTCGTCTAGTGGCGCAAGTCCCCACGATTGTCACCTCATTTGAACGGATCCGCCAGGGTCTCGAACCCATTCAATCAGATCCCTCGCTGAGCGCAGCAGCAAGCTTTTTCTATCAATTACGCGGCGAAAAACCGAACGAATTTGAGGAGCGGGCGTTTAATACCGCACTGATTCTGCATGCAGACCATGAATTGAACGCTTCGACGTTCTCTGCGCGCGTCACAGCCGGAACATTGTCTGATATGTACTCGGCCATCACATCGGCAATTGGGACATTGAAGGGACCATTGCACGGCGGGGCCAATGAGCAGGTTATGCGGATGTTGCTCGAAATTGGCGATGAGGACAAAGCGCAAGGCTGGATTAAAGACGCGTTGGATCATAAACGAAAAATCATGGGCTTTGGCCATCGAGTCTATCGCACAGAAGATCCGCGGGCTACCCATTTGCGCAGGTTGAGCAAAGAAGCGGGCGAACTGAAGGGCGAGACCAAGTGGTTTCAAATGTCGCAGACCATCGAACAGTACGTCAAGGAGACGAAGGGCTTAAATCCGAATGTCGACTTCTATTCTGCGTCGACATACTATGCCATGGGCATTGCGACACATTTGTTTACGCCCATCTTCGCTTGTAGCCGCATTTCTGGTTGGACGGCGCATGTGCTTGAGCAATACAAAAACAACCGACTGATCCGCCCTCGCGCAGAATATGTCGGCAAGGTCGACCAAAAGTATGTGCCGTTAAACAAGCGCTAATGCAGGTAGAACCGACGTAAAGTAGCAGAATGTGTTAGGCTATGCCACTCCTCGCGCGGGGACCATATCCTCAAGGAGGGGATGGACAATGGCCAACAGCAACAGCAATCGTTTGGTGATTCAGCAGGCAACACGGGCACTTCAGGATATGAAGTACGAGGTGGCATCGGAACTGGGGATTACTCCCCCGGCTGATGGCTACTGGGGTTTTGTATCCTCTTTTGAAAATGGATCCATCGGTGGCAGCATCACGCGTAAGCTGGTTGCGTTCGCGCAACAACATATGGCGGAAAACACACCGGAAGAATAAGTTCTTGCAAAAAGCCTCGGCGCTTCGCGCGCTGAGGTTTTTTTGTTTTGCTTGTCCCACAAATGATGTTCTCGCAGCACCTCTTCTATTAGGAGGTGATATGGTATGGATACGACAGTTGCGGCCATTCTGACCGGCAGTGGCCAGGCTGCCTTGGTGTGTGGATTCATGCTCATTTATCGGATGGTCAAAGTCGCATCTGGCATGCTCGAATCGCATTTGCAGGCTTTCATTCACATGCACGGCGGCCAATTGCCACCGACCAAACAGACGGATGCACAGTGACAAGGAAATGGACGATCCCAATATCGGGATCGTCCATTTTCCAGCGCCTTTATTGCAAGACGTTTGATTGTGTATCGGTGCGTGCAGAAATTTTGCTCAGTGCGCTACCTGCTTCATTGATGTGAATGTCGACTGTGGCCAAATCGCCAATGGAGAGGATGCCGCACAATTCTCCAGATGCATTGACAATGGGCAAACGGCGAATTTGGTGCTGTGCCATCAAATCAGCCGCCTCGTGCGCATCCGTGTCAGGTGTTGCTGTTACCGTTTTGTTGGACATACATTGTTCCACTTTGAGATCAGCTTTGCCTTGCGTAACAGCTTTCAAAACGATGTCGCGATCGGTGATGACCCCGACAACCTTCTTGTTGTCACACACTGGAACGGAACCACAGTTGTGGTTTTTCATTGCTTGAGCGGCTTTCTGGATGGTGTCTGTTGTGCAACAGCAATGAACGTTGGTCGTCATGATTTGTTCCACTTTCATTTGCATACCCCTCCCAGGAAAAATTCGCGTACGGGGGTAGTATGTCCGCGATGTCGCTGGTTATGATGCGGAAGATATTTGCTTGCGCCAAAGCAATACATCGTGTGCAGCGGTCCCGATTCCCCAGATGGCGGCCAGTTCGTGCATGATGGTATCCAATGGTTCTACGCTGCCGAGCAGCGGATGTTGAAAAAAAAGGCCGGAGGTTCCCCAGATGCAATATAAGAGGCCGGTCAGCATCGCTGTCGCAGCAGAGACTCGATGGCGCCTTCTGGCAGCCAGCACGCTGATGGAGCCAAAGGCTAAGTTTAGGTAAGATTCCACGTGCGTAAACTGCAAATATGTGCCCACGTGCCCGCCGCACACACCAATCCCGCCGAGTGTTAAGAAAATCCATCCAATGATTCGACATGTCGTTTTACTATTCATAGGTCAGACTCCCTCATCATCACGTTCATTTATGTGTATGGCGGGGTTGTCCCATATATGACGCAAGCTTGGGTTGTATGACTGACCAGTGTCTGGAATATCCTGTGAGTGAGATGCGAAGAATATGGTGATATGAGAAAAGCGCACAAAGCGGGCAATACTGCAAGCGAACGTAAAGGTTTTGCAGCCTTAAACAATAGACGCATCATTTCGGCAGGGGGAAGTTAAATGTCAAAGAGTGAAATCGAGAAGCTTGCACACCAAGTTCAGCAACTTCAACTGGTCTTAGAAGATATGCAACAAACATTAGAACGACTCCAACCAACCGATTCCTACGGCGGTCGCTACGCACATTTGAATTCGCCCCGCCAACGACTGGTATCCGCGCTGGAAGATACGGTCCCGCGCCAGTCTGAGTATGCAGAGTACGCACGAAGTGAACATCGCGGCAATTGATGATGGCAGTCCCTCTCTCATGTGGTATGTTGGTAAGAACAGCAGTGTGACGTGCAGGGGGAAATATTTGTGCAACATGAGCGTACCAAAGCGAGATCGAAATCTTGGATTGTCATTGTCATCGTTGGATTTTTGTTGATTCTGTTCTGTGTAGTCGGTTACATACTTTGGCATCGTCGCCATCAGCCAGCCACTGTACAGGTGTTGACCGTTCGGGCGCAGACCATGAAGCGAACCATTTTTGCCGCCGGTCAGGTGAAACCGGTTGATCGGCAAATTATCTATGCGAGTACGCTGTCTGTGCCAGTCAAAAAACTGGATGTCCATGTGGGTGAGCATGTCAAACAAGGTCAGCCGCTTTTGGAGCTGGATAATACGTCACAACAAGCAGCCATCGCTTCGGCGGAATCGACCTTGGCACAGGCCAATGCGGCATATCAGCGCGCGCTTGCTGGCTACAACAGTGCGCCTTCGTTATTGAAGCAGGTCTGGCTGCCGCAGGTGGACGCGGCGCAAAGCGCGGTGGATCAAGCTCAGGATCAGTTGGATACAGCTCAGGCGCAATTGGCGGCAACCAAGGTTACGGCGAATTTCACGGGAATCGTCCTGATTGCCAACATGGAAGGCGTGGACGCGAGTGGGCAAGAGAGCCCGGTGATTGAGTTGGCGGGAGCGGCGAAGCAAATTGTCATCGAACTTTCAGAGGTTGACGCCACACATGCGCAAAAGGGGATGCGCGTGAGCATGACCAGTGACGCGTATCCGAATCAGACGTTCAAGGGTGTCGTGTCACAAGTCGCGCCTTATGCGCAGACAACAGATTCTGGGACAGGCCAAGTTGAAGTCGATGTCACGCCTAAAGGTACTTTTCAACTGCCATATGGCTATGATGTGGACTGTACAATTGCCAGTGCGACGCACAGCAAAGTGCCGACCATTCCCTATACGGCATTGGTACAAGAGGGAACGAACTATGCGGTGTATGTCCTTGAGGGAAACCGGGTCAAGAAAGTGACTGTACAATTGGGGATCACCAACAATACCTCGGTCGAAGTGGTCAAAGGCGTTTCTGTTGGGCAGAAAATCATCAATAACCCACCTGAAAATCTGCAAAACAATCGTGTGGTGAACACCAAGTGATCCTTTTGGAGAATTTGTCCAAATCTTATGAGGTTGCCGGCGAGACATTGACCGTATTGAAAAATATCACACTGCGGATTGCCGACGGGGAATTTGTGTCTGTCATGGGGCCGTCCGGCAGTGGAAAATCGACTTTGATGCACATTCTGGGCTGCCTGGACTTGCCTACGAGCGGATCGTACATATTGGATGAGGAAGATGTCGCTAAGCGCTCACGGCGTGATTTGGCAGAGGTGCGCAATACCTCGATTGGCTTTGTGTTTCAAAATTTTCATCTGCTTCCGAGGATGTCTGCGGTGCGGAATGTGGAATTGCCGATGGTTTACGCGGGTGTGCGCAAGGCCGAGCGGCGTGCGCGCGCACGGGCATTGCTGGAGCAAGTGGGGTTGGCGGATCGCATAAAACACCTGCCGAACGAGTTGTCAGGCGGTCAGAAGCAGCGCGTGGCGATTGCGCGCGCGTTGGCGAACCAGCCGCGCTTGTTATTGGCCGACGAGCCGACTGGCGCCTTGGATCAAACCACTGGCTTGGAAATCATGGCTTTGTTTGAGTCGCTGCATCAAGCTGGCATGACCATTGTCGTCATCACGCACGATCCGGACGTAGCCAAGCAAGCCGGGCGGATCATTCGGTTAGTCGATGGTGTGATTCAGGGAGAGGAGGGGGGCGAATGAACATTCTCGAAATGTTTCTTGCCGCGCTCTCTTCGCTATTGGCCAATAAGCTGCGTGCGTTTCTGACCATGCTCGGCATTCTGATAGGTGTTGGCTCCATTATTTCCATCGTTGCAGTCGGCAACGGTGGGGAACGCGCCATTGTCAACGCCATTTCGAGCAGTCGTCTACAGCAAACCATTGAAATTCTGCCGAAAGAACTGGTTCAGCCGGGTCTGCCGCAGCCGGGACAAGTATTGTCGATATCCCAGGAAGATTTTAATATTGCTGAGCAGTTTTCCGGTGTTGAAAATGTGGATTATACCCTTTCCGGCCAGGCAAATGTCACAGCATCGACACAGACGCTGAACGCTTCAATCGAGGCGGGGCCGAGTTATCTCAATGACATCGCGCGTTTTCAAGTTGTGACGGGGCATATGTTCAATCAAGCGGACGTCATTGCCCATCGGCACGTTGTTTTGCTGAGCCAGCCGCTTGCCGAACAGTTGTTTCCGCGGGGGAGCGCTGTTGGCCAGGTGGTGCAAATCGGCGGTGAGCCGTTTCAGGTCTTGGGTGTCACGGTCTCCCAGGAAGCCAGTCTATTTTCTCTGTTTCTTGGCACTGAGTATGTGTATATGCCTGCCACGACGTGCCGTGATCTCTATCCGTACTGGAGCATCAGTGAGATGGATGTGGAAGTTGCGCCAGGCACAGACAAGGCGGCGCTGAGCAAGCGGTTGGTCACTGCATTGAATGTGAATGCGCATAATGCGGATGCGTTCGAGGACTCGTCGGGATTTTTGGCGGGCATTGAGCAAATTATCGGCAAAGTGACGTCAATTCTCACGTTGGTGATTGGTTCAATTGCCGGCATTGCCCTTTTGGTCGGCGGTGTTGGCGTAATGAACATCATGCTGGTTTCCGTCACAGAGCGCACACAGGAAATCGGCATCCGTATGTCCTTGGGCGCAACCCGTGGCGCCATTTTGCTGCAGTTTCTCATTGAATCGATGATGATCACGCTGATTGGTGGCGTTCTGGGGATCCTATTGGGTGTTGGCGTGAGCGTTGCCGTCAGCATGGCGACGCAGTTGCCGACGTTTGTATCGTGGCCCATCGTCGTAGGCAGCTTTTTGTTCTCTGCGCTGATTGGCGTCTTATGTGGGCTGTATCCTGCAAACAAAGCAGCGCGTCTCAATCCGATTGACGCGCTGCGTTATGAGTGACAAAAGTCGTTTGTGCCCTCAGTTCATGCGGTGAATGTTCATGTTGCGCAGGCGGCGGACGCGCTCTTCCATTGGCGGGTGCGTGCTGAACAAATTGAGTAATGACTGGCCGTGCAGCGGATTCATGATGAACATGTGCGCTGTGGCTGGTCTCGCTTGATACATCGGTCGTCCGTGATATTGCTCAAGCCGTTCGAGCGCATTGGCCAACGGCCGCGGATCTCCCATCAGACGAGCGCCAGTGGCGTCTGCACGGTACTCGCGAGCGCGTGAGATGGCCAATTGAA
Source organism: Alicyclobacillus fodiniaquatilis (assembly GCF_042678105.1). Classification (NCBI taxonomy): domain Bacteria; kingdom Bacillati; phylum Bacillota; class Bacilli; order Caryophanales; family Alicyclobacillaceae; genus Alicyclobacillus; species Alicyclobacillus fodiniaquatilis. Next base: position 105,016 of record NZ_JBHUCX010000018.1, read on the forward strand.
TGACGGTCGCCGCCAGGGGCGCAAGAATCATCATGGCGATCTCCGCCGCGACATTGCCACCTTCTCTGTCCCGCTCTTCACCCCCAAAAATCATCGTCCACTGCAAAATGTTCGCAATGCTGGTGATGGCGCCTGCCATGACCGCGGCCATGCTGCTGATGAGGATATCTCGGTTTTTTACGTGCGCCATTTCATGCGCAAGAACTCCCTCCAGTTCATCTGAAGGCATCAAACGAAGAATCCCTTCCGTCACGGCAACTTTTGCGTTCTGCGGATTGCGTCCGGTTGCGAAGGCGTTCGGCTGTTCTGACGGTGTTACATAAATCTCCGGCATCGGCAAGTTGGCACGCCGCGCCAAGCGGCGGATGATTTGGTATAATTCTGGCGCTTCCGCCTCGGTGACGGGATACGACTGGGTGAGACGGATGGCCATGGTTCCGCTTGTCCAATAGGCGAAGGCGTTCATGGCGATGGAGATGAGCAAAAATATCAGCATGCCCCTCGATCCGCCAATGAAGTGTCCGATCAGTACGAGGATCACGGTTAATGCTGCCATCAAGGTCCATGTTTTCGCTGCGTTCAAGCACATCTTTCCTTTCTGTGTGTTTGACGTCATAAGGTACATGAGCGCTTGCCCTACCTATATATTATGGTAAGCAGACCTGGTGCGCCATGCGGAAAAGATATCTGGATAAACGATAAAGTGAATCTTAAGCCATTCTGGGTAGTTTGTGCGCCTAAAATGGTTTCGTTATACTTGAACTACTGGCGTGATCGTACATTGAGTTTGCATCAGTTTGCATTGAACTGCGATATAAATACGATTTCATTCATAATGACAGGAAAGCTTATCTTGAGACGCACACAGCAAGGATGTCGTCCTTCGTAAGCCTGATTCGGGGGGAAAGCATGCGCACGGTGATTGTCTTCTTTGCGGGAAACGAACGAGGGGGTGCAGCAGCGCACATTACAACCCATGCTCGTACAGTCGCTCGTTCTGAAAAGCGCCATCACTATCATTTTGTCAGTTTAGGTGATGGCCCATTGACGGCATCCGTCGTTTCAACGAGTGTGAAGTCTGTGGTCATTGCAGCAGGCGCTGTCGGCGGGATGCGGCAGCTTAAGCAGTATCTGCGCACCATTCACAATCCATTGTTGCATGCACATGGACCACGGTTGAATATCCTTGCAGCATTGGCTGCGAAACAGGTGAATGTCCCTTGGACATCGACCATTCACAGTCATCCTTATTTTGATTTTATGGGAAGTCGTTTGAAGTCCCGTATTTATCCTCGTTTGAACATTTGGAGCCTGCAGAAAGCGATAGGCTTGTTCGTTGTGCAGAGCGCGCTTGCTGACGCATTGCCGGTCAAAACGGTTTTAGATGTGCCAAACGCCATCGACCTACCTGCTTTACAGGAGCCGCGAGAGGCGTATGCCACGCAGTTGAAAGAACGTTTGCAACTGCCTTTGTCCACTCGGTTTATCGGCATGGCGGCGCGATTTGATCCCGTAAAAAACATCGATGTGCTCATTCGGGCCATCGCCAAGTTGACATCTGACGACACGCATCTGCTTTTGGCTGGAGATGGCCCGGAGCGCCAGACGCTCGAAGCGCTTGTTTCGCAGTTGGGCTTGCAGGATCGGGTTCATTTTCTTGGCTTCCTTACGGACATGCCCGCATTTTACGCTGCTTTGGACGTTCACGTGCTCCCATCGAAAAGTGAGGGTACCCCTTTCAGTATGCTTGAAGCGGGTCACTATGGCGTTGTCAACGTCGGATCGGACATCCCAAGTCTACGTGAATTGCTTCGTGACGGTGAGGCGGGTCCGGTGGTGCCCGTCGGGGATGTGGAATCGCTCGCACAGCGCTTGGATGAATTATCACAGAACGAGACATTGCGTCAGCGATATGTGCAAAATTTCCACACGCAAGTATTGCCTCATTTTGCACCCGAAAAGATGTTGGAGGCGTATGAACGAGGCTATACAGTGCTCGAAGAGGATATTCTTCGCAGTGGACGTTACTGACGTCTCCATGTATGGCGATCACGAGGGGGCAGGTATGGTTTGAATCGTGAGGGGCGAAGAGCTTGAGACGCTGGAATTTCGCGATAAATGACGGGCAAATACGGAATCGCTGGTCTGCCACTTGGTTTTTTATTATATTTACGATCGCCTGGTACCTGATTGTCCAAACTTATTTTGGACATGGGATTGTCGGGATGGTCAAATCTGGCGCTTTGGTCGGCGAGTTGGTAAACCAAGGCGAGTGGTACAGATTGTGCTCCGCACTATTTGTCCATGTGACGACACTTCATTTGCTGGTCAATATGTTCTCGCTTTGGTCCTTGATGATTGTTGAAAAATTGCTGGGCAGTGCAGTTTGGCTTGTTCTCTACTTGCTCAGCGGCATCGTTGGCAACCTGTTCAGCTATTTGTTGCTTCCAGGCAACGACGCGAGTGCCGGCGCCTCTGGCGCCATTTTCGGCCTATTTGGCGCGATGCTGGCCTTGGCGTTACTTCGTATTTTGCCGGGGGTGGTTCGCAACCAGTTGCTGCTTATTTTAGCCGTCAATGTGGTGCTTGATGTATCCAATCATGACATTGACTGGTTAGCACATCTTGGGGGAATGCTCACGGGTATCTTGCTTACAATAGGTTATGTCAAGGCGTTACGTAAACCTTTGTTGTGGCGCGCGTCTGCTTTTGTTTTGTGTACCTTGACTGCAGTTTGTCTGTTATTCACATTGTTTATGCCGATTCCTGGCATTTAGAAGCGTTATGATTTATATGTTGCAAATTGTCGTCTCACGTCTTATACTACTGTTCGTAATGTTTGCTTGAAGGGTTGGAAATCACGGGATACGGCCTTACACTTAAAGGGTTAGGACCTCTACGGACTAACTTTCCCCCGTGGTGTAGGGGCGGTTCCACATGCCGGGTAAACGGCATGGCCGAATTGGCTCAAAGGGGGATTTTCTTATGGATACGATGGGTCGTCATGTGATTGCAGAGCTTTGGGGTTGTAGCGCAGAGAAGTTAAATGATGTACAAGGTATTGAACGTACGATGGTCAATGCAGCATTGGAAGCTGGTGCGGAGGTGCGGGAAGTCGCTTTCCACAAGTTTGCACCACAAGGTGTGAGCGGTGTGGTTATCATTTCCGAATCACATCTAACCATTCACAGTTTCCCAGAACACGGTTACGCCAGCATCGACGTATACACGTGTGGGGAGCGAATTGATCCGAATGTGGCATGCGATTATATTACGAAACAATTGGGCGCACAGCGTCTTGAATCGATAGAAGTGCCACGCGGTGTCGGTCCCATTCAAGTTCAAGATGTCAAAGTGCGAGCATTCTGAGGTCAACACTGCGTGGGATACCACAAAACAGCAGCAACCAATGGGTTGCTGCTGTTTTGTATTTTCTGATTCGTTACTCTGCGTCGTTTCCCGCAGGGTTTTGATTTGCAAAAACGCGCTCATGATGTGTTGGGACACGCTTGTCCAAGAGGATACGTCCATTGCCAGCATCGACGATGACTAAATATTTATCTTCGTCATCGCGGACGATGGACATGTAGACCAGGCTTGTCCGAATGTTGCGCAGTTGCAATTCTTCGACGGTCATGCCAGGGTGTTCGGCGAGGATCGCTTTTTTTGCATCCTTTTCGGAACACTTTGCGTACTTCTGAAGTTTTTCAGTGTACGCTGCATGGCTCGCGTTGTATGCCTCGCGCAACGTGTCGCGCGTAACTTGGACGCTGGAGCGCACATCCCATTGCTCTGTGCCTTCGCTGTCTGTATTTTGGACATTTGCTGTGACGGGGTGCAGGTTTGCGTGCGTGGCTGAGGTTTGTGGACGTTGAAGTCCATCATTGGCAAATACCGTCCCTGTTGTACATGCTAGACTGCTGAATAGCGAAAGACTAACCAGCCATTTTTTCATTGATATCCTCCTCAATGCGCCGTTATCTATAACTTCTCCATACATTCCATAATTATGTATTTTGTGTTTGCAAAAATCTTTTTTGCTTGTGTTTTAAATTGCAAACATCATCTTGCGATATGGCGTTGATTCCTGTAGAATAAAATACGTTCTTGTGACCGTAGCTCAAGTAGAGAGTACGTTGACTGAATGTGTTGCCTTGGAAAAGAGAATTTTAAGCTTGATAGATGAGGGGAATTAGCTCAGCTGGGAGAGCGTTGCACTGGCAGTGCAAAGGTCGTGGGTTCGAGTCCCATATTCTCCACCAAATTAATGAGGGCCTTTGGACACGGAGGGGTGTCTGAGGGTTCTCTTTTTAGTTTGCGATGGATTTGTAGAGCGTTCGCAACAGTGTTTTACCGGAAGAGACAGTCAGTGCACTTCGCACCATCGGTACGGTATAGTGCATATAGAGGTGAATGAATACCCTGATGGAAGACGCACGCAAGTTGTGGAGTACACAGGCAGAGATCGAGAGAAGGAAAATCCACTTGTCTGATAGTCGATTGCCCATCATGATAGTTTTTTCTGGGCCAAACGGCGCAGGGAAAAGTACTAATTGAAGCAGAAATTCTAGATAGTCTCGACTATGAGAAGTGTAATGCGGCCGATACGAGAAAGAGAACAAATGACACGACAGCAAGAAGGCAGCGGACGTTATTTAGACTTTCCCAACGGTTGATTAACGATTTCCAATTTTGTGGTGGAACATTCGGATTCCATTCGAGTGCCCCGGCGTTAATGGGTACGGTTCCAAACATCGTCACGGCGAGGAACACAAGCAAAGCTACAGCACCCGCCCAACTGAATACACATCCTCTACTCGTGGCATCTACAATGGCTAACGTAACTCCCGATATAATGGCTGGGAGCATAATCACTGGTACTAGGACACGAAGCGTTCGAATTAAAGCCTGTCGGAGCTTAATATGTGAAGGGTCATCTAACACAAGCAGAGTATCTCGCACACCTAATCGGATAACGAACTCTTCACCAGCCAACAAGCCTACAAAGAATAGATTGATAAATGCCAAAATGAACTGAAACATAAGTCCTCCTATTTCGTTCGGAATCCAGAATGAGATACTGTAGCCAAAGCATAATTGATGTTTGTGAACTGAATATGAACAGATTGATCATGATACGAGGGACGTTCCCAGGGTGATTGACTCAAGCTAATCTGTGACATGACGGAACTGAGGAGAGAAAAATCCATAGGAATGATCAATTGGGTAGTGAAACTGACCACGGTGGCAGAGCGTTGCACTGGCAGTGCAAAGGCAGAAAACACATGATCCCCAAACTTGTACATTTCAACCGTTTCTAAATTCGGATCGACAATCCAGTTTCTTTGACTTCGGTCGCCCAATAGCGTTGGAGCTTCACCGTTCTATCCTTTGCAGCAGTTCCCTTCGACAGAATTTCCACCACTAGATCAGGTGCGCAGACACAACCCATATCGTGCAACTTGGACGAATCGCAAATGATGGACAAATCGAGAATCACCCACTCATCCTTACCTTCTATGAGGTATACATCAAACGGTGCAGAAAAGCACTGTTCTGTATGAACATCACCTCTTGAAATATAAAATACTCAACTGAATTCTTCGATCCCTATTGACAAACATACCCTAATTAATTTTATATTGAATATATAAATCGTTCATTTAATATAAAATTCATTCGTGTATATGCTGGTGAAGAGACAAATCGTATGACTTGCGATTCTGTATGCACACGACAGGGGGTGAGAACAAACTGGCTTCGGCCTTTCATTGAGCGTTCTGCATGTTCGTTGTGCGTTTTATGAAACGACAAATGGGAATTTAGAAGAAAAATCATTTTGTTGCTGAGGAATTTGAGAGGGGAATATTCGAGTGAAACAAGTATTGACGGGAATTGCAGCTGCATCGATTGTCATTGGCGCCGCGCTGCCAGTTGCGATGGCAAATTCAACGACCACTTTTACCAAGCCAGCGACACAGTCAGCGCACAAGAAGTTGCCGATTGTGAAAGCAATTGCATTTAGACCTATGGGCGCAACGTCATTGTCAGGATTCAAGGGGCAACCAGTTATGAAGGCAGGGACAGAGACTACACCGACTTGGTCTCAGGTGGAAATTTCTGTAGGTGGACAAGTGTTGAGTTCCCCCCAGGCCTTCCATGAAGATGGTGAAACTTTTTTGCCGATATTTGATATAGACGCAGCACTGCAGAAAATCGGCGATCAAGTCGCATGGAATGGTGAAACAGATACATGGAATCTGCAAGCTTCCAGTACTGTGCTTGAGGCATTGGCACAGACGCCGGGCGGAAGCGTTGGAACTGGGAACACGAGTGTCACAGTCAACGGCAATCTCCTCGCGAAAATCGATACTGTTGACGAGGTTGCGCCGAATACAGGGACAGAAACGGCCTATGCACCGCTAGATTTTATTCAGGCCGCTTTTGAAGAATTAGGTGCAGGGGTATGGGACGGAAATGCTCAACAATTAGATATCAATACGCCTAATTTTATCACCTCGGCCATCGCGACCAATGGCAGCATCATTTTGACATTCGACAATCCGTTTGTCGTGACTCCTGGGACATCTGAGCTTCTTGTCAAGGGGACAACGGGTTCTACCCTGTGGGCTACTGCGTCCCCAGTATCTGTCTCAAACATCCAGCTGAGTTCAGACGGAGAAACGATCACGCTGACAATTCCTAAGAATGTGCCCGGAGCGCCAGCTCCACATTACACTGTGTCATATATGGGTGAGAACCCTGTACCAGTTTTGGATGAGTAATCCGCTTTTAAATGTCCGTTTTCGCATGGGGTAGACAATCAGTAAGGAAAACAAGGGGGGCGTCAGCCCTCCTTTTCATCAATATATCTCGTTTGCACAATTGCATCCTCTTGAAAAATCTCTATATTAGATATAAAGCTTATTCATTGAATACGAATGGTGTGGATATATATGGCAAAGAACAAACGGAGGTATGACAATTCACTGCGACTTCAACAGCAGGAGATGACGAGTACGGCGATTATGGTCGCTTTGAGAGATCTCATTCTGGAAGGCCGCATGCACAATTTCACCATTCAGGAAGTGGCGGATCGGGCGGGTGTGTCGCATGGATCCGTGTATCGACATTACGCTTCGCGAGAAGCCATTCTGGAAGCGTTTAGAGGGTGGTGTTTGGAGCAGGATTATCATCAGCACGTCCCGACTTATGTGGATACGTTGGAAGAACTGCCGGGTTGGGTCGAGCGGATGATTCCGCAGATCTATGACACACTTCCCTACAGCAAAGCGCTGTTTGCTATCTTATACGCGCTTCCCAATCCTCAAAAACATATACGTACCCGCGAAAGAGACGAGTGGATTTTGCGTCTGGTGCAAAAAACAGCGCCGAATCTGCCCAATGACGCTCAACTAGCTTCCTATTCGGTGATCCGTCTACTGGTGAGCATGTCGACATGGATAGAGTTGCACGGACGGTACGGGCTTGATGAACATGGGTTGATTGCTGCGGTAAACGCGGGGATTTCGGCTCAAATCGCTTTTTTGAAGGCGACCGAACGGGAGGCGCAGTCACATTAAAGGGGAGATGGAGATGATACAAAAGAAAAATATTCACAGTGACAGTCACCATTATGCTGAGAAAAAGAAAATTTGTCGGTTGCAGGACGAACAGTGTCTCGTCATCGACGAAGCTGGCGGAAAGGCGGTCAACCTGGCAAAGTTGAGGCGCGCCGGGTTCCCAGTGCCCGATGGGGCTGTGGTGACAACGACAGCTTTTGCGGAATATATGTTGGATATTCCGGCCGGAGACAGTGCGGTGATCCGTGGGGCAATCATGGAGAGGCCGCTTGATGAGCGTTTGCAGCAGGAACTGCGCGAGGCGATCACGCCGTTCGGCGATGTGCCTTTCGCCGTTCGTTCATCGGGCGTCGCGGAAGATCTCGCCGACGCTTCTTTCGCTGGTCAATATGACACGTTGCTTGGCGTCCATGGCTTCGACGCCGTCGAGTCTGCGGTGCGAACCTGCTTTGCTTCCGCGTTCAGCCGCCATATCCTGCAGTACCGGACAGTCAAGCAGGCAATGGCGGGGCGGATGGCTGTACTGATTCAGCCAATCATCGAGGCGGACGCGGCAGGTGTGGCTTTCACGGCCAATCCAGTCACCGGTGATCGGAAAGAGGTGCTGGTCAGCGCTGTCAAGGGACTTGGCGAACGTCTGGTGTCTGGGCAGGCGACGCCCGACGAATGGACGGTGCGTGGTCAACAGGCGGTACCGATACAGTTGCCGGAACGGGCGATGGAGGCGGACGACATTTTGCGTGTGGCTCATCTCGCCAGAAAAGCTGCGCTCCACTTTGGTCAGCCCCAGGACATCGAATGGGCGATTTCCCGAGGTGAATTGTATCTGCTGCAGGCGCGGCCCATCACGACATTACCGCGTGACAACGCAGGTGCAAAGCGCCAGATTCCGCTTCCCGTCGAAGTGCCTGAAGGATTTTGGGAACGGGAAGTGTCGCATTATCCCGATGTGTTGGCGCCAGCAACGAGATCGACCTTTATTGTCGCGATGAACCACGCCATGCGCAACCTGTGCACGGAGATGTCGTTGATGATTGAAACACTCGAACAGAAGGAGATCGGCGGCTGGCTGTATCAACGCGTGGTGCCGCTTGGAGGCAAAGAGAGAAAGGCGCCGCCCGCCTGGCTGATGCCTATCCTCATCCGCTTGGTGCCGCAGATCAAGTCGCGGCTTGCAGGCGCGGTCGCATGGGTTAGGGAAGATAGAGCCGGGAAATTGCTGCGCGATTGGGAAGTGCGGTTGAAACCGGAGTTGACGCGCAAAGCCTCCAACTTGGCTTTGGTTCAACTAGATGACTTCTCCGATGACCAATTGGCAGCGTATCTTTCAGAGTCATTTGAGTTTCTGAAATACTGTCTGGATCAGCACATGTTGCTCAATGGCGCGATCGAATACATGATTGCAAGATTTGTGTTCGAGTGTCGGGCGCTTTTGGATTGGGACGAGGCGCAGTCGATGCAGGCCTTTGGTGGGTTATCGGAAATCTCCAGCGCTCCTGGACGCGCTATAGAGGCGATGGCGAATTTCGTTCAAAGCCATCCCGCGTTGTTGCACGACCTACAAGAGGGGTGTTCCCTCAGGGATTTAGAAGCTTCGCATCCGAAATTCGCAGAAAAGGTCGCTGCGTACGTTCGCGAGTTTGGTCTGCGCGCTTTGCGCGCGGAATTGAATTATCCGACAGTTGGGGAGTCTTCGCACATTCTCTTGCAGCTATTGAAAGACCAATTGAGTGGAAATACAGGGCAGGTAGCGGAACATGCATCCATACTGGCGCAGCAGCGCCAGCGTCGATTGGCCGAGACGGAGCAACGATTGCTGGGGCGGACAGAAGTGGAGCGCGCGCGGTTCAGCCTCCTGCTTGACAACGCAAAACGAGCGTATCCGCTGCGTGAAGAGCATGGATTTTACGATCGCGATGTACCTGTCGGTTTGTTGAGATACGGTTTCTTGGAAGCTGGCAAGCGGTTTGTGGCGCGAGGACATTTGGATTGTATCGACGATGTGTTTGAGTTTCTTGGCGGAAGGTGTCACTTGGGCACTGGAGCAGATTTTCGCGACAGAGCAGAGTGGCAGAGTGCAACGCGACGCGTCTCGCATCGAAGGGATATCGGCATCTACTGGGGAATACACGGGCAAGGTACGAGTCATTCGAGAAGAATCGGAGTTCTCGAAAATTCAGCCAGGCGATGTATTGGTTTGTCCCATCACTTCTCCCGTGTGGTCGATGGTTTTTCCCAACATTGGGGCATTGGTGACGGATTCGGGAGGCATTCTCTCGCACTCCGCGATTATCGCACGTGAATACCGAATTCCGGCCGTGGTGGCAACGGGCAACGCGACATCGCTGTTGACGGATGGGCAGGTTGTTACGGTAAATGGAGACCGAGGTCTAGTCGAGCTGGCGCGTGCGGAACAAGCATATTGAAAATGTTACATGGCAATGGTGTCTCAGCGAAAAAATGCTGCAAGGATGTTGCCGCGTCATAATGGTTAGCGTTCGCAACTTTGCTTTTTTAAACTTCAGTTTAATACATCTGATGCGCTACTGGTTCAAGTCCTATATTCTTTCCACCATCATAAAGAGCCTTTGGGCACCAGGGGGGTGCTTGAAGGCTCTTTTGCTGTCTTAGATCCGATGATTATTGGGAATCGAGCGTATACCACTTGAATTTCTGGAGGGGCACTAGAACAGCTATGGACGGTAGATGGCAACACCAATTTTAGAATCAGCCATTCCGTAGTACAAATAGTAAACCCCTTTGTACGTAGCTAACCCTTCAACAAACACGACATTATCCACTTGCCCCAAAATTTCGTCATGTGTTCCCGGAACAAAAAATGGGGTTTTTGTGCGTTTTAGTACTTTCGAAGGATCTTCCTTGGAAAGCAGCACTTGTCCAGCTGAATAGCGCAGCTTTCCGAAAGACGGATCTTCAGATTCAGCGATTTTCCGAGCAGCATTATAGATGAGTAAAATGCCTTTCTCCGTCAACAAAGGCTGCGGACCCGGTTCAATCAACGCACTGTCAAATGCCTTTGGATCAACAGATGGAGCAAACACAGGCTCTTTAATGGGTGTCCAGTGGATTAAATCTTCTGAGTAGGCAATCCAGATACTCGTGTCACCAAAGTACATGATATATCTGCCGTGTATAGGTTCGGGTAGGATGGCACCCGACTTCGACCATACCTTGTCTGATCCCTCCATCCATTCTGGGAACAAAATACCTTTCTTTTCCCATGTATACAGATCTTTAGAAGTCGCGAGGCATAGTCGAGCACTGCGACCGTCGAAAGCGGAATAAGTAAGATAGTACGTATCACCGATCCGTGTCACACGAGGATCTTCACAGCCACCTGGGTGTTCGTATGGTTCTGTCGGGACCAAAACCGGTTCTGGATGGCGTTCGAAGTGAATGCCATCCTCACTGATGGCGAGTCCAATTCGAGAAGTCCCATTCCATGCTCCAGCACCTGTATGATCTTCGGCACGATACAACAGAAAGATTTTCCCGTCTTTTTCAACGGCAGTTGGGTTGAATAAGTCTTTTGATTCCCAGGTGTCACCTTGAGGCCCAAGAATCGGATTATATTGATACTTTTCGAATGGTCCTAGCGGAAATGTCCACTGAGTTGTCGATAAGTTCATAACCAATTCTCCTTTAAGAATTAATTTGGATTAATTTATCGATCAATGATCCGTCTCGTTCCAGGTCTTTAGTTTACGATATAAGCTCATCCTCGAAATGCCAACCTTCTCAGCATGAGACTATCGTACAAACTCGACGTACTCCAATTCAATAACTAAATCGTCCGTTTTTGTTACAATGGGTCACGCATTCTCTACGTTGTGTCGAGTAAAGATTAACAATGAGGAAGGAGGTACGGTTACAATTGCAAGAACAAGGCATTGTTAAATTGATTCGAGATGACGCGTGTATGATGCATATCCTTCACATTGCTGAATCATTTGGTTTACTTACGAGTTGAAGACATAATAACAGGAAAGGCGTTTACTATGATCATTGAGACAGAACGACTGATTTTACGGGAATTCACTGTGGACGATTGGGCGCAAGTACATGTTTATGCTTCAGATACCGATCTTGTACAGTTCATGGAATGGGGCCCTAATTCCAAGGATGCGACAAAAGAATATATAAACAGCATGATCATGTCTCAGAAACAAAGCCCGCGAGAGACGTACGAATTCGTGATTGTACTCAAGGAGAGCGATTCCATAATTGGCGGGGGTGGACTACATGTCGAGGAGCACCTTCAGGCGTCACTTGGATATTGCCTGAATCGGCAATTCTAGGGGCACGGCTTTGCCACTGAAGTTGCACATGCATTGTGCGAATTTGGCTTTTCGAAACTCAAACTCCATCGGATTTTCGCAACGTGTAGACCAGAGAATCCTGCCTCGTCGAGTGTTATGAAGAAAATAGGAATGACTAAAGAAGGCATGTTGCGGGAGCATATGTTTTGGAAGGGAAAATGGCAAAGCTCGGTTATCTATTCAATTCTCCGTAGTGAGTTTTATCGAATATCAGGTTGATAATAGATTGTTCCGTTGAAGCTGCGACGACCCTTGTATCTCCAGTAACGAGGAAGGGGTACGGTCTATGGATGACTGTATTTTTTGTAAAGTAGCCAGAGGGGAAGTAAAATCATGGAAGGTTTACGAAGATGAAAATACTTATGCCTTCTTTGACATTAACCCTGCGACTGAGTATCATACATTGATTATCCCGAAGGCGCATTATGAGAACATTTTTGATACACCAGAGGAAGTATTATTTAAAATAATGTCAACGGTGAAGAAAGTTGCGACGCTGTATGAGACGAAATTGGGTATCAGAAACGTCCAAATCAGAAACAGTTCTGGAGTAGAGGCGCAACAAGATGTGTTTCATATTCATTTCCATGTGGTTCCGAGAAAATATGGCGATAACCAAGACACAAAATGGCTATCCCATCCCGAATGGCGAGCTAAATTCGATGAATTGTTAATCAAATTGCGTTAGAATTTTTTATCTGATATTAACAGAAGAATTGCACAATGACAAATCCATTAAAGGTTGCCCAAATTTCCGTCTTGACTGATATGGGCTGTTTGTACACCTTGGCAGTTATCACCATTAGGATAGGGGATATGTCATGACGTTTCAATTTTTGGATTTTGACAGATTAAATGGCACGGAAGTTGATTTGTTAATTTCCGAAAAAACTCCAGAGAACAAAGACAAAGAGTTCGTGCCTGCGTACAAGTACAAGATTGTCCTCCACAACACAAACACGGTCGTGGGAAAGATTGATATTCGCATTGGGTACCAAGAGAGCCTTTACTATGGTGGGCATATTGGATATACGGTATTTGAGGACTCCAGAGGCCACCATTTTGCTGGAAAAGCATGTATCTTGCTTAGGCAAGTGGCTTTAGAGCACGGGATGAACTGCGTAAGGGCATTGGCAAACAACTGGTTCGTCATGCAATCGAAACCGCACGTTCTATGGCATACAAAACAATTGAACTTGGAACAGGGAATGCTGGGAGCGGGCAATTGGCACTGTATCAGAAGTGTGGATTTCGTATCGTAGGCGTTGATTTGGACTTCTTTACACGACACTATCCCGAGCCATTTTATGAGAATGGAATTCACTGTAGGGATATGGTTCGTCTTGCAATGGATCTCTGACAACTTGTGTCGCTATTTGGGGGGAGAACTGAAGGAATACGTTCAGCAACAATTACATAAATATTCAGTTTGAAGGTCTTGATCTTATTGAACACTGGGAGCAGGATTGTTCAGGAGCGGTGTGGTATTTAAGACATCAATAGAGAAGTGCTGGGTATCAAGCAAATTTTATTTCTTCAGGGACGGTGAATGACAGTGGTGGAAGAGCGAGTGTACAAGAGCTACGAGGCCGGACCGTGGGTGATTCATGCAGAAAGCAACATCCAAAATGAATCATCGGAGGGGGAGGAACCGATTTTGCTTGGTTTCAAGTTTATTGGATCACCTGAAAAGTTACGATTTATAGGTAATCGTTGTGACATTTACATCGGATTAGACCAGAAAGCTGGACAATTAACTATCAATGGCGTATGTATCGATCACGATTGTGTGAGACGGGAAGTGTGGGTTTCCAGGGAATAGGGTTTCCATTCAAGTACCTGCGAATATTGAACAACGGGCTGCTTGGATGGAAGAAGCACGTTGTTGACCATTTGTATGAAAATACAGTGCTCGCGGCTTGCCGTTATGCTATTCTCAGGCTTTTTAGCGACAGATAGACATCCAATACATGGTGCTTATACAGTTAAATGGATGGTCTGCCATGGGCATTAGGAATTATCTGATTGAAGGCGTTTCCGGCTCTGGCAAAACTTCGGTCTGCAAAGAATTGCAGCGGCGCGGCTACCATGCCATTCATGGTGACCGCGAATTGGCTTATCAAGGTGAGCCGGAAACTGGTACACGAACGGATGGTGTCACGCATGAGCATCACATTTGGCATGTAGATAAAGTAAAAGCTTTGGTCGCCAACCAGGATGAGGCGGTAACATTTTTTTGCGGTGGTTCTAGGAACTTTCCGAAATTCATAGATCTATTTGATGGCGTGTTTGTCCTCGAGGTCGACCTTGACACATTGAACCGGCGGCTTGACGAGCGACCGGAAAATGAGTGGGGCGGAAAGAAACCGGAACGGGAACTCATTGCGCGATTGCACCAAACGAAAGAAGACATTCCGAAAAACGGAATTATAATCGACGCCACCGCACCGATCACGCACGTCGTTGACGAGATCGTCCGTCAAAGCGAAGCAAATAAACGTCAACGACAGTAACCCCTGCCATTAGCGTAGTGAACTGCCTCACCACGCCTCAACTGCGTTTGGCTTTGACTTATTCTTAATCAGTTTCATCCTTGACTAAACTCCACAAATCCCTTCGAAAATTTGACGAAAAGCTTTTTCTTGACACGTAACGCTATTTTGTATTACTGTGTACCGGTAGTAAGTAATACTCATTATCAGTAACACAAAATACATGTGACACAAAGTACTGAACACGAATGAGGAGAGAAATTTGGAAAACCTAACGGAAATGCTCAAAGGTGTGCTTGAGGGTTGTGTTCTTGAAATGATAAGCCGCAAAGAAACCTACGGCTACGAAATCACGCGACGGCTGAATGCCCTTGGCTTCACAGATGTTGTGGATGGAACTGTGTACACCATTTTGATCCGGCTTGAAAGAAGCAAGCTGGTGGAAGTCACCAAAAAACCCTCCGACATGGGGCCACCGCGAAAGTTTTTTGTGCTCAACGACGCGGGGCGCGAGGAACTGCGGAAGTTCTGGGAAAAATGGGAGTTCGTATCATCAAAAATTAACGGGTTAAAGGATGAAAAGTGATGAATTTTTGGGACAGAGTCACAGGGAGCGATATGACTAAAGAATTTAAAGCTTTTGAGTCGAGAGTCGAAAAGCTTCCGACTGATTATCAAATGGCATGGAAAAAAGTCAATTCAACTATTTGGATTTATTCGGATTTCACTGGCCGCAATCTCATGCCAATTCTTGACGGTGTGCTTAGTCTACTCGAAGAAACGGCGGCGGACGGTCAGAGTGTCCAAGAGGTTTTTGGTGACGATATCAAAGGCTTCTGTTCAGCGTTGGTCGGCGAAGAAGGGGCAAAGTCTTTTCGCGAAAAGTGGCGCGATCAACTCAACAATAATATCGCCAAAAAGTTAGGTAAATAGGGGGGATAAAAATGAGAATACAAGATATCATCGAAGGCAAAAAAAAGTGGCGAGCGCACGTGGCACGAATCAAAGCGCTCCCGCAAGATTATCAGATTGTCTATAAAGAGATTCAAAAATATCTCTTTAAGGTCGCCGCTGTTGAGCTAACCGACGGAACGAGTTTGCTCTCGGGGATCATCGACCTTTTTGAAGAGGGCGCAGCCTTGGGGAAAGGCGTACTCGAAGTGACGGGTAGTGACGTAGCGGCTTTCTGCGACGATCTAATCAAAGGTTCGAAAACTCACGCTGACATCTATCAAGAATCTGTTGACCAAGGAGTTAATAAGGCCATGAAAAAGGTTATGGATAAAAGTAGGGGATCTCGAGATGGAAACAGCAATTGAAGCGAAAGATCTGCGAAAGTCTTTCAAGGACACAGAAGTCCTAAAGGGTGTAGATTTCGAGGCGAAACAGGGCAGTATTTTCGCCCGCCCGGTTCCAATGGGGCGGGAAAAACAACGATTGTCAACATTCTCACCACTTTAGCGACATAGGCGTTATGTTTGGGCGTTCCATGCGTCACATATCCCGCAGCATGGACACCATCATCAAATAAAATTCGGTACGGATAACTATGTGAATTACTTGCTACCCGGGATACTGCTGATGGCTATTGCAAGTGGGATATCCTATACAGCTTACCGCCTGTTTGTCGACCTGCAGCGGCCATATTCGAGCGGTTCCACTCCATGCCGATAGCGTGATCGACTATTCTGTGGGGCACGTTCTGACCTCGCTGGTATCCAACGCGATTTCGGTTGTCGTCATCATTCTCGTCGCGTTGATTATGGGATTTCGCTCGTCAGCAGGGGGGCTGTCATGGTTTGCTGTAGTTGGTATACTTGCGCTGTTTACGTTGGCCTTAACTTGGATCGCAGTGATTGCTGGCATGTCTGCAAAGTCAGCGGACGGCGTGAGGGCATTTTCCTATCCATTTCTCTTCCTGCCGTTTATCAACTCGGCGTTCGTACCCACTAAGAATATGCCTCTAGTCGTTCGCGTTTTTGCCAACAACCAACCATTCAACTCAATTGTTGATGCAATTCGCTCCTTGCTAGCTGGGAGGCCTGTCGGTAATGACATTTTGATTGCGCTCGCATGGTGTTTAGGCATTCTTATTGTTGCGTATATATTCGCAATGTGGGTTTACAAACGGGGAATTTCATAATGTTGTCGTTATGCGAATTCGACTGCGGTGGCGTCTAATTTCAAACATCAACGTCATCGCCTTGTTTACCCGTTTTGGGCAGAACTAAACAGTAGTCACTCTATCACTTTTACTGATAATTTTTTTGTGAAAGTTTCAGAACTTGTACTGAAGTTCTGAAACTCTATGCATTCTTTTTATGTGTGAGGAATAGACTTGGGATGAAGATTAGCGCAAGGACAATGACGGACACTAAGAATCCAGCATGGTAACCTTTTAAATGATTTACGATATTTGGTTGAAGTCCTTGTATGACAGTTGCTACAACGGTTGCGATAACAGCTGAACCGAAGCTTGAACCAAGGTTTTCAATAATATTAATACCAACACCTGCTTCTGGAAGTTGTTTGCTGTCAAGCCCGGTATAAGCGTCACTCGTCAACGGAAGAATAATACCTCCAAAACTGGTACCACGGATGAACAATATGATGGAAATCCAAATCATACTTGTTTTATCTGTGATAAAGATAAGCGGAATGGATCCGATAAGCGAAAGAACAAGACTGACCATAACGACGTATTTTGCACCGATCTTATCAATCATTTTTCCAATAATCGGTCGAGTAACGAGCATGCCAACTCCTTGAGGGATTAACGCAAGTGCTGCTTCGATTGCCGTGAATTGGCGGAAGTTTTGAAAAAACAATGGAAGTATTAGCATGGGTCCCATGATGGCAATATTCGCTAAGAACAAACCGATGTTTGATGTTAAGAAGCTCTTGTGTGCAAACAAATTCATTGGAAGCACGGTTTGATTTTTTCTGATTCGATTATATATGAGGTAAATTACTGCTAAAACAAGCCCAATGCCTACCCATAAAATTGTTTCGCTATTGTCAAACGATGCATGGTCAGCTGCTTTCGTAATCCCAAAAATCAATGCCGCACTCATTAAGGACAAATCGATAATCCCAAAGACATCGAGTTTACTATCTTTGTTGAATGGTTCAAAGTCTGGAATGGTTTTCATCATCAATGGTGCAGCAATCAAAACGATGAACACGTTGATGAAGAAAATCCAATGCCATGATGCACCTTGAACGATGAAGCCCCCGACTACAGGTCCTAAGATTGGGCCGAAGATCATAGGTGTGCTGACGATAGCCATCACTTTCCCTATATTTTCTGGACCTGCTGTTTTAACCAAGAGTGTTGACATAAGCGGGGTAATAATCCCAGCGCTAAATCCTTGAAGTAAACGGAAGAAGATGAAGCTGGAAACGCCCCAACTAATTCCAACAAAAATAGAAATGACACCAAAGGCGATGACTGATCCGATGAAGACTTTCTTTCCGTTGAATTTGTTCATGAGCCATCCGGATACTGGAACTGCAATCGCAAGAGCTAAAACATAACCTGTAATGGACCATTGAATGGTATCCAATGTCGTGTTGAAGTACTTAGTTAGTTTGTCAATG
Organism: Alicyclobacillus fodiniaquatilis; assembly: GCF_042678105.1. Classification (NCBI taxonomy): domain Bacteria; kingdom Bacillati; phylum Bacillota; class Bacilli; order Caryophanales; family Alicyclobacillaceae; genus Alicyclobacillus; species Alicyclobacillus fodiniaquatilis. Next base: position 123,031 of record NZ_JBHUCX010000018.1, read on the forward strand.
GCGATGTTCACCATAGTTGAGTCAAGCATTGGAGCGATTGCTCCAAGTGCAATAGCCCAGGCAGCCGTGAGAATTCCTTTTGGCAATCCCGACTTCTTTACTTTATCTATTGACATATGATTTCCCTCACATAAGTTGATGTTTGTTTCCTTGTCAACAAAAATCTAGCATAATATTATTTCCTTGTCAACAAAATAGAGGCGATAAAAAAGCAGTCCGTTCTCAATAGAGTTGGGCTGCTCGTGGTTTATTATTCAAATTTATTTCAATTTAATTAATAGTTAGACCTTGTTTCTTGATTTCGGCATCCAAATGCCTGCTATACTTTTCTACAAAGTTAAGCATGCTGTCAAATTGTTCTTCTGTTACTTGTTCAAATACAACTTTGTCCCGTTCTTGAAACTCTTTGTGCAGTTCCTCATGGATTTTATAAATTAATTTCCCTTGCTCAGTGAGCCTAAAATAGATCTCTTTCTTGTTATCCGGTTTCTGGTAGCTTGCGATAAGGTCTTTTTTTATAAGCTTCTTAGTTAATTTACTGATGGCACCTCTAGTCATATAAAGGGACTCCGCAAGTTTTGTCACGTTGGCATCTCTATTTTTTCCAATGGATTCGATACAATGTACTTCAGAAGCCTTATAACCCTTCAGACTTTCTTCCATCTTAAACTTATTAAGCCAAACCATCTTGTTAAATACGTCCCTGAAATTGATGATAAGCTGCTCTTTTTTGTTCATGGCCTGTTCCCCCACTTGGTGCTACATTAATCATAATTATATCGATTTGTTTGTTTCCTGTTCAACAATGTTAGAATGGTCATTTTAGGAATTGACTATGCGCTAAATCCAAGTAATTTCGATAAAAGTTAACCGACAAAGGCGTTTCAAATCAATCCCCATATAAACGAGCTATGTCGATTGCGTATTTTTTTATGCTTTCCCGAAGTTCAATTGGTTCAGTCACCATAACATGAGTTCCTAAGGGTAACACATATCTAAGCGCTTCTTCTTTATTTTTGAAAGACAATGTTACAGTCAACCAGCCGGGGTGAGCGAGTGATTTTTGTTGTTGCACTTGCTGCATGATCGTTTCACCAATCACTTGGGATAAATGTGGGATGTAATTCTGGGAGACTTCGAGTACAACGAGGTAACTGGTTCGGTTCAGTTCATATTGCTGGACCCAACTCTTCCAAAACGCTGCAAGCTCGAACTCCTGCGGTCTGATGAATTTATCGTTCAATATATCGAATGATTGAATTTTGGATAAGCGATAAACCGTGATTTGATCTTCTTCACCACAAACGACAGACCAAATCCCGGCTTTTGCAACGAGACCATATGGGCGTATTTTTCTTTTCAGTTGTTCACCAGTTGTTGATAAATACGTCATCATCACCTGTTTTTCTTGCCATATCGATTGTTGAGCTTCTTGAAGAAATTGTATATTTTCTTTAAATGGTGACCATTTATCCGTATCGAGATAAACTCTATTTTGAATCCACGCAACGTCGTCTTTGTTCGGAGATGGCAATGAATTAAGCAATTTCAGCAAAGCACTTTGCAAGGATTGGTCAATTCCTAACTGTTGGAATACTTGATTTGACATGTTCAAAAATAAGGCGTGAATCTCCGAGGTTGTCAAACCGTTAAGCTGAACTTGGTAATTTGATGGTAAGGAAAAGCCCCCACCTGATCCTGAATCCGCATAAATTGGAACTCCCGCCATGTTGAGTGCATCCATATCACGATAAATCGTACGTTCCGATACTTCTAGGCGGTGCGCTAGTTCTGCAGCAGTTATTTTTTCTTCTGCCTGCAAGTACATCAGGATTGTGAGAAGTCGATCTGCACGCACACAATTCACCACCAATTTTGAATCACTTTTGCGAATTGTATAGATCACTGACATAGGGTGTCAAGAATAATAAGGTATACTTTCGTCATCATGCAGGTGTGCGGAGGAAAAATAGTGGATAGCAAATTCGCTAAAGAGAAACTCAGTGCGAAAGATAACGCGGGTTTCAGATTCATCAAGGACGCACTACGGTGGTCGAATGAAACACCTATCAATTACGCGCAAGTTGGTGCTGGGCTAATTGGGATGGCAGGTTGTATTTCCCTTGGTTTTTATTTGGATAATTTGGTATTTGGGTTGTTGTCTACATTTGGTGTGATGATTACTAGTGGTACTTCGTCTGATGGAACAATCAAAAAGCAGACAACTCAACTGCTCAGTACAACGCTGGTCGGAACAGTTGCCATGGTTGTGGGGAGTATGATAGTAGGGCACGGATGGATCACGGGCGTTTTAATTGTCATGATTTCAACATTGGCGGCGTTGATGGGAGGAATCAGCAGACCTGTTGCAATAGCCTCGACCCAATTTATGTTGCTTACCATGATTGGAACAAATATGGGGGATGCAGGACTGCATCAGGGGATTTTAAAATTACCTGCTGCTTTTGCAATTGGTTCTTTAATTGGAGTCATCGTATTGCTCGCTATGGAAAGCCTATTGTGGTTAACCACTGATCATAAGAACTCATTTCAACCCACCACAATTTCTAATAGGCAGCGATTTTTGAGGTGGCGGCGCTCATTAACTCATTTTATTGGATGGCAATATGCAATTCGAGTCGGACTGTGTATGCTGGCGGCACAAGTGATTGAGATTATTTTCCACTTTGAACGTTCTTATTGGATTGGCTTAACGATAGCGATTGTCCTCCAACGTGACTTATCCGCATCACAAGGACGTATTGTTCAAAGAGGCATAGGTACAGCTGCGGGTGTGGTACTTGGAACTCTTGTGTTGCTGTGCGCTCTGCCGCAATGGAGTATTGTAGTTATTGTTGGGGTGCTGGGGGCGCTTCGTCCGATTTTTAAAAATCGGAGTTATGCGATTTACGCTATGCTGATGACCCCATTGATGTTGATGATGTTCAGCGCAGGTAGAACGGTGACAGCATCACTGTTAGAATACCGATTACTTGATACAATGATTGGTTGCATGCTTGCATATGCTCTCGGTTGCTATGTATGGAGAAAATAAACTCCTATCAGGGGAAAATCGTTTTATGACCCAATTATATCCACCTCAAACGATCTCGGCAATTTTCAGCAGGCATTATCCTCGAAACTTTGGAATACGCTGATGCAGATCAATGAAATTCCTAGTCAGGCCACGAGGCCATGGAGATGGTATGCCATGATCTTAGCCAGTCGATTTCTGCGCTTAACCCGGCCGCGAATGCAGGGGCCGGATGTGATCTCGGTGCAGCGGAGACTTATCGCATCAAAGTTTTATACAGGGTCTTGGAACGGCATCTATAACACTGCAACAGCACAGGCTGTGGTGAACTTCCAACGCACGGCAGGCATTCGTGCCGATGGCATCGTAGGACCCGTCACCTGGGTCGTTTTGGGGATTGGAGAGGTACAGTGGGGCGGCGGGTCAACACATATCGTCGTCGACACGTTAAGTAATGTACTTTATCTATACCAGAACAACCAACTGACGAACTCCTTTCCGGTAGCAACAGGAAAACCGACGACACCAACACCTTTAGGGGATTGGGTGATTGTCGAAAAGAGTCCGAATCCAGGCGGGGCGTTTGGTCCAAGGTGGATGCGACTATCCATTCCGAACGGCGGTTACGGCATACACGGAAATGACGATCCTACATCTATAGGCCAATCTGTAAGCCATGGTTGTGTAAGGATGCAAAACCAAGACGTACCGATTGTCTATGCCGCTGCGCCAATTGGTACGCTAGTTACAATTACGGGTGCTGTCGTAACGACAAGGGTACTTCACAGCAGTGTTTCTCCAGGCGAGGACATAGCCACGTTTCAGCAAATGTTGAATACGCTGGGCTTTTATGAAGGTCAGATAGATGGTGTCTACGGATTTGAAACCGAAGAAGCTGTTCGGGATTTTCAGGCCGCTCAACGTCTTACAGTTGACGGTGTCATCGGACCTCAAACGGCCCTGACAATTGAAAGTCAATATGACATTGCGCTCGGTGATGTGGATCCATGAGGCGCCTGACTCTTATGGCCTGTTTTGAACCTCAACCATCGTATATTCATAGTGTAAGACGAGGAATTTTGTTTCTAATGGAATTTAAGGCGTGAAATCATATGAATTTTATGAAAAAATGGATGCAATGCTAGTGTTCTAGACTATCATTGAGATCAGCATATTGAAAGCGCTTATATTCAAGAGAGGATGACTACGATGAGTCAACAAACAACTGACGATATTCAAGAGGCACTACGCGAACTAGGCGTTACAGAAAATACCCTAACCACGGAAGAGAAGCAGTCACTCGACGAGAATGGATTTGTCTTGCTGTACAACGTGTTGACTCAGGACGAACTCGAACAGCTTCGTGATCGATATGAAGCGTTGATGGAAAAGGAGGGACAATCGGCCGGGCTCGAAGTGCACCAGGAACAGGGAACACGGAGATTGGCCGATTTAGTAAACAAAGGCGAAATATTTGATTCGATTTACACGAATCCACGTGTATTGGCCGCTGTTTATCATGTATTAAAACGCCCTTTTAAACTGTCTTCCCTCAACGCGCGCGATGCGATTCCAGGACAGGGGCATCAGAATTTACACGTAGATTGGGGTAGGCGTGAGGCGGACGAGCCATTTCACGTGGTGAACTCCATCTGGTTGATTGACGATTTTACTCCGGATAATGGTCCGACGCGGGTTGTTCCGGGAACGCATCGAATCGGAGGAGCACCATCTGATTACATGAATCCGGCAGACGATCATCCGGAACAGGAACTTATCGTAGCCCCGGCGGGAACAGTTGGTGTCTTTAACTCACACTTGTGGCATGGTGGAACCACAAATCGAACGAATGGTACACGTAGAGCGTGCCACTCATATTACACCGCGCGTGAACATGCTCAGCAGTTGAACCAACGTGAGTATATTCGGAAGGTGACTTATGATCGAATCTCGCCGGCTGCCCGCTACATTCTTGATGTAGAGTAATCTGTATACTAAAAACGCGGGGCTGTTAGAAATCAGCCCCGCTGGCAATTGTGCGATGTGGCGCACGACTACACTTCGGCAATGCAATTTGCGTGGCTCATGAGATGTCATTGGGATGAAACTAAAACTACACAGTAGGGAAGCGTACAGTACTTTCAGTCACTGAAAATGGGTTCCCGAGAAGCGCTGCATAATCGTGTAGTACGGTCAATCATTATGATTGGAATTACCTAGGGACTGGCTGGCGACGGATACTACATCCTCATCCGCTCCTTGGCCAACAGGTGTATCACATCGGCGGGCCCTATCAAAGTTAGGGATTCCGATAGTTGGTGTGATTGTTGGGAGGGGGGGAGTCCAACGGGAGGGGCTAAAATTCAAAGGGTCGTCTACTGAGACCGTTTTTTTGATGTGGCCCCAAGTGCCAGCTCAGTATTTCGTGTAATGGCAAATTGGTGAAAAGTGAATATTTGGAAGGGCTAGAGTGCCCCGGTGCAGCGATACGCGGGTTAGTGTCCCTTTCGTTAGAGGCCTTGTTGGAAACGTAACATCAAGGCACTTTACTTGTAACAGGAAGGAAAGTGTGTTAAGATGCAATGCGTGTGAATTAAGGTTTCACACGGTTTTCGGGGGATTGTTCTAAAACTTCGGGAATGAATACACTATCGTGGGTGAGCACTACGCGGCAGCGAAGGGGCTGTGAGTTCAAATCCCACTGGTTTTCAGCGTTCATGAGGTTGAAGCTTGATGAATGTTTAAGACCTAATTGATTCGTTTGCAAACCATTACAGATAGTTGACAAAGTTTTATGGAATGTAGTATATTTGGTATCGCCTCGCGTTAAGGCTCGGTAGCTCAGTCGGTAGAGCAGAGGACTGAAAATCCTCGTGTCGGCGGTTCGATTCCGTCCCGAGCCACCAGTGAGATGTCTTGTGCGGAAGTGGCTCAGGGGTAGAGCATCGCCTTGCCAAGGCGAGGGTCGCGGGTTCGAATCCCGTCTTCCGCTCCAAAGTGGTTTACCACCTGTAGTTGGTGTCGACGCCGACTATCAGGATGGTAAATCATACGGCACCATAGCCAAGTGGTAAGGCAGAGGTCTGCAAAACCTTTACCGCCGGTTCGAATCCGGCTGGTGCCTCCAAGTGAAAACCCAGTAATGACGCGGTTTCTCGGTGCAACGAGAGCCGCGTCGATTCTTTTTTCAGCGACTTTTTCTAATCCTTTTCTAACCTTCGGAATCCGAAACAATTTTTCACCCATCCTTTCTAATCTGCTCTTTTTGTTCGCCGAAAAGATTTTCAGCATATTTGTTGACCGCCTTGACCTGTTGTTCGGGACGCGGGTGTACATAGATGTCCATCGTAATAGATGTACGGGCATGCCCGATACGCTTGCTGACCACATCTGCTGACTCCCCTTGCTCAATCAAATCAGAAGCATGGTTGTGCCGTAATCCATGCAAAACAATGTACTTAACTCCAGAACGCTCGACCCACTTTTTTCTTTCCTTGTCCACGGTGGAGTATGATGCAGGCCGACCATCGTTCCGGGAAAACACCAAGTCATGTTCTTTGTATTCATGCCCCATCAATAACCTTTCCTCTAACTGCGCCTTACGGTGATTGCGAAGTTGCTGCATCGTCACAGGATCGATGGCGACATCACGTCGGCCATTTACCGTTTTGGTGTCCTTGAATACAGGGCCAACGCCTTTTACGTATTGGAGGGTTTGTCTCACCCGAAGCACTCCCGCCGAGAGATCAACATCCTGCCATCTAAGCCCAAAAACCTCTGCTTTGCGCATTCCTGTCATCGCGGTTACGAAAAATGCCACGCCATAACGATATTTTCTGGTTTCATCAAGAAGGTGTCTCAGTTCGTCAGAACTTAGTCTTTGAAATTCCTTCTCAGTAGGCTTTGGCGGTTTAACAACATCCGACACATTGCGATGAATCATCCCCCAGTTGACTGCCTGATCCAGTGCCATGTGTATCATGTTGTGAACGTGCAGCACAGACCTTTTTGACAGTGGCTTTCCAGTTTTTGAAGTTGGGCTGACCTTGGTTAGCAGGGTTGTGTATAGTTCCTGCAAGTGTTGGGGAGCCAACTTCGCCAACTCAATGCTACCAATGTTAGGAACAACGTGGTGTTCGGTCAGCCAGCGATATTTTTTGAATGTGTTGTACTCGACACTGTTCTCTCGACCTGCCAACCAGCTTACCATGTACGAGCCTACAGTCTCCTTCGTTGGCTCGATGTACGTTCCCTCATCCATCTGATGAAGCGTCTCGCGGAGTGCCCGTTGTGCCTCGCGCTTGGTATTGTAGCTACTTGACCACTTTTGTTTTTTTTGCCCGTTGATCTTGCCAAGATAGATAACGTAGTACCACTTTTTTCCTTTTGGAGTTACTGAACCATTCATTCTTTCCTCTCTCCTATCCAATTTGTTAGAAACGATATGACATCGACGATTTCTTCGCTATCACCTCCCTGCATGTTGATAAGGATATACGAATGGAACAAAAAAGCGTCTTCCCAAATTGAAAAAAATATATGAGAACCTGTCGCAAAAAAATTTTTTGCATCAAAAATTCTTCATCTTGCTCATTTTTTGAAGTTTAATCACCGGAACTTCTACTGTCTCTAGGACAAGAAAAACATAGGGTCAAAATGACTCCATATTTATGGTTTATTTGGATACCTTTACAAGATGAAATATCGTGGCTATGATGAAATAGTCGAAGTAATCGACTTGATATGACGCTGTTCGACAAAGGGGAGAGTAGATATGCGGAAATTACTAACGGTTAAAGAGGTTAGCAAGCAATGCAGCATCGACAAGACAACTATTTATAAGTGGATTCAGGCGGGGACTATTCCATCTGTAAAAATTGGAACCTGCGTGAGAATCCCAGAGGACGCGATGATCGAAATGATTGAATCGCAGTTACAACCACAATTGTAAGAAAGTCTAGCAACTCTACGAAAACGCGCAACGTCTCCGGCAAGAGACAAGCGTGGAAAAACAAAAGAACAGGCATCCCGGCAAGGAAGCCTGTTCTTAACAACTCTACGGAAACGCGCAACACCAATCATTCATGCCCCCTCGGCAAAGGGGAATTTAGCAAGAAAGAGAGGCACTACCCTTATGTGCTATCAGAATACAACCCCGAAACATGATCTGTCAAGTTCGATCCTTTTTGAAAACATTTTCCAAGATGTGCCTCGTTCGACTGGAGGTGCGGACTGATGGAAACCTCACTTGAATTCTTCTCAAAGCACGGATTTCGACTCTTGCCTGTTAATTCTATGAAAAGTGGTATGTGTACCTGTGGTCGGCCAGATTGCTCAAACAAAGGGAAACATCCCCGCGTCACAGGATGGCCGGAACAAGCAACTGCCGACATGGTTCAACATGCAAAATGGTTAAAACAGTGGCCGGACACTAACTGGGCATTAGCGTGCGGCCAAGAGTCAGGCGTTTGGGTATTGGATGTTGACGAGAAAAACGGCGGATACGAGTCGTTGGCGCGTCTCGAATCCGAAATCGGCGAACTCCCTGCAACGGTTCGCGTCAAGACAGGCGGCGGTGGCCTACATATCTATTTCGCTTGGCCCACCGATGGCACCATCATAACAAATGCCGTCAATCTAAAAGGAGACTATCCGGGACTTGATGTTCGTGGGTATCGCGGATACGTCGTTATACCGCCCGGTAAACACAAATCTGGCAATCGTTATGATTGGGTAGACGGTTTGTCCCCTGACGATGTATCTCTGGCGCAGGCACCGCAGCCTTTGATCGAAGTGATCAAGAACGCTGGCGGTTCGCGCACCTATGCTGATAAGCCAAGAGATACAAGACCTTGGGACAGCGTTCCTGATGAAATTATATTGAAAAAAACCCCGGAACTGTGCGCACGGATTAAGTATTTCACGTCCGAAGCGGGGGCAAACGATGTCAGCTACGAAGACTGGGTGGCTCTTGCATCTTGGGCACATGCACTGACGGACGATGATTCAGTTTTTCATGAATGGTCATCCGCTTATGACGGTTACAACAAGAATGATACGGGTCGTAAATTTCGTGATACAGCGGATATGGCTCCGCGTAGCTGTCACAGAGCGCAAGCGGATCACCCGTTGGATGAGTGCCTAAAGTGTCCTCTCTTTGAAGCGGATAAAAACCCGGCGTATCACGTTCGCGTGGCATACAACCAAGAACAGGGCGGTCGAGGCCCGTGGGGAGCACCGCCACTGAACCCAGAACAACGTCACACAGCATATCAAGAGGAGCGTGAGGCAAGTATGGAGGCACTACTAAAAGGTATGAGCGAGGTTGCACCGACATCTGAGGCTGAAGCTCCGATGATCGATGTGACTGAGGACGATTACGAAGGAGAATCCAGCACCACCGAGGACGCTGGACAAGCACATGCGGAGTGGGCGGGGAGTGGGCCGAGGTTCCGGGTGTTTGACAGCATCGATCCTCATGTAGAGAAATCGCACGCTTTACAAGACAAATTGCGCGGAGGTGATGATTCGCAAAAACTGTTGCCACAAGTTGCAGAAGTGCTCAACAACATCAAGAAGCGCGATGAATTCCAGCACGGATTGGAGCGGAATTGGTTCATCGAAGCTGAAAAGGACGGTGCGGCGAAGAAGGGATATAAGGCACGGTACACAAAAAAACTCCTTGATGATGCCGTTAAATCGTTCGCCGAACATGAGGCTGCCGCAGTTTTAACAAAGATTACGACAGTCGGTGAAAATTGGCCGGACGCACCAGAAGAACATCATCATCTTCCAAATCCAACCGGATACAAATATACGGATGAAGGCGTCGAGGATGGCACTACTGGGGTAGTAGTGACCAGCCAACCAACGTATATCGCAGGTTGGCGCAAAAACATCACGACAGGCGAGATTCAGGTCGTGATCTATACACGGACGCGGGATGCCGGATGGATCAAGCTAAACATATCACCATCGCATCTTGATGAGAAACGTCAGACCTCGCCTTTACGTGATCAAGGATGCGATTTTCAAGACTCGTCTAAGTTTGGTCAATATTTGTTAGCTGGTTACAGTATGATTCGAACCCGTTTCGGTTTGGAACCAGAAGTCAGTACAAGTCGTCTTGGTTGGCATAACGTCAACGGGCAAGCGGTTTTTGCATTCCCTGATGAAACAATCGGTGATGCGAAACTGATCTTCACGAATCCATTAGGCAGTCAATTGTACGAGGACTATACGGTATCGGGCGAAGTTGAGCAAGAGTGGGAACTGCACAAGAGTACAGTCATGCTGTATCCTCGTTATGCTTGGGCATTGGGAGTCGGTGTTGCAGCCTGCTTGGTTCGCTTTTTGAAGGATAAAGGTATGCTGGACATCTACGGTGTTGCGGCTGAATATGTTTCGCTTGATACGGGGTCTGGAAAAAGTACAACAGCGGGTGCGGGATTGAGCATCTTTGGAACCCCTGCGGGCCTGCGTATGTTCGCAGCTACGCAAGTGGGTGTTGAACAACGCCTAATGATGGCGGCAGACTTGCCAACCGGGTTCACAGAAGCACAGGTTGGTCGAAAAACCAACGTGCGCGGAACAAATAATAACGCTGATCCGAGCGTAGTTATTCATATGCTTGGCGAAGGTACACCAAAAACCCGTTCAACACGTGACGGTGGTTTGCAGCACTCAGAACGCATCCACTGTACTATATTGATGGCAAACAACCACCAATTTTTACCGCGTGATGCTGAACAAGGAGAACGTCAACGAATCTTTACGGCGCAATCTCCTTTTGACCCCGATACTCACGGTAACGCTAAGGAACTGACAGAAAAAATCCTCGTTGAAACAATGGAAAACCACGGAAACGGCGGCAGACAGATGATCCGTGCGCTGCTTGCCGAAGTGGGAGGAAGTTATCAAGCGTTGCAAGCAAAGGTGATTAATGATTGGGAGGGAGATAGACAAGCCGTCGATGCGCTGGTGCCTAGTGATGTTGACGCTGACATTAGGAAGCGTTTGATGCGACGGGCAAAGTACGTCGCTGCAATCCGATTGGGTCTACGGTATCTAGTCGAATACGGTTACGGGCACCCAAAAGACGTTTCTTGCTTCTTAGACGGCGTGCGGGAACAATTTGTAGCCATCATCAAGGACGAAATTCGCCACTCGGACCGAAATGTTACATGGCAACGGGCTTTGTCGCTCATTGGTGACTGGATCACGGAAAAGAGTCGTTTTGTGTACGGGCTTGGGTTTGCAGCGGATGACCGACCAACCGACTACATCGGTAAAACTACCAAAGTAGACGGCGTTGAATGTATCGCAATCTTGCCTAAAAAACTCGATGAATTTCTGGAACAGGAGAATATGCCACCAAATGTTGTAATTGCAGCACTAGCCAAAGCGAAAATGATTATCCGTGATGAAAAGGATGATCGCGATGATCGCAATGTTCGTGCTCCTTGGGTGTCGGGGAAAGCAACTCGTCGGATGATAGTCTTCGTTGCTGACAAACTTGGTATGAACGAACTCAACGCACCAGATGAAGGCGAAGAACAGCAAATTCCAAGCTCCGAAAGCGAAGAGATGCCACAGGATATTTAGTATCCTAAAAAATGTTCCCCAAAGTTCCCGGATGTTCCCACCGTCCGGGAACATTTTTTTTGCCGGGAAATAACTCAGCCCCTAGAACGAGAGTGGGAAATACCTGAAATGTTCCCTGTTCCCTTACACCCATAGCACAAGCGTACATAAAAATGATCACTATGATGGCTTCTGATTGAAAGTCAGGAGAACAAAAATATCTCAGCAAAAAACTATATTGCATTGGGAACATAGGGAACTTGGGAACATTTATGCAATAATCCTTGTGTAGCAAGGTTTTACGGGTGCAAAAAATGTTCCCAAGATGTTCCCAAAGGTTCTCAGAACGGGAACATTGCAAGATAGGCAAGATTTCAAAGCCCCATACCCCCACTTCCACCTCGTCACCCCGCGCCTCGAATTCCGCCGCTCCTGCAACCCTGCCACGCCTCCGACGGGATTTGGTATTATTACAACGGGCAGAAATCGCCAATAAGACTTAGGATACTAAGGGTGAAGAAAATGAATAATTTTCAAGAGGTTCTATCATTGCATCGGGATAAAATGTTTGATTTAGAGCGTAGATGGGTAAACGCTCTTCAGCAATTGGATGATGAGGATGTTAATTGGCGACCTAATGATGTCAGCAATAGCATCGCAAATCTTGTTGTCCACGTTGCAGGTAATCTTCGACAACGATTTGTTTCGGGTATTGGACAGGAATCCGACATTCGAGACCGAGATGAGGAATTTAACACAAGAGAGTGGTTTTCGAAAACTGAACTTATTAACCTGTTGACCGAGCAGTTTTCCACTGTTCATCGGACATTGCAATGCCTCACACCAGATAAGTTGTTTCAGGTTTATACAATTAAGAATCAAGATAGAACCGTACTGGATGTTATTTTCGAGGTGGTTACTCATATCTCTGAGCATTTGGGGCAAGTGTTGTTTATTGCCAAGATGCGGTTAGACGATCGGTATCAGATTCAGTGGGCACCGCATCAAAGAAGATGAGTGCTATAATCCCTTGTCTAGCTCAGAAATGAATATATTGCACGCAAAAACTATTGTACTTATGGGTGCGAATCCCACAGAAACCCCTTGACCCTCACCTCCCTGCATCACCATGACGACGCGGCCCCGTGGTCGCGTTTTTTAATGCCGCCGAGCCGTCTCACACACTGAACACTTCATGCCATTAAGCCAAAAACTGCGCCGCCTTGGACTGGTTACTCTTGGTATTGTTTTGCAAACGGGATGAAGACTAAGAGAAGCCCCGGTTTTGGTAACGTCACTCGCAAATGGTCGATACGGTTCATATTGCGTTCACAAACCTCAATTATGCTCCAGATAGAGTATTCCATTCTGGATTTTTACGAAAAGGACGTATGTTGCAGATTATTTTGGTATTTATCAACCTATTCTTCGTAGGCTTGTTGGCTGGTGAAGAATTCGTAATCCGATTAGGCGTACGAGATACCCTGTTGATTTTAGATGACGTTTCTCACGTTAAACTGCGACAAGCTTTAATCCGATCGCTTCGTGTCCTAGTACCTGCGATTATGTTCCCAGCCATTATATCGGGAGTTACTCTAGCCATTGTAGATGCCACGAGTAGGGGCTGTGTATTCAGTTGGGCGGGTGCTGTTGCTTTGCTAGTATTCCTCGCCGTGACGATGTTCGGAACCGTACCTATTAACGCCGGGACACTCGAATGGAATTCGAATGTTCCACCACACAATTGGAAAGCGTTAATCAACCGTTGGGAACGACTAAATAACCTCCGTTGCCTTCTTGCTGTCCTGTCATTTGTTCTCTTCCTCGTATCTGCGGCGTTACATCTCTCATAATCGAGAATTCGGCTTCAAATGTGACTCGCTACGGGACTAATGGCGGCGAATCCTGAACAGGAAGCTCCCGTTCCGCCCTCTGCCATGCCCCTCGCTTGCGCCACGATCGAGACGACGGCGATGTGTGCTGATGCTGTGGGGCAGGGGCCATGCTATTGGTGATGCGAGGGCAATTTTGCCCGGCCCTTTGGAGCTTCGCGACTGTCATTTGCGTGCCAAAGCATCTGTGCGGCTGTCTCAACGGTTCTGCGAAGTTCGGCGACTTGTGTATGTACCTGCCGTATGGTGGAGGCGGCGCAGAGCGCATTCTGAGCGGATACAATGTGATATAAATTCCATTAATGAGCAATCGGGCAGGTTCAACATCGGTTATCGAAACAAAGAAATTTGTTCGTTTGACATGACGAAGGAAATCGTCGGATGAAGTAAAATGTATTGATGAAGAGGTGACTATGGTGAGAACAAAACTAGGCTTGTTATCAATAATTGTGTTTGTATGTTCCGTCATCGGTACATGGCACTTCGGTTACAAATACTACTGGTGGATTTACTATCCGTCTCTTGGAAAGACCATGGGGGGACCTGAGTACACGACTGGTCAGCAACATTTATGGACTTATGGATTATGGATTTCTGTGATTTTGGGCGTCGTGTCGTTGATTAACATCATCAAGCTTTTTGTAGATGGACGAAGAAATCTGAAACGATGAGTTTTGCACGAAAGGGCGCGAATTCCTCACAAGTCCCATCCCTCGCCCCCTGCGTCGCCACACAACGCGGCCCCGTGGTCGCGTTTTTCATAACCAGCGTTTGCGCGGAAGCACGGTGGCGACGGACTGTGAGGCTAGTTCGGCAAGGAGGGAACACTGGATCGGGCTGGTGTGGTCACTTTGGCCGCTTTGCAGAGTATCGTAAGGTCGGGAAACGGTACTTCTCTGCCCGCATACTCAAGTATTGAGTATGCCTTATGTGTGGGTTCCATAAGTTTAGGATTTGCGGACACACATCGCATTAGAGGTACGTAGAGTATGGATGCCGAACTGTACATACATTTAATGTAATGGCGTTTAGGAGTGCACTTATGAATATTAATAAACGATACGTAATTGAGTTGTTCAATCAAATGCTGGCACAAAGCACAGTTATCACCGATATGAAAGAAAGAGAACCCGGAAGGGTTTTCATACACGAAGGGTTTTACACCACTTTGACTGGACACACTTTAGATATATTTAACGAATGCGTTGATGAAATCCTCAAAGATAAGATACTTGTGACGTCGGTGTCACGTACTTTCGTTGAGAAGTTGATCATCGCATGCGCCAAAGAGTGTATCGAACAACAAATTACAGACGCGAACGACATAATGAGAACGCATCTAGCTATATTTGATGCTCCACCTGCTGACTATGAGTTTCGTATTGCGATTGATAATCTTACACTGCATGGCCTTTCCTTGATCCTCGGCGATGTTAGAATATCGACATTTGACACTTCGACATTTCATCATTGGGTAGACAAATATGCCCAATATAAGCATTTCACAGATATTGCTTCACATGCCGGGCAACTAGAAAACAAGCCCGTAGCTTGCGTCCAAGTTTCTGCCTTTGATAAAGACCAAGCCCAGAACATTGCAAAACAGCGAATAGAAGACGCTTTGGACATTCTAAGATGGGCCGGACGAACTGCATATTCTCTTGATTCACGTGCTTGGATTGGACTAAGCGGACGAATTTTCCGTCAACACTCTTTACCCGCCCTTCTGGAGAGTGACAAGGACGGTCTAACGATGCCTCGTAACTCTGAAGGAGCTCAGCTGAATTTCGGTATCATAGGAGACATTGCGGAACGCTTTCATCGAATGGGAGTACATAGGATAGGCAGAATCTTAGTAAAACCACTCAAAGTGCGAACGGATTTAGAAAAGAGATTGATGACTGCATTGAGGTTTCATGGGAAATCGGTGCAAGAAACTGATCCGATAGACGCATTTTTGAATGCAACTACGGTGTTAGAATGCCTTTTAATCAAAGACAATAACGAACCCATAATTATAAACTTAGCTGACCGCACCGCATTCCTACTTGGGGAACAACGTGAGCAAAGATTGCAAGTTCGTAATGACGTGAAGCGTTTATATTCAACTCGGTCAGCGATAACCCATCATGGGAGTGTAGATGGAGTAATCGCTGACCTCTCTACAATTCAGGACATTGCATATTATCTGATATACAGGTTTGTTGGTCTAACTGACAAGTTCGATGATCTTGAATCTCTGGTCAAGTGGTTAGACGAATTGAAATTTTCATAGGACTCGTTTAAATTTGTTCTAGCCGCTAGTTGGTATGGTGCCTGAAGCTTGAGGTGTGGTAGCTGAAATGAGAGGCACATTTTCGGACCGTGGTAGTATCAGGAATGGTTCGGCATAACAAACATGTAATGCACATATTGTCTTTCATCCGGCCATTAGCTGGGGACTCAACGAGCCATCTGACGATTAAACACTCCATTCGTTTATCAAGTCACTGGTTGGGAAGAGAGTTCGACCTATAGATGGAACAAGGCTAGGACAGGTAGAACCATAACTTCGAATCCGACATATGAAAGTAAGTACACTTCCACATCCTCACCTCGCGCCCCGTTCCTCCACCATTCCAACGCCCTGCAACCCTGTCACGCCATTTAAGCCGAACTGCCGTCACGCTTGAGTGCTATCACCCTGTGAACGCCATGCCCGAAATACAATTGCAATGAAATTAGTCAAATGGAAAAGTACCGAACCACTGCCACTTCATTACCAACCCCGTAAGATACCTCCGAAGCTGGTTTGAGAGGATTGTATTCATACTTCCAGTTGCCAGTAGGTAATTCCCCTTGATCCCACACGACCCCCGTAGGCCAATTTGGGGGAATAGGTCTGCCTAAAAATACAGCAGCCCCAAAGACAGGCACTTTCCATTGTTTTGAGGCTCCGGCGAATCCATGTTTCGCGAAGTAAACGTCACCAGAGTTTCCTTCAGTTTTTGGTTGGAATCCGTGAACTAAATCGAGCACGACATCGACACCCGGATTGTTTATTTTCCGTTGCCTGATGCCGAATCCGTCATAACAGACGGCCAAGTACATTTGCCGTCCCTTTAGACCGAAAATGCGGGTGTGAACGCCTTCTCCTTCAAGAAAATCCGACGCTGCTGAAATGTAGCCATGTTCTTCGGCAGTCGGATGATACTTGCGTGCAGCAGCGACTATTCCATTCGTTGTTATAGCAAGGGCAGTTTGATCTCGACCATCCCTGCCGTCAATTCCGATGCAAACAACTGTATCTTGGTGTCGTTCGTTAAGCAGGTTGGAAATCTCTCTTTCGACCTTCGGGAATAACTTACTTGCCCTTCTCGATGTAGCGAAGAAACCGGCAGGCAGAAGAATTATGTCAGTGTTTTGATCCGTATCTCGGATAACTCTGCGAAGTAACGACATACGGTTTTTGTCATCGACATGACCTGCTGTGCTGATTACTATTGTTGCCACCGTAAGTTTTTTCGCTGGTGTGACTTTTGAAGTCTTACCGGGCAGAGGTAAACCTAGTTCCATCGCAAACCGTTCTGCATCCTCTACGGGGTCGTATTTACACCATTCTGTGGTTCCCATATGAATGCGAACAGTAGGCTGAAATCCTTTAATCAATGGCAAAAAATCGCGAATTGTGTCGTACCAACTTCTCTGCTCGTCACGATCTAGCGGATCATTGTCTTTTGAACGAATTGAAGCGCATAAAGCCTTCCACTGGTCAATATTGAAGCCGAGTTTCAGTTCCTTCGGATATTGTTCAAGTGCAATTTCACGCGCCTCCGTAAAGTGTTGGGATTCGTCAAACTCAACGATGAAACCGGGTTCAGGTATGAATAGGTCGCAGCGATGCAAGTTGGTCAAACGGACAAAACCGGAGTGTCCTCGGTACTGTTGCAGAGCATTGTGTATGTTAGACAATGCCGGATAAAACGAGGTTCCTTTGTATGCTTCTAATTTTGCCGCCGCATCCACCTTGTGGTCGATTTTGACCGTTCCATATAGGTTTCTGAGCATCTCAATGACAGTGTTCTTGCACTCAGAACATCTATCGTTATGTTTGACCGTTTTAGTCCTGTGTTTGTATTCGTGCTTGGTCGGCTTCTCGTTTCGCAACTCACTTAACGCTGATTTAATCGAAAATCCCAGTGAAGCCAAAAATTCATTCGTTTCAGAACCTCCCCCAAAGTCGGATGGAGGTAATTCCATCCCATTAGCATACTTGTTCGCCAAAGAAAGCACATATTTTGGTGGGTAGTATCGAGAGTCATGAACTAGGTGGTATTTGCTTCGCTGTCTTCTTTTGTTATGTATCCCCTGTCTGTCTATCTCTGACAGAGCCATGAGTATATGAGATTGTTTTATATTTTTAGGGATCATGGCTACAACTCCGCTCCAAAGAAATTCTCTTCCACTTATTTTACACCGTAGTTTCCATAGACACTCAAAATCATAGTTGAGCTTTTAGCAGAATAGCCGTCACCCGAACTTGTGACGTTGTATATAGCGTTCATTAGATCATTAACACGCTATATACGTTCATTGCACCTAGGATATTTACATTCTGCAAAAGGATAAAATAGGTATTTCCATTTGAACATAAACGTAATTTGACTTTGTGGCAGATAGAACGCATTACAGAGAGATAACATTCAGTGATTGCTAAAATTGGACACAAGTTAATCCGCGCCCACCGAGGCGCGTTTTTGGTTATGCCCAAAAGCGACGCCGATGCCACAAAGTGAAACCTCACTATTCCGCGTTGACATCGATACTCGACTCTAATTGCTCAAACCGTATAGATTTTTAGTGCTATCGAGTAGTTCTTTAATGAATTGTTCGTATTTGTTGTTCAATTGTGGCCTGCCATATTGCGAAATCAGAAACTCATGCAATGACATTGGTATACTGCTTACGGCTTCGCGTTTTGACCACTCAATCAGTACCGTCCATATGTTTAAACCACGTGTGATGGAAAAGTCGCACATGAGGTAAAAGTCAAAACTACTGATGACGAGAGGGGAGAGAGCGTTGCCCGGACGATTGCTCTGATGCATCATTGCTACGTCGTCTCGGAGAAATCCGTATAATGGATAAGGTTCCAAAGTGACGACGACGGGAAGACAAGTGTCATCAACAACTTTGCCTGCCAAAAGCAGTCCATCGGCGATTTGTTGGGCAACATCGTACGTTTGAAGAATGCCTTTTCCAATACCCTGCATCATGTCGCTCTCGTATGTAGCTAAGTTGCCGCTTTCGTATACGGTAGCCGTAAGACGTTTCGTTTTACATTCCCACACGATATTACCTTCTGGGTACACGCTCACCGCTTCGGGAAGTTTGCGATTTTCGCTATTTGAGTGGCTTCGCTCAAAGATTTCAATTCTGTTGCTGGCAAGATAAACTTGACGAAGTTCTGAAATCGCCCAGTCTTCAAACATGCGTCCAATGTAGTTTTGGAACTGACGTCTCTGCTCCTTTGGTACATTATCGATTAGTGAGTAGTACATGCCGCCGCCCATACGTCCAGCAAAAAACATAAGACCTAGTGGCATAAACACCGACTCACTGAGTCTTAGAAATGCTTTTTTTTTGAAATGTTGCGTGGGCCACAAAAGCTCGTCGAATGAATATGATTCCATGTGGTTCTTAAATTCAGTAAAACTGCAAGAAAATTGATTCATCAATCTAGAGAGAGTCGGGTTTTGTTCCATGATTGCCGAACCAACATAAGACGCCGTTGCAAGGGCATCGGGATGTGACCGAGCATGATACTGCTGCTGAAGATATGAAAACAGCGAGAACACATTCGCAAAAACGTCACGCAACTGTGTACCAAACGTCATCTTTGCGATCTCGTCGAGGTCGATGCCTATTCCGTGATCCAAGTCCTGAGTTACTGTCGGACCAATGTGGACGTATTGCTCATATGTCCGAAGCAACTGTGATGACCAGTTTTCTTTCGAGGCGAACTGTAAGACTTGAATGAAGTGCGATTTCATGCTTAGAAGGTCGGTGCCCTGTGCGCGAACAGAGTCAGCCAGTTGCAGAATTAAACTTAGCACTTTCTCCCAAACGTCAATAGAAGGAACGTCATGCGGATAGTCCATATCGAGGTCAGCGTACTTAAAAACCAATTGTGTGAGGGCGTATCGTAGATGCTGGTGAAACAGGGAGGTCGATCTATTTAACACGTCTTGGATTAGGGGCTGGCGAAGAAATCGTCCATCTTGCACAAGTCGTAATAACTTCATTTCAATTTGCCCGACAACATCAGTGGATTCAAAGGTAACGTCGATCATGCTAAGAATTCTTAGTGTGTCCATTGCTGGTAACGAACGTACGGTCTCAATAATTGTTTCCTTATCCACAACTTCTCCTGTCAACTGACTCCATCCCGTCCATGCCTTCCACTCCAATGAACTTCATCTCCTACTGACTAAAATTACCGCAATATAGGTTTGTATTCTTCGTTCAACATGCAAGCCCTTCACAATGAGAGATGTACACCGAAGCGATGTTCATTGACCAACGAAAAAGCAAAACGATGACGTGTTGGCGTAAACGTTTGATAGAAAAAGGATTGTCTTCCCAATGTAAGAGAGTTACAATCTTCTCAACTAATTATTTAGGGTAATTAACATTACTTTATCAATCCCAATCAGGAAGGGGATTTCGGCCATGTTAATAGACCTTGATCGAGCGATTGCAAGAACTTCAAACAGCAGGAACGACGAACTGTTGGAACGTGCCTACTGGAGGCGCATACAACCCGGTTCAACGCTGATCCATCCCATCGCTGCCCATATCCCAAGTAGCGGTGAAACAATCGAGGCACGAAGTATCGCAGGCGTGATGGTGTATCTCACAGCCGATTGCAGCTACCCATCCCTCGCCGAATCAGTACAATTTGAGAAACGTATAGCCGTGTCCCACGGCGCGGCACAGGCACACGCCGACCGTGGCGAAGCGACCATTGCGGTAGATGGCGTCGCCGTACTTAGCAATACAGACGGTGTGACGTGCGACGTCATTTACAATGCTTCGACCGACAGAGATTTGTTGGCTTCCCTCGTTAGCAACGGCGATCTCAAACTCTGGGAGCGGGCTACGAGCCATAATCTGCGGGGCACCGCGTTACACGATAAGGTGACTAACCCCACGTGTAAATACTGTGCGTTTTTCCGCTCTAGTGGGACTCCAGAGAGCCAGTTCTATGACCGTTGGTGCCATGCCGACTTGATGGATGTGATACACGACCGCGCCACAGGGTGTTCGGACTTTCATCCCCGACGCGCAGTGAGTCGTCGCACCAGTGAGCGTTTTATCCCGGTGAAGGCGCAAGACATATGGCGCGTAACCTCGGACGATGCGGAAGAAACCGTTTTTGACGTACCAGAGGCCAACTGATAGGGAGGGTAAAAAATGCCGAGGCCGGAAAAGCCCAAGTCAGAGCGGCGCACAGGTCAAATCGTTGTCTATGTTCATGAGCCTGTGAAAGAAGAGTTGCAAAGAGAAGCGGATGCGAAAGGGATTAGCGTCTCCCTGCTAGTGCGAGAACTGCTGGAAACGCACGTTTCAGGTGACAAACACGATGACCGCCGAATCGTCGTTGCGCCGGACGTGGTAATGGCAGTGGTGAGGCAAGTCATCCAAGAAGGCTTTGAAATTAACGATAAATTCGCACCAAAATCAAAACCGCTACTAGACGACGATTCGTCGGATTCCACTTATCCACAACCGGGTGTGCATAACCCTGTGGACAGCATTGGGGATAAAAGTAGTGCGAATTTGTCACCAAAAACCTCGCGCCCTACGTCTATGGGCACAAAAGCCGAGGAACAGCGCGGCGATGATAGCAGGTTGAATGTAGCACCAAAAACGACGAAACGAAGAGGCAAAGGAGGCGAAGACAATGATTTTGAATTGGGCCAACGGTGAATATACGGATATGGAGAAAATTGTCGGTTCGATTCACGACGCGGGCTGCATACGCCGCTCGGATTTGATGGAAATCCTCCAATGGAAGCGCAGCAAAACGGATGCCCATCTTCTGAAGCTACGGCAACGCGAAATGCTTATCACAAGGCGTGATCACCATTCTGAGACTGTCTACATGCTTGCGGAGAACGGCGTTCGCTTCGCCCACCAGTTGATAGGTTTCGACGGCAAGGTAGTCACGATGGAGGCTCAGATTTCGCACCAGCTTGGCGTCAACGACATTCTAATGCGATACATCCGAGCGCACGGGCGAGAAGGCGTTCGGAGTTTCAGCACTCGCGAAGCAAGCGATGAATTGTTCAATCTTAGAAAAAAACAAGGCAACAATGATGCGGAGATTCGGCGCACGTACATCCGGCCTGACGCTGCCATGTGGGTTCCGGGGAAAGGTATGTATCTCCTAGAATTCGACAATTCCACGGAGAGTTCAAGACAGATAAGAAAAAAATATTCTCTATACATCACAAATTTGTTTGAAGCCAAAGACCCACGGGTAAATCGGGTCGTGTGGGTTGCCCCAACGGTAGAACGTGCTCAGTGGCTGCAACAAAGGTGGATGGAAATGAACGAAAGATCAATCGAGATGCTGTTTTTCTCGGCAGGGGAAGAAACGAGCTATCTTGCAGGGATCAAGGAGCAGCAGACAGTGTGACAGCGATATGCCGAACCAGCGATCCAAGAACCACCGATCTAAGACTCAAGCGAAAGAGATAACCGAGAACGCCAGAGGCGGTTGGCCGGTTGGCCTTCTCTCTGCGAGAACCAAGTTTTTGATTTTTGATTAGCGGCGCAACGGTTAAAAAGTGGAGCGTACTAAGCGGATTCTGAGCCGATTTTGGGTTCAGACTGAATCGATACCGAATAGATACCAATTTTGTCATACAGCGCACCATTGGATAAGGAGGTCGAAAAAATGAACCGAAAGTCCGACACCGACTCCACTTACGATTACAATGGCCGCAAAAAAATATTCAATCGTAGAATCACAAGGTCAAAATGACCTGAAATGTGCTAATCTATTTCCACAATCGAAAATTGCAAAATGTTCTGGAGGCTCAATACATATGCAAACACTCGGTAAGACCCTGATGGCTCTATCCACAGTCGCATCGTTCGGCGTAGCTGCTACGGCATGGTCTAGTACGGCACACGCTGCTGTATTCAATTACTACAACACAAATGTTGAAGTGAACGGAACAGTGGTATCACAGCCGGGGCATACGGAAGAAAAAGACCCATTTGGAACTGCCATCACGTCATTTTTGCCAATCTGGTATGTGGATGAGGCACTTGGTAAGTTTGATGTGACAGCAAACTGGAACGGTACGACAGGCATCATGAACTTGACTACGCCAAAGGGTATGACGGTCAATTATCCGTCTGCACCGAAGACTATGACAATTACGCCGGGAGTCATGGAGATTCAAGTCAACGGTAAGACAGTGACTTATGCACCGCGACTGGTTACATACGACTCAGGCACGGTAGACCAGACGACGTTCGTGCCAGTGTACTACATCATCAAGTCTCTTGGATATATGGGCGTTCAGGCATCGTGGAACGGCACAACGTGGAATATGGTTGATAAAGATGTGACGGTGACACCGCCAACGACACCACCGCCGACTTCTACGGGTAGCACACCGAAACTCGATGCTGCTGTCGCGTTCGCAAAGGAGATTGGTTTACAGCCTGTTGATTCGAGCAGCGACCCGTATTCGGATGTGCCAAGTGCAGACGCAGGTTACGTTAATGCGCTGACCCAGACTTACATCAGTGCAAAAGACAATAACTATGGAAGTCAACCGGTGTTCAACGCCGACAGTAGTTCAAAGTTCGGCTCGGCTGACAAAATCAGCGTGAGCGACTTGGCTAATGCGTTCGCCGCATATTGTGGGATCGTTTCCAAAGAGTATTCTTACCTCCCCGGTCAGAGTACAGTCGGCCTCGCCAGCGCATTAGGTCTGCTAAGTGGATTGCCGACATCGGGCGACTTGTCATCGTCGCAAGTATCGACGTTTATGAGCAACCTTGCGGCAGTTAATAAGGGCTACGTGAGTCTTGGAAACGACACGTATCGGCTGGTTTACAAGCCGGATGCTTTTGGCAGAAATTACGCAACAGGCTCTATGCCTGCAAGCACATACTCTCAAGATTGGGCCAATGCAATCAAAGTTACTGACGCTACGACGGTTCAATATACTGGCGGAGAGTACATCACGACGACATCGGATACGAATGATGCTGGTTACAAGTCAACGAGTGGAAACTACTTGGACATTCAAGGCGGTATTCCGGGTCAACAGTATTCGCTAAACGGTGGATCAACGTGGCAAACGGCAAACGGGTTATATGGTTTCGATTCTCTTTACCCGAGCGATGGAGGAACTTCTTCCAACGTACCTTCTCAAGTGAAATTGAAATCCAATCAAGCCGGAGGCGTTATTGTGGCATACGACTATAACGGAACCGTAATTACGTTCACGAACACAGGTTTTGCAATCCGAAATGGAGTTCCAACAGTGGTATCCGAATAATCCATTCGCAAAAAAAGCCGTACTCCTAAAAATGGAGTACGGCTTTTTGCTGTTTCCATCTTGATGATCTGTATCATTATCGCTACAATATAAATCGGTGATGATGCGTGGTTAAATGCAACTTGTCTCGCATAATGGGCGAACACAAACACTCTATTCAAGATGTACATAAAGCAACAGGTATCTCTCGGTCTACGTTGACGCGGTTGTACTACGAAACGAATGATGCGATTCGCTATGACACGCTGAATACGCTGTGTGAATTTTATGGTTGCTCACTTGGGGAACTGATGGAGTGGGTGCCTGATATGGATGGTGAACAAAATGAGTTGGAGTGAGATCGTAAAAGAAGCAGCTTCACAAGTGGCTGAACATGCCCGTGAAGGCGCACGCAAAGATGGTGTTCCGTTTTACTACAAAGACAATTCAGGACGTTTAATCAAAGAGTATCCAGACGGGAGACGTTCTGAAATTATTCATAATAAGAAGGAGATTCCTCTTGCCTGACATGACGGTATTCGCAGGGCCGAACGGTGCGGGGAAGAGTAGTTTGCGTTCTTTCATAAAAGACTTAGGTATAGAAATTGATGCAGATGTCATTGCAAAAGAACGACAATTAACAGATATTCAAGCTGGTCGAGAAACGATTCGTATGTTCAATGATTGCTTAGAAAAAGGTATTTCGTTTTCATTGGAAACAACATTGTCTGGGAATTTAGTTCTCGAACAAATGCGTCGAGCGAAGGAACGAGGGTTCCTAATCAGACTGATCTATATTTCGTTGGATTCTCCATTGGAGCATCAATTGAGAGTTGAACAACGCGCGTCCAGAGGTGGACATGTAATTCCACCAGACGATATAGAACGTCGCTTTTATCGTTCGCATGAACATCTTCACAAAGCTATATCAATCGCAGATTGCGCAGACATATTCAACAACTCGTCTAAATATCAATTGATTTCACACATCGAAAACGGCAAAGTAACTAAATAGGAGTCATTTTGACTTCTATTTGATGGGCTAAGAGGATATACATGGATAGTATCATCGCGCAACATCACCGGATTCGCCTCTATTTCGTCGCGTGAGCGATTTTCTTCACAAAGTCGTTATATTGGTCGTCTTGAACACTGAAGTGTCTTAAAACGGCTATTAGAGGTTAAAGTTGCAAACAACTTTACGTATCAGGTCTATAGCTTATGACATGCACGCTTCGGGTAGGTGAAAAGGAGCGTGGTCGTATGATCGATCAACTGATTAGCCCGTTATACCTCTTGTATGAACCAGAATCCCCTCAAGGAACACCAACAGCCTATTAAGTCACCACGCCACAGGGGCTGAACGAAGTCGCAGAACTTGTAAAGCTGCAAACGAGCCACGTCCATTTTATCGATTATCAAGAGTTTTTGCGCTGCGAGTACGCAGAGCGTATCACCGATGACTGCGCAAAAGTTGTCGGCGCAGTCTATGCTTCGGATAGTGTGTTCTGCGTCTGGGTCGGATAGCACTTGAAAGCTCAAAAACAGTCTCAAGCCCTTGTGCCATAAGGGTTTGAGACTGTTTTTGTTTTATCGCGTTCCAACACAGTCCCCGTTCGTCTTACTCCCCCAAGAACACTGATTCTACGGCCTTTATTAGCCTCTCAGGACGGTTTGCGGGTTAAAACGGCATAGTTGGCCTATTAGTATTTCGAGACGTGTTTTGAGGCCGTTTTTGAGCGTCTGGTGACGTGTTGAGAGGGACAGCGCAGGTCGTCGCAGTTGTAGTGCTATCAACAAAAGAAGAACTAATCGCAGTGCGACTGCGATGTTCAAGCTCACAAACGTAAGTAGAGTCATTTTGACCCTGTCACAAAAACACCGATCTTGGTCACGTGAAAGGGGGGTTATGGTCACACAAAGACCATTTCCGGTCACAAATGCGGGGTTAGGTGTCACACGGATTTGGAAAAAGCGAGTGCGCGAAAAAGGGAGAAATACTACTCGCAGTAAGATATATATATAAATATTATTGGAAAAATATTAATAATATTAAGGGTTTGTGACCATCTTTTCAAAATGTGTATGCATACACGCGCAGAGTTTTTTCATCGTTTCCCATCTCCCTTTCCCATAGTTTCCATTTCCATATTTTATGGTCGTGTATAACATTAGGTCGCCCTATACACATGCACAACCCCTGAAAAAGCTGGCACATTGGTCACGAAACCTCGGTTTTTTCCAGCAAAATGCCGAGACATCCAACTGCTCCAACAACTCATTTCCATTTCTACAAGACACGATCCCCCATTCTCATGACCGAAAACGGGTGCTTTTGTGACACGTTGAGCCATTTTTTATGACCGTAATCAGATGATAAAAAGAGGTCGAAATGACTTCGAAATGACTTTTCGGTTCATCAATCTGCAATCTGTTTCTATTCGTGTTCCTAAAAAGGAATGTACAATTTCCAGCGTGTGTTTGATTTTTATTCGTATTTTTCTTTTTCACTAAAATAATAAAGACTAAAAAGATATATAAAAACTAAATTTAGATTCGTTGTTGTGTGTATAGATTTTTATTTTGAGAACTATTATGTAATTTTTCATTGACCGTCTCAAATCCTAGAGTTAAAATTTAGTTATCATATATGGCATTTTTAACAATTGATATGCACTTAAAAGTAATTTTAGCTCAGGAGGCGTTTTGAACATGGCAATGACAGTGCAAGAATACGTTCAGGGTCTACTTGATGAGCACGGGGTAAAAGGCAATGCCGTTGCAGCTAAGGCAGGCATGAGTGCCAGCTACTTTTACCGCGTTCTCAGTGGGGACAATATCTCTCCAAAGTTCCTACGCAAAATTGCGCCGCATGTACCGGGTGCCAGCGTCCATCGCATGATGGTGCTGGCCGGGTTGTTGCCGGATGAGGATGAGGTCAACGGCGAAACTTTGGAGGATTTGAAGCTCCGAGTCCATGACCTCACAGATAAATTAGGGGTCGCTCTTGAAAAGTATGCAAGGCAACTTGAGGCAAGCGATGTGGCTTTCATCGAGGGGCCAGTCGCCAAGAAAGTCTTGCAACTTTTGTTGGCAAGTGTTGAAGAAGGCAAGGTTTTCGATCAATTTGGTTTTGTTGAATACCAAGCTTCGGTGGAGTTAGTTGAAAAACTTACAGGGTTACGTGAGGGGCAAGGCAAAGCTTTGATTCCCGTCGTTCAAGCATTAGGCAAAGCGAACTTACACATGGCGGATGATGCCGATGACCATTGAACAGCTTTATCGACAAACCCCGCCAATGGCTTGAACATCGTGGCGGGGTTCATTCTATTGCATGAACAAATTATAGAGTAATAATGACCCTATAATGGAAATAATTTTAATTTATCTACGAGATGTGCTAGAGTTGGTCTTGTAACGCCGTACCAGATGGCAAAGTGTTATCAGACTGGGACGATTGGGGAGATCGGGACGATGGTACATAGTGATGCGATTTTGACGGAGGAACTTTGCGACGCAATCATCAGTGAAGCATATGACTCGAAGGAATACCAAACTGCTAGCAGTTACTTGGAATCCGAGATTATGAAAATGCTTGGTGAAGATGAGGCACAGTGGTCGAAACACAACGATGCTTATACGATGCTCGAAAACTCGGTGGTGCGAAAAGCGTTTGAGATTGGTTACGCTCTTGGCAAAGCGGACAAGCAGTCGATTGAGGTTGTTTCTGCTGCGTTGTGAGTTGCTTTGAACAACAAAACCCCGCACTCGGATTGTGGTGTGAGCCGTGGGCGGGGTTTTGTTGTGTTTGGCGGTACATTTACGATAACTCTACCTTTCCTTTTTGACACATAATGCAAAGTCAATCCGTCATTATCGGTGAGTAACAGGGGAGGCGTCCTGTATGTGGAATTATCAGTATCGACTTTTTGCCGCAACAGCTTCGTTCACGCTGATTTTCGGCGCGTTAGGCCCAACTGCCAATGCATCGTCATCAGCCAGCGTCCGCGTAGCAGGCAAATACGGCGTTTTTGAGTTGCCAGTAGTGGGGGTCAAAGCTCAGTATTACGTTTCTTACGGTCAAAAACCATCCATCACACCAACCGCTCCGTTGCCCACTATTCATGCCAACCTCACTCCCGCAGAAGCAAAGCATTTTGAGATTTACTGGATGAACCTTGGGGGTGTAGAAAGTCATCCGCAACATGGTTTGTATGTGCTTGCACCGCGCAATTGGATAACTGTCCGTGCGGAAGTGGCAACAGACGGGTCTGGAGATGTTGTGCTAGCGGCATCTAAGAGTGCAAAAAGTCCACGATTAACGTTCGGTTGGGCGTGGAATGGGATCAGTTTGTCGGGCATAGCGGAGTATTTTCCAAAGCTCCGGTCTTGGGCCATTAAACAGGGCGGCGGCGATCCCAACCTTTTTCCAGTGATACGAGGATTGCATACGACAGCAATAGGCGACGACGCGGTTCGATACACGATTGGTAACGCCAATCATCCATCTGCATCTGGAGTTGCCATGGAGTCAACTAGTCCCCAGTGGCTCTTTGCGTCAGGTACTGTAAGTGGCTACGAGCCTTACGTTAACCTAATGGAGTCATTCATGGTTCACAACAGTTTCGAATCGTTGAGAGGGTGAATCTTCGTGAAAAGATTCAGGTCGTCGATCCCGTTCTTTGTGAGCGCGGCAGCTTTTGCATCCCTGACTTTCGTGGCCACTACTCCGGCGCAAGCTGCCACTATCAAGCACACTTTTACGGTGCCAAATCCGACTAAGTTCCCGCAGACAGTCATATCCGCGATTAAGACCAACACCAAAGTCCCGGTGATCTTACCGCAAGCAATTCGTCTCGATAAGCAACTACCAAAAGGGACATCGTTGGCCGCAGATGTAGATGTGTCGTCAAATCAATACGGAATGGACATTTTTGAGCGTCCGACAGGTAGTTCGACCAGTCAGTATGCCAACTCTACGCTGATTGGGTATATCGGAACCACTACGCTATCCGCCGAAAACGGATACTATGGACACGACAAGTCAATTTTCAAACACAAGTCTGCCATAAAGATTCAAGGTAGCATTTCGGCAGTGGAATACACCACCGGGGGCAATACTGCGGGTGGCCGCTTAATCACTTGGCATGAAAATGGTTGGACATATACTTCCAGCGGCTACCCACCAAGCGACGGTTACAATACAACACTCGGGATGGCAAACCAGATCGCCAGCTATGTTAGGAAACGTGGAGTCGTCGTTCCGCACGCACGGCGAGGTTATGTTGACGCGTTATCGCTCGGCAACAGACCTGACTATCATGTGACGTGGACATACAACGGTCGGGTGTGGTACATGGTAGACTTGGTGACTTTGAGCGAGACGCTAAATACGGCGCATTCTGTGGCAGTGGTTCTCTAGCTACTTTTCCGCACGTGGCACGATGCGGTCATAAGCCTACTGCTGTGGCACTGTGAATTGCTTTAGAACAACAAAACCCCGCTATTGGCATATGTAGCCGATAGCGGGGTTTTTGCTTACCTGTGTAAGTGTGGCAGCAGTTCTGGTAGTGCCACCGCAAACTGCACTCTCCATCGGTCGCGGTAAACCTCGTACAGCGTCTCTCCGTCTAGTTCCGCGCCCCGTAAACTGTATGCAGCGATACCATGCACTGCAAACCAAGACGCAACTAGCGGGATTTCTTCGCGCTGCAAAAGGAAGCGGTCTATCCGGTTTTCGGCAAACGCAATTAACTGATCTCGCAGTAGTCTTTGTTCCATAAAACCCATCCTCCAATGCAAAAAAGCCGCCGGAACAGTTCCAGCGGCCCAGTTATACTGCTTACCTGATCGACGATTTGATGCTTTCGGATGGCACGAAGCGCACTGTCTTTTTGGCGGGTACTGGCACCACCTGATGTGTTTGTGGGTTATATCCATTTCGAGCACAGTGTTCAGCAACCTTGAACATACCAAAGCCTCGCACCTTGACTCTCTCACCCTTTGTCAACGAATTCACGACGGTTTCGGCGAACGAGTTCAACATCCGGGATGCTGTAGCATGATTGACGCCAGCATCCTTGGCGATTTTGCGAATCAGTTCCGTTTTATTCATGGCTCATCAGCCTCCTCACTCATCCCGCCCTTGTATGACAAAAAGAAGCATGGGAGCGGGGATCAGTGTCGCAGGTACTGATACACTGTTTCGCGGCTGATTCCGTATGCCCGTGCCAATGCGGTTTTCGGTTCGCCATTGGCAGCACGATGACGAAGTTCTTCGGCTTGCGCTTGTGTCAAGGATTTTGCGCGGCCTTTGTAGACCCCCTTCTTCTTTGCCAAAGCGATGCCTTCTCGTTGCCGTTCACGAATAAGTTCGCGCTCAAACTGTGCGAAGGCACCCATCACACTCAATAGCAGAATTGACATTGGCGAGTCGTCTCCCTTAAAGGAGAGATTTTCTTTTAGGAAGTCGATTTGCACGCCTCTATCAGTGAGCGTTTTAACAATCTGAAGCAGGTCGGACAGGTTCCGCGCCAGTCTATCAAGGCTGTGAACAACAAGTATGTCACCGCTGCGGACGTATGCCATCATCTCTTGGAGTTGGGGGCGGTCTGTGCTCTTTCCAGACGCTTTGTCAACAAACACACGGTCTAATTCCGTTCCTTCCAGTTGCCGTTCCTCGTTTTGATCTAACGCACTAACACGGACGTATCCCACTCGTTGTCCTTTCATGCGATGTCCCCCCTGACGATGTGAGGTAAGGGTCTTTAATTTCTCTTGACACTTGTCAGGAAAATGGCCCTTCCATCCTAATCGGACAAGGTATGACAAGATTCACCACTCGTTGCGATGGGGTAGACCCCAAGTTGACGCCGCTCCCATATTTCTTGTGTGTTGTTTGAAATAAAAATGCGACTGCCCGACGCTTTTTTGGACAAATGGAGTAAACTTACGTGTCAAAAGGTTATTGTCAAAGTTTTAATATGAATATCTTGACAAACACGCTATGAACTTTATAATGCGAAGACAACAAGGGAACGAGGTGAAGGTGATGGCGAAATACTATCCGACGTTTTCATGCTGGCATCAAGATGAGGTCGTTCTGTTTGGCCCGGAAAAAGAGCGGGATCGAAAGCTCCAATGGTTTCGCGAAAGTGGTCTGTGTCCTCAGTGCTACAAGGCGAAGCAGGTTGCCGAAGTGGAACGGGGTTCGGAAGGATTACCGCCGCTATCAGAGACAGACAAGCAGATTCAGTGGGCTGAAAAGATTCGTGTTGATGTTATTGGCTACGTCAAAAACAAAATCAGCAAAGCTAGTAACACGGAAGCACAAAAAGAGGGGTTCACGAAGATTTTTCTGGAACTGTGTGATTCAAAGACCGAGGCAAAGTGGTGGATCGACAACCGGGATGGACACAGCACGATGAAGATGCTATGGCCCGAAGTCATAAGGATCGCCAAGGAAAGGCAATTGGGGTAAACCTCAATTGAGGGGGCAGCAAACGTGGACGAGAACCAATTCAATCTCTTTGCAGTGTCGTTACTTCTTAACCTCGAACCGAGCGCAGTTATGCGCGAACTGCGCAGGTACGTGGGTGTATCACAGCAGGAAATGGCTACCCGCATTGGCGTTAGCCTCAGTTCATATGCGAATTGGGAAGTTGGCCGTGTTGCTCCAACATCTAAAAGTCTGGTAAGTGCGATAAGGCTTGCGC
Source organism: Alicyclobacillus fodiniaquatilis (assembly GCF_042678105.1). NCBI lineage: Bacteria > Bacillati > Bacillota > Bacilli > Caryophanales > Alicyclobacillaceae > Alicyclobacillus > Alicyclobacillus fodiniaquatilis. Next base: position 154,802 of record NZ_JBHUCX010000018.1, read on the forward strand.
ATCTGGTGAGCCTTGAACGCGGAGATGAGGAAGATTAAGGGAGATGAATGTTCATGAGTGAAACAGCAACAAAAGAATTTCCGTTTGTATGGTTGTCTGAACCGAGTAAGTTTTTCGGCGGAGGCAGATACGAGTGGGGACTACGTTCTCGTAAAGACTTAAAGGGGGAATATGGGAATAATTTTGAGGATTTACGGGATTCCGCAGAAATCGTGGAATTAGAAGAAAGTGAAAAGGTCGCCGTTGCTCTAGCTACTTTGTCAACCTACAAATTTTTGAGCAAGGATGAAGCCTTGAATTTTCTACCCGAGGGGATATGGAACAGAGTTATTGCCGAAATCTCGTTTGTGGAAGATCAACGAACATCTTTACACAGTGAATTGCTGAGTAAAGTGCCTGACTTCGACTCGGATGAAATCGGCCTCTGTGACTTGGACGACTCAGATGAGGCGTTCGGGGAGTATTGTCACCTCCATGAGGATGAGTTCAAGGAGTTTTTTGACGATCATCCTTTGATAAGTGTCTACTCGTTTGACGAACACATTGAGAATGGATGGGATGCTTTTTACGCCGTACTAAATGATCAGAGTGATATGGAGTCGGTCATTAAAGATTGGGAACAGTGGCTGAACGAGCACTATAAGGTTTCAAAGAAACCAGTATAGAGGTGAATGACAATGAAAATCGGAAAATGTCCGGTCTGCGGCAAGCCCGTCTACGAAAGTCCGAAGTCATTCTCGTGTGTTGGCTGGAAGGACAAGTCCTGCGACTTCACGATCTGGAAACAGGTGTCTGGCCACGAACTAGACCAAGGAGACGCCGAACTGTTGTGTCAGATTCGACGTTCACGGAAGAAAACTGACTACAACAAGCGTACTAAACGATACGAAGAGTGGCGATACGAGGTTGGTGATGACAACAAGATACACCGCGTTATCCTCGAAGAGTTTGTCTACGGGGCGAATGGGAAGGAATTAGTCAAATGAACAGGAATGGAATTAAGGCTGTCAAGCGATTCGCCGCTTGACAGCCTTAATTCTTGTTCATCGAGGCTTGTGTCTGGTTCGCAGGGTGTTATCTCCGTTTATCGTTTTTGCACTTCTTCTAAATCTGGCTCCCGTAGCGCGGTTCCGTTTGTTTTGCGGCCCAGACACAAAATCCATTGTGTCTGTTTCTGCACTCAGCGCACGCCATTGCACTTATTTCGTTTATTCCGCATAATACAGATATGCAAGGACATAATGAATCGTAATATCCAGTCAAAAGGAGGGAGTCCCATGCCGGATACGTCGGTCAATCTAATTGAGCCTAATGATAAAGAGTTTGACAGCATTAAAAAAATCGCTAGCAGTTTGGACATCGCACCAGTTGAGAATGAGTTTGTAATCCTTGATCAGGCTCACAACGTCAGAATGGAGCTTCCGTATACTTTGTATCGTGTACTAGTGGATGCGGCACAGCAGTTAGCGAAGGGAAACACCGTTGGAGTATTGCACTACGAGCAGGCTGTGACCACTCAACAAGCCGCCGAGATTTTGCAAGTTTCTCGCCCATATGTGGTGAAACTCCTTGAAGAGGGGGAAATACCGTTTTATATGGTCGGTTCGCATCGGCGGATTAGTTTGAAGGATGTGTTGGATTACAAAACACGTCGTGATGCACACCGCAAAAGTAAACTCGTCGAGTTGTATCAGGCTTCAAACGATGCCGGACTGTACGATATTGACAACTTCCCGCAGGATGATGAGGACGCGGAATAGGTGGGGGCGGGCGTGATCGCATTTTTAGACGCATGTGTGCTTTATCCTTCTACTCTCCGCGATGTCCTATTAACCCTATCAGATGGCGGGCTGTATCAAGTCAGGTGGAGTTCGGATGTGTTGGACGAAATGGAACGAAATCTGGTTAAGAGTGGCAGAGCGGACGGCAGAGTGCGAGGGATTATAGAATCGGCATTTCCTGACGCAATGGTTGGGAAAGACGAGTATTCAAGCCGGATTCAAGATATGCCGAATCACCCGAAAGATCGACATGTGCTCGCGGCTGCCATCGCGTGCGAGGCAGACATCTTGGTTACTGCCAACCTCAAAGACTTTCGGGAATTACCGATGAATTGTAAAACCGTAATTCAACACCCAGACGATTTTCTTCTCGACCAACTTAATGATTCTCCCCATAAGTTGCTCGATAGCTTGAAAGGCATGGCGGCGTATCGACATTTCCCGCTAGACACAATTCCGGGCATCTTGAATGCTCTACACAAAACAGCCCCCAACTTCGTGATGCAGGCATTTGACATTCTTCCTAGATACCAAAAAGGCTGCCCTGTGTAGGCCGCCAGAGCCATGATGGAGTAGGGCGAAAGGTCGGAGCTTCTTTAGGATTCGCCGCCGAAACCCGGTAAGCGTGTACCGAAAGCGTTGACCATTGAAGAACTCGAACTACTTCGTGATTCCTGCGAATCGTCGTTAGAACACGCACTGGTGGAATTCTTTTTCGCGACTGGAGGCCGACTGTCCGAGGTTCAACGCCTTAACCGCAACGATATTGATTGGCAGCGGAACTGCCTCACCGTGCTTGGCAAAGGTGACAAGGAGCGCGAGGTATATTACGGTGCCAAGGCTCGTATCTGGTTGGAACGGTATTTGCGTGAAAGGAAAGACCGCGACCCGGCCCTGTTTGTGACTCAGCGCAGCCCACACCGCATGTCGGTACATCAGATACAGTACATATTTAAACGGATCGCCAAGCGTTGCGCCCTCGCAGAGCGCGTTTCGCCACACAAAATGAGGCACACACTTGCAACTGTATTGCTGAACCAAGGTGCGCCGCTTGTCGCAGTACAATCCATATTGGGGCATGAAAAGCCTGAGACAACGCAACTGTACGCGCATCTGAGTGGCGCGGCGAGACAGCAATCGTATCAGCGATATTTCGTGCAATAATGATTCCTGCCTATGGTAAAATCCTGTACAGAGCGACTGTACAGGATTTTTTGTTGTTCAGGTAAAGTAGCAGAATAGTACCATAGCTACCCAACTCAAAATGATGTTAATATTTATAGAAATCCAACAATATTACAGTCCATATTGAATCAAAACAATGAGTAGTTTCAATGGAGGGTATCACGATGCAGTTCTTTATTGGAATCGTACCGCCCCATGATTACAAGCAAAAGATTATCGAGTTTCAGAAGAAGTGGGTTAACAACAATATGTGGAAGATTGTTGAGCCTCATATTACGGTAAAAGCACAAGGCGGTCTAGGAACCGATTTGGCTTGGCTCGATAGCATTAAGCAGGTTTGTGCGTCATTCCCGAAATTTCCAGTGTCTCTTGGTCAACCAGAGACTTTCGATGTCGCCGTTGCGTATTTGAGCGTTCATTCAGACCAATTGCGGGATTTTCATGAGAAGCTGGTTTCAGCAGTTTCACCGCCACCGGAAATTATGAAGCGGTATATGGAAATGGATCGATTCATCCCACATCTCACGCTAGGACAAACCCATTGGGGATTGAATTCAGAAGAAATTGTTGATATGAAAGTATCTGCCTTGATGGAACTCGCTCCATTTCCTACATTCACGGTTGACTTCGTTCGAGTTTATCGTCAAATAGAAAAAGATAATTATACAGCATACGAAGATATTGAACTTGCCTAAAATGGATGTACATCCGGTTGTTGCACATTAGGTTCGTTGAGCTTGAAAGTTGGGTTCGAGTTAGCAAATCCTCTTCCGTAAGCCACTTAAACAGCGATTTAATCGAGCGAATCTTGTGGCCCAGACTGGACGGTTTCAGGTGGGCATGGTGGCTCAGATGGTCGCGTAGGAGAGGGAGCGTCACGTCCTCGATCTCAATGTCACCTACATCGCGGATCAGCAAGTTGTGTTGCAATCGGTACGCTTTGATGGTGTAGCGTGAAAATCCTTCCTGTGTGCGGACGTTGAGATATGTGGCAGATGCCTCGGATAGTCGCATGGGGGATACCTCCGTGTGTTGGTGTGTTTCACACATCGGGCGGAGGTATGACAATAGGTGGGCTGGAACACCCCTCCCACGCGCCATTCCAAACAGCCACCACGCCTGCGGCGTTTAACGGGCGTTCTGGGATGTTGAGGGTCGTTTTGGGACAATGTATCGTCAATGGGTCGAAAAATCGAAGACAGGCCCAATGTGGCGGCCTGTCTTCCGTGTTCGGTGGAATATTGTTCCTCTTCTTTGGTTCAAAGCAATTGAACATCCTCAACTTCGCAAAATGCAATGAACTCTTCCCAATTCTCTCCATCCGGTGCAATCCAGATTCCATGAGCCGCGACTTCTGCTACAGAGCCTGTCCACTCGATGGGTGATTCCCTCGGGTTGCAATATAAGAAGGAGCGAACAACGACGCGAACGTGGTCGCCGGGTTGTGGCGTCGTCATTCGTCGTTACCCTCCCCGGATGGTACTACGTCCGGGACGTTGAACTCACGCAAAGCATCATGGCCCGCGTCCTCGGCGATACCGTGACCGCAGGCGCAGATGACCACAGAACCGGAGATTTCGATTGCCATGCGACCGACTCGGCTGCCTGTTTTCCATTCGACTGTGCGACCGCAATTGCAACATTTAATCACAAACACGAATACCCCCTCCTTTCGCTGGAGAGGTTGGGACTTTCTAATCCATCTTCTAATCCTTTTTCTAATCCCAGAGCAGAATACTGATTCGACGCATTCGACACCATCACCAAAAAATATAGACGTGGCGCGGCTTTTTCGGTTCTAAAGCATACGGAATCATACACAATCGACTGGATAGGGAGGTCTGCAAAACCTTTACCGCCGGTTCGAATCCGGCTGGTGCCTCCAAGTGAAAACCTTTGTAAGACGCGGTTTCTGGTTAATTACTGGAAACCGCGTCTTTGTGACTTCTCCGATTTTCTACCGAGACGATTTTTGGATTCGCGTTCTTGAGATAACAACATGCTTGCGTGTGTATGTCGTAAATCATGGAACTCGGATACGTGGAACATCGCAGGCTTAAGCATTGGGATCGCCAATACAGCTGCGCATTATATATTACCCTTGGATCACAGTTATACATTGTCGGGGTGCAGTTGAATTTTGGTGAATTGTCGGTTGTTGTCCAGAATGACACTGACCAAGATATTGATGCACTTTTATTTGTCGGTGGTCTTCTAATTTGATGAGTTTACATTTCACAAGCACCCTTCGGGGGGCTTTTTTCATGCCCGCGAAAGAAGTGATGCCACACTTAGGCATAAAAGAAACAACTTCGTGCGTTCATTTTGGGGCGCAAACTTTTATTCCGTCAACTCGCGTCATATGGCGGCTGGAAGTTATACGCCCCAACTCGCGCGTCTAGTGCATCATCAACGAGTTAAACTCAAAATCTTCGGATTGTGCGACACTATCGAACCACCATTTAGCTGCTGAGTAGACCGCAATCGTTAATCGGTACAAGTTCTTCACCTCCTCATATGAAGTTTCACCGATGGGAAATCAGTCGATACGCAAAGGCGCATTTTTTATTCCCACGAGGAGTGATGCCATGCTGCACACAGGTGATTTGATTTTTGTTCGCGGCCAATTAGACAGTCTGCAAAATGAGCGCCGACTGGGCAAGCTGGAACAATCGCATACTTGGCTGTGGCGTACAGTTTCTGGTGCCATCATCGCCGAAGCGGTCGGAACGGTTATCGCCATGATTAGTCATTTTCATTAAGGAGATGAATCAGGAATTAAATTCTTAAACAAGGGACCCTTGCCGTGAGTTCGTCCTGGACATTGGAATACAGTGTAATTGACGATCAGGCTGATACGTTTGGGGGAGATGCTTTGCCAAAACCTGTTGCTGTATTACATGGAAAAGTTGTTAACAATGCTTTTTTATTCCCTATCATCGTTAATGGCACGAGGTTAGAGCGGGTAGCCATGGATACAGGGGCATGTGAACTTATAATAAATCACAAAATGGCAGAGCGATTGGGACTTCCGAATCTCGGGTTTATAAAAATTAGGGGTGTTGGGGGCGTTACAACAGCATACCGGTCTAAATGTAATTTGAAGATAGGTAAACATAAATATCAAGATGTTCCATGTATTATAGCTCGGTTATTCTCAAGAGAAGGGTTGTTTGGACTTCGGTTCTTTATCGACAATCGGTTAAAGTTGACACTCAATCCAGATGACAATACGTTAACAATTACCCAAGGGAAAGTATAATTTCAAGTCTCCATGCTGTCACTCATTCTTAAAGTACAAGCAAAATGAAGCGCACGAAGATGATCAAAAGAACAAAACTTGTTATTGGGGATTAACGATACGGGATTTGGAACAGTCGTTATTCTGGGTTTGTCACTGTGTGTAAATGGTTTATTTAATAAGTATTATTTTGTATATGTGTGTCATTATATATTTATAATCTGGAGTTTGTTCAGAAACAAAAAAATCCAAATGGGGAACGATAATTTGTTATGCTTCAAATGGTTGGATACAATCAAACGAAAATGGGTTTTTGTATGTATTTGCATCATTACTTTCTCTCTCCTCACAGGATGCTGGGATCGCATAGAGATTGAGGATAGAGGTACCATTCTTGGATTATCCATTGACCCAATAGGCGGTGAAGCGCCAGCGGGGATAACAGGGCCTTATGCAAAAAGTGATTCAACTGGTTATCGGCTCACTGCCCAAATTGCGATACCTGGGCGTATTCCTTTGGGACCTATAGGGAGTAGCGGAGGAGGCGCCACACAACGCCCAGTTTGGGTGGTCAGCACAACAGGTAAAACAATTGATGACGCGATGAATAAGATGCAACAGCAATTGGCTGACAAGATTTTTCTTGGTCAATTACGAGTGATCACGGTCAATCAGAAAATTGCAAGATCTGTTGGGCTGAAAGACACTCAGGATTTTTTTCGTAGAAATGCGGAAATAAGGCGGCTTTGTTGGTTGCTTATATCTGATGGAAATGCAGATGAAGCGATGGAAGCAGCTCCAAAATTGGAACGGGTTCCAACGTTGTACTTGGTGAGTACGATGGAACATGCAGTAGAACTTGGTAAAATGCCAAATGTGTTTTTGGGGAATTATTGGTCGGCCTTGTCAGCAAAGGGGATGGATCCGGTTCTTCCATTAATTAAAGTGATTGGGTCGGCGCGAGATCAAATCGAAACGGAGGGAGTTGCTGTTTTTCGAGGAGAAAAGATGGTTGGTATGCTTGACGCGATTGAAACGGGGATATTTTTGGAGATTAGAAATATGCACAAATCCGGATATGGTGTTGCACTCCCCATACCAGGAGATCCAAAACACAGTGTGATTTTCAAAGCATTAAATCGCAAGACAGATATTAGATGTAAATTTGTGAATGGTCACCCATCATTTAATGCATATACTGTTGTACCGTCTAAAATTGAGGAAAAGACAGGAACTAAATCGCTTGATAAAAGAGAAGTAATTGATCAAATTGCAAATGAAGCATCGGAAACACTTACGAACGGCCAAATGAAGTTGATCAGAAAACTGCAAGGTCTTCATGCAGATCCATTTGGATTTGGAGAAATTGTACGAGGGCAAGAGCCGAGATACTGGAAGAATAAAATGAAAAATTCGCACGACAAATGGGATGATCAATTTTCTAAAACGCCATTTCAATCACATGTGAAAGTATTTATTCAACGCTCCGGGATGTCTGCAAAATAAATGTAACAGACATCCTTGGAAACTCATGCTACGGCAATTGCATCTAAGGTGGACAACGTGGTGGTTTTTTGGAATACCCTTGTTCAGTCCGCCGAGATGGGTGCTGGCTTTGCAATTGGCGAAGACATTGTTGATGACATTTTCCGGATCTTCTAATGTCGTCGATGGATACGAATGCGGAGGATGAACGTTAGCTTCATTTCTTTATTTTATACATACTAAAACATGGTAAATAATTCCTTGAAGTCCCTTTTGACACACGTCATACAAAATGGATAAAATCTGACCCTACTCAGCGAAAACGGATAGAGCTTTTTACGACGAGATCACCGGGGCGACCGGTTAGTTATTGGCTTTGTTACATGATAGAATCGATGAAGGAAAACATTGTGAGTTTATGGTGGGGTGGTGAATATGGCGATTACTCTCAACCTGGAATACACACCAAGGAGTCCAAAGCCAGATGTTCCATTTACTGAATCAAGTTTTGTGCGTTGCAGTACCCAATATTCCTTTAATGTAAGCGATATTGGAATTGCACTTGTTGACCTTTGGAATTTCGGATATGATGACGGCCCTCTTTTAAATTCTCTTGGGTTTGAACTGAGTTTGGAGCGTGGCGTATCGCATGCGCAACGCAAACGTGCCATCATTGAAGAAAAGATTGCACCTGTAGTAAACGAATTGAGGCAACTTGGTGTCCGGATATTCCATTGCAATCATCCATTGTTCTTAAGGAATTTTCCACAGTGGAGTTTGTCTACAACAGTGATCGAGCGAGAAAGGTTAGACAGAGAAGATGTACAGTCTAGTCCAACCACAATCGCAAGTCGGAATAGTTATCCTCCTTCAGATTGGGTTCAAAGATGGAAGAAGCAACACTCAGATGACGTTTTCAATGTGGAATGGTCAGAAATGCAGGGCAATGTGTATGAACAAATCAAGATTCCACAGTCAGTTACTCCAGTTGATGGAGATTTATTGGTGTATTCAAAGGAGCAATTTCACAGGCTACTCACTGAAACAAGGATAAAGGTGCTGTTCTACATGGGATTCGAGGCTGAAGAGTGCATACAGAACAGCAGGTATGGGATTCGGAACATGAACCAGTATGGCTACATGACCAACATCGTGCGTGATTGCACAACTACTTACGAATCTGCTGAAACGTTACCTGGTCTTTGGAGGACGAAGGTTGCCATTGAAACAATCGAGAAGTTTTATGGGTATTCAATTACTGCAGACGATTTGGTGTCATCATTGCGTATAAGTAATAGATAAACCAGAAGCAGAAGCGCATTTGCTTCTTTTGTATTTGAGGATGTCAAATGTCAGATATGGTTAGCAGGCTTGTAGTTTTCAGTGATTCGGGTGACTTTGAAAGCATGTTTCTGGTAAAATTAAGGGGGATGATGTTTGGTTCTAGTCCACACAAGGCTGTTGTAATACAAGTATTTTGGCTCAAGAGCGAGTGAGTTATTGTCCAACTCCAGGGTGGGAAACTGCAGTTGCGAGGCGGTTGCCCATGATGTAAAAAATTTGTTTTGGGGAAGTCGATTGCCCAACCTGTGCGAATATGTTTATGTTCTTGTTTCCGACAATCACAGTACCCAACCACTTCAGTTGAACAAGTGCTTGATTTGCTGCTCCTTCAGTCCAATACGTATGACCATTCCAAACAATTTTATCTGGGGCGGGAACACCATTAATTGTGATATGGGATGCGTAGCCTACAGTATGTGCAGTCCTATATTGATAAATGTTTGTAACGATTGAAGCCACCAATATAGCGAATACGACTACGAATGAAACTTTTATTTCCGGTTTCACAACTTCCACATCCTTCGACCGATTGTATATCCAGTCATTCGGTTTTTTTATGGAATATCCTTCAAACTGCCAACTAGAAAAAATATGAAATTCCTCTTTTGTCGGTCAGTCTAAAGATTAAAGCTAACCTAGTAGATGTTGACCGTCAGGTAGCTATTGAGAACAAACGACTGTTTTTTTTGATCAGTGATACCCTCCGTCAGTCGTAACATACTTTGTTGCTTGATTAATCTCATGTTTTGAACAATGGGCTGGTGGATACGTCACCATATTGTCCAAATTACTTCATTACGTGGAACGTATGGAATGGTAATTAACGCGTACTGTCATTAGCGACTGCGAAGCCCACACGGGCTGTATTTCGCCACTTACTTCATATCAACACGGCCTCCTCGGGGCGCGGCTTTTCATGTACCACTCTGCCAAGCTTTTACACAAGAATGCCAAAACCGAGTCGTCTTGGGAATATGGTTTGGTACTATTGCGTAAGAGGTCAGGATAACATATTGAAATATTACAAATGTATTTCGACGGGAGTATGACAATGGAAAATCTGATAATATCCCCTTACAAAGCCGAGAGAGATAAAGCTGCGATCAGTGCCATGTTGTGCGGAAACGAACAGTTTGATGAAATGTTTCAACAGAGCGACAAAACTTTTCATAGCAGTACATTTGTTGCTCGTTACAACGGCGTCACGGTAGGGTTTCTTTCATTTAATGATTTTAAGAGACAAACTATAACGACGATATTTGTCAGCAAGGAGTACAGAAGATTGGGAATCGGTACCGCACTGATGGCAAAAGCGGATCAATTACTTTCCAAAAATGAGGCAGTAGAGCGTATGCTTGGTTTGTGTTTAGATGGGGATCGTTCTTCTCTGCAATTTTTATATAAGAATGGTTGTTATATCAGTTATTCATCTTACATCATGGAGCGCGAAGGTGGACGTCTGCCTGAAAGAAATATTTCTGTCAGGCAATATGAAGATGATGATTATCTGATATGCCATAACATTTGGGAAATATCTTTTTACAAAATGCATGAGCGCGTGGGGATGCTTCCGACATACTATTTTCCTCCTAACGAAAGGGAGAGGAAGCGGTTTGTGGAGGACCAAAACAATAGATTTGTGATGCTTAACGATGGTGAAATCGTGGCAGTCGGAATAATTGACGGCAGTGAGTTAAGTCATGTGTCTGTTCGTCCAGATCTACAAGGGCGTGGATACGGCAGAGCTTTTGTTTCCTTTCTTGTAAATGAAATCATGCGTCGCGGCGAAAAAGTCGTAAAGCTTGGGGTTGTCAAAGGTAATCCTGCGAAAAAATTGTATGAACGTCTTGATTTCAAAGAAAAGTCTTTACATCATTGGGTAACAAAATATTATAGACCTGACACCCGATTGAGCAGACCGCCAAGCGAGAAAATACTGTAATGTTTTTGGGGTTTATTTACACACAAGTAGGCTCCCTTATTGTGGTGGTGAAATAAGCTTCGCGCTGTTATGCCAAACTATGCGGCCTTGGGATAGTTATTTGCTCACTATTGTGTAAACAGTAAGGAAACTCCATTTCTTTACTTGCAATTTTTGGTATAACTTAGATAAATCACGATTGGAAGGATAGGGGGAATTTTAGTGATAAGAGCCTATTGTAAAACCCCTTGCTTTAGCTATGGGGATATAAGGCGCTCGCCATTAGGCGGAAATGTCTTTTAACGATCAACTAAACGTTAGATGAAATAGTCGTATCTAACTTGTTTTGGTAAGATGTTCTTGGGTGATCGCAATGAGTAGAGACGTCGAGTCGAATCGAAATGTCACATTTGACTGCAAGTACCATGTT